>JANLRZ010000110.1:0-11640 GCA_031362155.1 Acidimicrobiia bacterium | reverse complement strand
GACTGGTGGACCGACGAGGTCATCGAAGGTCGGCGCGGGGTCGACGTCGACAGTCCTATCGATCAGATCCCGCTGTGGATCCGAGCGGGTGGCTTCATCGCTCTCGGACCGGCCATGGGCCACGTCGACGAACGACCTATCGACCACATCGTGCTCCGGGGACTGGCCCGTTCACCCGGGCGGACATCGACCGGTCTCATCGGGCTTCCGGACCGGACGGAGGCGTGGACCTGGGACCAGGAGTTGCGGCTCGACCTCGGCGACATTCGCATCGATCGTCAGCTCGGGTAAACCGGCAGCGCGTGTCGGCGTATGGGGCGTCGAAGATGGCCGACGCGGATGCCGACGTCGGCGCCGGCATCCGCGAACGCGGCCGCTGATCCGACGGCAACGGACGGGGTGGACACGGTTCGGGTGAGGGATACGCTCCGCCGCTGTGGACCACGTCGAGGTGCGCGTATTGGGTCCCGTGGGGGTCGTCGGCCCGGACGGTGTGGTCGAGGTTCCCAGCGCGAGCCAACGCCGACTGCTCGCGGCGCTGGCGCTGCATGCCCCGCAGCCGGTGCGCACGGAGTGGCTGGCGTGGGTCCTCGGAGTCTCGACCGGTGCGTTGCGCAAGATCGTCGCTCGCCTGCGTGCCACCGTCGGCAGCGACGCGATCGTCACGACCGCGACCGGCTACCGGCTCGATGTCCCAGTTGATGCGTTGCTCGCGTGCGCTGAACTGGAACAGGCCGACGCAGACCCGGACGCGATCCGCGCGGCCCTCGACCGGTGGGTCGGACCGGCCCTCGACGAGTTCCGCAACGAGGCGTGGGCCGCGGGTGAGGCGACCCGGCTGGCCGAGATCCGGGCGACGGCGGTCGAGGACCTCGCGGCGGCGCTGATCGAGCTCGGGAGATCGAACGATGCGATCTCGATGCTCGAGGCCCACATCGCGAGCAACGAGTTCCGGGACCGCCCGCGCGGGTTGCTGATGCGCTCGCTGGCCGCGACCGGCCGCCCGACCGAGTCGCTGCGGAGCTTTCAGGCGTATCGGTCGTTCCTCGGTGAGCGGGCTGGCACCGAGCCCTCGGAGGAACTTCGCCGCATCGAACAGCGGATCGCGACCGGTTGGGACGGCGTCGAGTCGGGCGAAGGCAAAGACCCAGAGCACCCCGCGGGAGCGCGAGGGGCCGCGTTGCCGGCGTCGCTCACGACGGCGACGGTGATCGTCGGCAGACGCCGTGAACTGACTGCGCTCGTCGACGCCGCGACACATGCGGCGCATGCCGGGCCGCGCGTGGTGCTGGTCTCGGGCGAGTCCGGCATCGGCAAGACCTCGCTCGTTGCCGCGCTCGCCGAATCGTGTGCGGCGCGACCCGATTGGTCGGTCTTCTACGCGCGGTGCACGGAGTTCGTGCGCGCGCCGTTCCAGCCGTTCGGTGCGCTGCTCGGTGATGTCGTCGACGCGCTCCCGGACGAAGCCATCGCCGCCCACGCGGCCCGCTGCGGCGGCGACCTTGCGCGGATCGTGCCGCAGTTGGCGTCCCGCGTCCCTCATCCCGAGGCATCGGTGGACGATCCCGGGACCGCGCGCCATCTGCTCTTCCACGCGGCGGCGGACATCGCCCGGCGGGTCGCAGCCGAGGGCCCGGTCGCGCTCCTCGTCGACGATCTGCACTGGGCGGAGTCGTCGGGCCTCGAATTGTTGTGCCAGCTCGTCGTGGAGCTCGCGGGCCTGCCGGTGCTCGTGGTCGGGGCGTATCGGGACACCGGCGATGCGCGTGGCGAACACCTGCGCGCGACCGTCGCGAATCTCGTCCGCGAGGGCGCGTCGCCGTTGGTGCTCCAGGGCTTCGATACGGACGAGCTCGGCGACCTCGTACGGGAGCTCGTCGCCGGTGCCGCGGATCACGACGTCGACGAGGTCGTCGAACTCCTCGAGGCGGAGACCGCGGGGAACCCGCTCTTCGCCGAGCACCTGCTCCGCTTCTGGTCGGAGTCGGACCGGTTGGGCGTGGACGACACCGCCGTCACCCTCGGCGCGGCCGGCTCCGGGGTGCTCCCCGCCACGTTGCGCGATCTCGTGTGGCAGCGGGTTGGCGTCCTCGGCCCGGATGCCCGCGAGGTGCTCAGTGCGGCGGCGGTGCTCGGTGTGGAGTTCGAGGAGGCGGCGCTCGAGGCGATGGTCGGGATCGACGGCGACGCCATGGGCACGCTGTTGGATCGGGCGACGGTTGCGGGGGTGATCGTGCCGGGGGCGTCCGGCGCGGCGACGGCGCGCTTCACCCACGCCCTCGTGGCACGGAGTCTGGAGGCCGAGCTGGGCAGCCGCGCCCGGGCCCGACTGCACTCGACGGCGTTCGACGTCCTGGCGGACCCGGCCCGGTTCCGGGTGCCCGCCGCGCGCCTCGCCCATCACGCCGAGCGCGCCGGCCGGCGAGTCGACGCGCAGCACTGGGCGACGGCAGCCGGCGACGACGCGCTCGCCGGTCTCGCCGCCTCGGAGGCCGCGGGTTGGTACCGGCGCGCCCTCGACCACGCTCGCGCGCTCGACCGGCCAGAGGTCGAGCTGGCCGACCTCACGGTGCGTCTCGGTGACGCCGCCACGAGGGCGGGCGACCCGGCCGGGCTCGACGTGCTCCAGGAGGGCGCGACCCTCGCGCAGCGCTGCGGGAACGACGACGCGTTGTGCCACGCGGCCTTGGCGATGAACCCGGGCGCGCTCATCCGGTTGGGGAGTGCGGCGCCGCAACACCTCGCGATCGCCGAGGCCGCGCTCGGCCGTGTCCGCGACAGCGATCTCGCCACGCGGGCCCGCCTGCAGGCGCTGGTTGCCCAGAGCCTGGTGCACACGGATCAGACCGGGCGACGCACGCAGGCAGCCGAAGCGGCGCTCGCCACCGCGAGATCGACCGGCGACGCGAAGGTCCTGGCGCGCGTCGCGCCGGCCGTGATCATGGCGCTCTGGGCGCCGGGCAACGCCGCGATGCGCGCCGCGGTTGCGGCCGAGGCCGCCGAGGTCGTCGAGTCGGTCGGTGATCCGACGCTCACGGCCGCCGTCTACTTCGCCGCGCACACCGCCGCCGTGTGCGTCGGCGACGCCGCGTCGGCCGACCGGCACCGCGTCGATCTCCTCCGGGTGGCCCACGAGCTCGACGAGCCGCGCGCCCGGTGGCTCTCCGGGATCGTCGACGCCTTCACCGCCACCATGACCTGCCGGTTCCGCGACGCCGAGCAGGCGATCGCCGAGACCTTTGCGATCGGCGACCGGATGGGCGAACCGGAGGCATGGTCAGTCTTCACCGCCCAGACCTTCGTCCTCGGCACGTTCGAAGGCCGTCACGCCGAACTGCTCGCGCTGGTCGAGCCGATGACGCAAGGCCAACAGGCGGTCGACGTCACGTTCCGGGTCGCCCATGCCATCTGCAGCCTGGAGGTGGGGCAGACGGCCGCGCCGCGTGCCCTGCTCCACGAGGCGCTCGACCGGGGCATCGACGCGATACCCCACGATCTCATCCGGTCGACCACACTGCTCGGTTACTCGATCCTGGCCCTCGACCTGGCCGACGTCGCCGCGGCCGAGGCGCTGCTCCCGGCGATCGAGCCGTTCGTCGAGGAGGTGTCCTACAACGGGGTCACGAGCCAGGGCCCGGTCGCCGCCTACGTCGGCAAGCTCCTCACGCTCGTCGGACTCCACGACGAAGCCGAGGCGCGCCTGCTCCAGGCGCTCCGGCTGACCGAGGCCTTCGGATGGGAGTACCACCGCGCGTCGACCCTCGTCGCGCTGGCGCAGAACCGCGTCGCCGCGGCCGGCACCCTCGACCGTGCCGCCGAACGGTGGCTCGCCGGCGCCGAGGATCTCTGCGAGGTCCACGGCCTCGCTTCCTGGGCCCGGCGGGCGGCGGAGCTGCGGAGTGTGTCGGGACCCTGACCGGTGACGCGCCGGTGACGCGCCCCGCCCGCCATGGTGGTCGCGGAGGTTCGCTGACCCCGCAGCGAACGGTGAGGGGCGTGCAGTGCGGTATTCGAAGCGGTTACGTAACACCATCGGCGTCGGGCTGCTCGCGCTGGCGATGATGCCCCTGGCGACCGGCGGCGCCGGGGCCGCGCCG
Organism: Acidimicrobiia bacterium; assembly: GCA_031362155.1. Lineage (GTDB taxonomy): Bacteria > Actinomycetota > Acidimicrobiia > IMCC26256 > JAENVU01 > JAENVU01. The sequence goes on along the minus strand of JANLRZ010000110.1, from coordinate 7,543 downwards.
GGCGGCAGCGAGCACGCGCCGCCCGCGCCTCCTGGGATCGAGAAGGTGTTGGACCGTACCCGCCACGGTGCCGCCGCGGTCGAGCGGCTCGAGGCCGGCGGCCACCTCGACACGGTCGCCGAGCGGGTGGGGTGGTCGCCGGGGAAGCTGAGCGCCGAGCTGATCGCCGACGACAGCCTCTCCGTAATGCCCGACGGCCAGCTGTGGTACCAGGAGTTCGCCACGGCAGAGCAGGCGAGCCCGGCCCCCGAGAGCCCGGCCGTAGCGGCGGCCGTCGTGGCGTCCCTCGCCGGGTACTCCGATGCCGAGACCTTCCAGCTGCACTCGCTGCCGGAGTCGACCAAGACCCTCTACCTGGACTTCCACGGCATGGCGAGCAACCACGAGGGCCAGACGCTCTACGGGTTCGATCTCGACGGAAGCCTGCCGTGCCCGCCCGGCACCGTCGATCCGGCGTGCTTCTCCTCGTCCGAGCTGGCGATGATCCGCGAGCTCTGGATGCGCATTTCCGAGTACTACGCGGCGTTCGACGTGGACGTCACGACCGAGTACCCGGGCCTCGATGCGATGCAGAACCTCTCCTGCCGGCTCTCCAGCGGCTATTGGTTCTGCCCCGACGGCTCGATCACGCAGAACACCAGCGGGACCTCGCCGGAGTCGCCCGACCAGGAGTACGGGGCCCGGGTCTCGTTCGTCTCGGACACGACGTACTCTCTCGGCACTCCCTGCCTTGCACCCGGTGTGATCGGGTGCGCGAAGGTCGGACAGTTCAACATCAACTGGTTCCGGGCCCCCATTGATTATGTGGATCCGACGGCGTACGTACTCGGCGTCCCGAACCAGTGGGCACCGACCAAGCAGGCGTCTCCGTTGAGCGCCCGCGCGCTCGCGGAGGTGGCTGCGCACGAGATCGGACACGTGATGGGCCTGAGCCACGAGGCGAACCTCTTGGGGACCTATGCCTATATGCCGGACATCGAGGGCTCGGTCTGGCGGGCCCTCATGAACAGGTTCAGTGCAAGTAACGGTGCCCCGCGTTCACACTTCACACCCAACATCTGTCCCAGCTTCTATCAATCCACGGACAGGGTGGACGCCTGCGAGTTGGATCTCAAGCAGGAGTATCTGAGGAACGACTCCTATGCCCGCATGGCCCGGTACGGCCTGGTCGCCCGGGCCGATGAGTCGTCGCCGGTGGTGGCGCGCGGGCCGAGTTTCGTCGCTTCCGGGGTGATCTCGCCGCCCCTCCTCACGAAACGGACGATCGTGAGTCAGGGTGGGTTCCCCTACCCGACGTTCTACTCGCCCTCGCCCGCACCCCAGGACTTCTCCTACATCAAGGGGCCCACGACGGGTCCGGGGAAGCTGGAGTACGGCGGCGGTCTGAACCTGACCCAGGTCGACGGTTCGGGCACCGACATCGGCTCGATCCTCGACACGGCCGACGACGCCTATCCGCTGCGCACCTTCATCTCGTTGTTCGACTCGAACAGCCAGTGGGAGGACTGGTCGGTGTTCGCCGTCACCTCGTCCCCGGGCGTCAAACACCTGTCGGCCCAGCGGGTCGGCGCCTCGTCGGGGGTCCAGAGCAACGGGTTCCCGGACGGGACCCCGTTGACGGTCCGCTACCACGGGACGGGTGCGTCGGGCCCGATGGACACCGACTCCTACGAGTTCACGGTCCCCCCGGGTGCCGGACCGACCTCCATCAGCGTGACACCAGCCCCGACCAGCAACCTCGACGTGAAGGCCACGTTGTACGACGCCACGATGACCGAGGTCGCCGTCAGCGATCCACGGGCGACGAGGATCGACGTGAACACGGTGACCGGCCTCGACGCGTCGATCGACGCCACGCTCGCACCGGGTGCCTACACCCTGGTCGTCGACGGGGTCGGGGTGCCGGGCTCCTACATCGACTACGGGTCGATCGGCAGCTACACCGTCAACGCCGTGACGGCGATCCCCACCGGCGTGTCGGTGGGGTCGGGTTCGGTGGCCGAGGGTGACTCGGGCAAGCCCCGGGCGATCTCCTTCCCGGTGGTGTTGCCGGCACCGTCGACGTCGACGGTGAGCGTGGCCTACTCGATCGAGGCCGACGGGTCCGCGGCCGCCGCGACCGGTTGCGCGACCACCACAGCCTGTGCGCCGGGCTCGGGTGGTGACGTCCGCACGAAGACCGGAACCCTGACCTTCACGCCGTCGGCGACGACCGGCCTGACCCCGACGGTGAAGTACGTGAACGCGCTGGTCTACCCGGACACCGCCGCCGAGGGCGACGAGACCTTCCGGGTCGTGTTGTCGAACCCGGTCGGTGTCGGCCTCGGTCTCCCGGTCGGGACCGGCACGATCCTCGACGACGATCCGGTCGGCGGCACACCGAAGGTCGCAATTGGCGATGCCTCGATCCTCGAGGGCAACACCGGGGTGAAGGCCACGACGACGAACAACGCGAAGCTCTGGGTCACGCTCTCGGAGCCCGCCACTGGCCCGGTGACGGTGAAGGTGACCGTGACCCCGACGAGCGCGACCGCGAACACCGACTTCAAGTACGGGAGCCTCACGTCCGTCTTCCCGGTGACGAAGACGATCACCTTCGCCGTGGGTCAGTGGCAGAAGCCGGTCGTCATCGGTGTCTTCCCCGACACCGTGGCCGAGGGCGACGAGACCGTGTCCGTCACGATCTCGGATCCGACCGGGGGTCCCGTACTCGGCCGCAGTACCGCAACGTTGCGCATCATGGACGACGACTGACCGCGACAGCTCTGGCCTCGTCACGGGGAGGATAAATCAGACGGCGCGGTGTCGGTGTCGTGCGGTCAGACTGACGCGATGAGGTTGCAGTTCGGTCGGGCGACGACCCCCGAAGAGCTCGGCGCCGGAGATGCGAGATTGAGCTCAACCGAACTCGCCCGATTCGCGGGCTACTTATACGCGATTCCGGCGCTCGCAGGCCCGGCGAGGGGAATGATCTCGATGTCTCGGAAGCCAACTTCGCGACACCAGCCCGCGAAGTCGGCACCGGTGTAGTCGAAAGCGTCGCCGAACTCGATCAGCATGTTGAGCGACATCATGAGTCCGAACACGTTCTCGCGCCGGGCGTCGTCGATGAGGTTCTCCACGACGACGAAGGCTCCGCCTTCGGGCAGCGCCTCGTACGCCGCGCGAATGAGGTGCATCTTCTTGTCGAGATTCCAATCGTGCAGGATCAACCCCATCGTCACCACGTCCGCCGGAGGAATCGGATCCGCGAAGAAGTCGAGGTCCATCGCGCTCACCTGATCCGCGACACCAGCGGCCGCGATTGCACGTTCTGCGATCGGACGCACGGCGGGGAGGTCGCAGCTGGTGCAGCGCAGTTGCGGGTGGTGTTGCGCGATGATCGTCGACAGCAATCCAGTCGCACCGCCAACATCGGAGAGCGTCGAATAGCGGCCGAAGTCGAACTTCTCTGCCAGGGCGTGAAAGTTCCCGGCAGAAATGCCGGCCATCGCATGCATGAACTGCTCGAGCCGCGCCGGGTCCGCGTAGAGCTCGTCGAACATCGGCCGGCCGGACACCTTGATCTCGTTCTGGGGAGCGCCAGTCCGTAGGGCTTCGGTGAGATCGGCCCAGAAGCGGAAGAGGCGCGCGTTCGCCATCTCGAGAATGCCACCGATATAGGTCGGCTGGTCCCGGTCCAGGAACTGCGCGCTGTCCGCCGCGTTGGAGTAGACCGCGTCCGCGCCGTTTCCTTCTCGGTCGAGGAAGCCGAGCGCGACCAGGCCGTCGAAGAAGTCGCGGCGGCCCCGCAGGTGTAGACCGAGCCGCTCGCCGAGACCATCGGCCGTGTCCGGTTGCGAAGCGAGCTCGGTGAACACGCCGAGCTCGACGGCACTCAGCAGGGTCTTCGACGCGAAGAACCCCATTCCCACTTGCATGATGTGCTCAGGATCCATCACAACACTTCCTCCTCCGCAGCCCTCCACGGGCCCAGGCGCGCCGATGCCGAGGTCCCACCTCGACGATGGAGCATGCTCGATTGGGGGACGAGACACAAGGACGGACGACTCGCACCGCATTCCGGGTCTGGGGACGCGCGCCTCCGCACAGAACGCGTAACAGAATACATCCGCGCCGTTCCCGATGGGCCGGTAGAGGACACCCCCCGGTCGGACTCGAGGAACCGCCAGCACGGCCGGTGACCGTCAACGGCGCCAGCCCCGGCGGAGTCGAGTCGATACTCCCGCTTGGCGTAGCTCCTTGGCCAGGGTCCGTTGGTCACGCCGAACTCGTTTGCGACGGCCGCGAGTGATGCGCCCTGCTCATAGCGTGCGGCGGCCAGCGCCACGGACTCGTCGGTCATCTTGCGGACGACGCGCCGTCGCGTGATGCCGGCCTGGTCGAGGTGATGGATGACGGTGGTTCTGTGGACCTCGTACCGACGCGCGAGTCCGTCGATCGAGGCACCCTCGCGGTACCGGTGGATCAGCTGTTCGATCTCGGCTCGCGACAGCCGTCGTTGCACAGGGTTTGAAAGCCGTCCCCAAAGGTCCACTCGTTGTCAGATCGACAACGTTCGCCTGATCGGACGCGGGGTTTTGGTTGCGACGCTTCAGGTACTCACGCGCCGTGGGGGCGGCGCAGCATTGGCCACAGCGGCGGCGAATCGCCGGCCTGGATCACGCCGAGGTCCTCGAAGGCGTAACGCGCGTAAAGCGCTCGGTTGCGGGGGGTGGTCGCCTCGAGATAGGCGGGCAGCCCGTCGGTATCGCAGCGCTCGAGTGCATGTTGCAGCAACCCCGAGCCATGGCCGCGACTCTGACTGGCGAAGTCGACACCGATCAGCGGGAGGTACCAGTGGTCCTCGGTCGGATGGAACTCACCCATCTGCTCGAACAGCGCGTTGACGTCATCCTGCTCGGCGACGGGGATTGACTCCGCGACGACCGCGTCGATTTCCTCTTCGTCCGACCCGACGCCGGGGGGAAGCCACATCGCCACGGCGCAGTAGTTGTCGACCGTGTCCGCGGTGCCCTGGCCGAATGCAGCCCCGGCGAACGCTCTCACGAATGGCGGGAAGAAGATCAGATACCGATCGGCCCCGCGCCAGACCCAACGGGCAACGGGGTCGCCACTAAAGGCCATCGTCATTGTGGCAATCGCGCGATCTTCGTCGGTGGCCGCTGCCACGCTGAACGCCTGTCCGATCCCCAAGGCCAACTCCGATCACCGGTTCGCCGTCGCGCCGTCTGTGTCGCGCGGATAGTAGTGAATCGGACGTCCGGGCGAGTTCGGTGAACGCGGTCTCGATACGCCGGTGGTGGCATGCGTCGATGCCGAGTTCACCCATCGGTAGATCGTGACGTGGTCGACTTCGATCCCGCGCTCACCCAGCAGTTCTTCGACGTCGCGGTAGGAGAGCCCGTACCGCCAATACCAGCGCAGGGCAAGGACGATGCTCTTGGGCGGGAACCGGAACCCCTTGAACGCCGAACTCTGGATCGCGGGTACTGGACGGAGACGGTGAGGCCTCATCCCGGCACCCTCACCGACGGGCGCGACCTTGCGCCAACGCAACAGTGCCGTTTGATCCAACCGCGGCCGCGTCAAGCATCCTTTGCGGTGTTGTCCTCGAGGCCGAGTTGCTGTTTCAACCTGACGAGGGCCTGTGCGGCCGTGAGGGTGCCGGTGTCGATCTCGAAGGCGTAGGGAATGCGGGAGTGAATCGCGTCGCGCTGGGCGCTTGCCATTCCGATTGGGCGGTCGCCCCGTTCTCGTTCACGCTGGACGGCAACCTCGCGGGCGCAGCGGACCGCGACCCACGTCGGGTCAAGGCCATCGAGAGCGCGTATCCAACTCTCCAGCGTCGCCCGGTCGATCACCACGTCGTCCACAATCACGTTCAGCCCGGCCCGGACAGCGTCGGCAACCGCGCGGTGGTATACGTCAAGGATCTTCCGACAGATCACACCGACGTGGAGACGGACGCCGTTCTCTTCGGTCTCAAACCACAACCCATCGCGCGACTGACGGCCAGGGCCGGTCGGGTACCCGAGATCCAACCAGGCAGCAGGCAGCTTCGACAAGACGTCGTCGATACCCATCAGAAGCCAGAAGTCGCCGACTGCAGCCCTGTCGTCCCGAAACGCGGACGCAAGGGTTGTCTTCCCCGCGCTCGACACACCGTCGAGCACGACCAGCTTTCCTGGGCCCGTCACATCAATAGCGTGCTCGGTTCTGCGCGCTCCATGCAAGGAAGTCGACTCCCGAGATAGCGCACGCCTGCGTCCATAGCGACCAGTCTGGTCGTCGCACGTAGCGTCCGCCCAGATCTCGGGTCGGACCACGCGAACACTCGTGACTCGCCCGGTCCGATCGATCCGAGTGAGGACACCTGTAGAAGTGACGGCTGCGTGGCCGAGCAGGCGCTGTTGCGGGCCGAGTCCGTGCCGTTCGCCGAGTTCCCCGTCGAGTTTCCGAACCGGTGGCAACTGTTCGCCGCGCCGCATCGAGATGCCGGTCACCCGGTACGGCGATGGGTGCGTCTGTGAAGTGAAGGACCATGCGGTTCGGACGGGCGGCCATGGCAGATGAAGGGGAGGGAACCGTGAGCACATCCCAGGCCGGAGACACCCACCGCCCGCCGGTGCTCGACGCGGTGCTTCTGACGGTGGGAACTCTCCTGGCCATCCTGGCCGCCGTCGTGCTGGTGGCCCAGTACCGTCCGGTGCTGTTCCGTCATGACACGGCGTTCATCGGGCTGTCGCTGGCGATACTCGCCGGGTTCGCTGCTCTCGTGGGGTTCCGAATGGGGCGCCGGGCGGCCGAGCGTGATGAGCCCCGGCTCCTGCGAACTGCGCTCCTGGTCGGAGCCGTCGTCATCGGGTGCGCGACGACGGCGAGTGTGGCCGCGGTGGGCTGGTACCGCCTACGGGATGGTGTCGGCTGGCCCCGAGTCGAGCTGGGTGTGCTCGTGGTGCTCGTCGGCGGTTTCGCGTTCGCCGGGGTGCTCGTCGGCGCGTGGACGCATCGATGGTGGGAGCCGCTCGCATTATCCCTCGGCGCAGGATTGTGCCTGGGTGCGCTCATCGCGGCCGCGGTCACGTCGTGGGTGTTGGACAACGACTTCTCGGATCGGCGAGCCGATCAGTGCATCGCACGCGGCGCTGTCACCTACTGCCACTACCCGGGCTACGAGCCCTTCGTCGACGACTGGGCGCCCGTAGTCGACGCGGTCCTCGCGGGTGCGCCCGACGAAGTGGCTCAGCGCCCACTCATGGTGCAGCAGGGAACGAGAACCGAAGAGTCATATGTCGCTGGAATCCGGCCGGCCGGCGCGGGTGTCGTGCCGCTGCTCGAGTGGAGTCCCGGAAATACCGCGCCGTTTGCCCTCGCGATCGACACGGCCAACTGGGTGACTGGTCGGGTAGTCGTTCCCGAGCACGATACGAACCTGCAGATCGTCGTTGACGGGGGTGGGCGTGGGGTCGTGACCTATTGGCTCGCCGCGCAGGCGACCGATCGCACTCGCCGCGGGTTGGAGCACCACTTCTACGAGTGC
>JANLRZ010000097.1:0-1822 GCA_031362155.1 Acidimicrobiia bacterium | reverse complement strand
TTGCCCGCCTCGACGGCACCTTCCAACAGAACGGCTCGGGTGTCCTGCAGCAAGCCCATTTCGGGATGTACACGCCGCCCACCATCGAGGCCGGCGTGATCTACAACGACGCGTTGGTGATCTCCGAGGCTCGCTGACGGGGTTCGAGTCGGGTCACCCAGCCAATCGGTCTTCGTCCGACGATGATCAGATGACGATGATCAGGAAGGTCTGGGACGTCGAGACGTCGATGCCTCCGTTCAGGACCCCACCGTCATCCGCGAGGGTGACGGTCACGGCGGCGGACCCCGCGGTCCCGGTCGGCGTGAAGCTCAGGGTCCCGTCGGGCGCGATGACCGGCTGGATGGTGAAGAGTGTCGGGTTGTCGTTGCTGACGGTGAACGTGAGGGTCTGGCCCGACTCGTTGGGACCGGCCGAGAACGGATTGACCCACGCGACGATCGAAACGGGAGTCGCCGTGGTGGCCAGGACGAGCGGCGGGAGGGCGAAGCTCGGCGGATCATTGACGGCGCCGATCGTGATCGTGAACATCTGCGGTGGTGACGTGTCGGTCCCGCCGTTCGCGGTGCCGCCGTCGTCGACGATCCGGGCCGTCACGGTCGCCGTGCCGAACTCGTCGACGGCCGGGGTATAGGTGAGGGTCCCGTCGGGCGCGATCGCCGGCCCCGCCGTGAAGAGCGAGGGGTTGTCGCTGGTGACACTGAACGAAACGCTCTGACCCGATTCGTTGGCAGGACCCGGGCTGATCGGGGAGGCCCAGGCGGGGACCGATTGGGATCCGGCGTCCTCGAGCGTGGTCTGTGCCGGGCCCGCAACGAAGGCGGGTGCATCGTTGACCGGATCGATCGTGATGGTGACGGTCGCGGTCGCGCACAGCGCCCCGGAGTCGCACACGCGATAGGTGAACGTGTCGGTCCCCTGGGTATCGGGCGTAGGCGTGTAGTCGATGGTGCCGTCGCCGAGTGGCGTTGCGGTTCCGGTCGTGGGGGGCGTGACGATCGCGACGGTAGCGGGCGCGAGGTTGGCGTCGGTGTCGTTGGCCAGGACCGCCAGGTTGGTCGCCGGCGAGTCTTCGAGCACGGTGATGCTGTCGGGGTTGGCGACGGGTGCGGCGTTCGCGTACGTCACGTCCACATACGACGGATACGCCGCGGTCATCGCGATCCAGAGATCCTCATTGGAGGCCAGCAATCGGATGCGCAACTCGCGGCCGACCGCGAACGTGTGGGACACGGACCCCACGACGAGGTTGTGTTCCGTCCAGGTCGGCCCGGAGTTCCATGGGTCAAACCGCACGTGGGTCGACGCCAGACTGACGCACCCGGTTCCACCTGCCGCGCAGTCATAGAGATAGACGTGACCGAGCGCGTCCTTATTCGCCTCGAAATTGTGGACCGACGACCACAGGTCGAGCGTGACCGGTCCGTCGAGGGTGAGCGCGGTCGTGGGCGTGTAGGTCCACTGTTGTCGCTTCGCGGGATCACTCACCGCCACGCCGCCGTCACTCTTCTTGATGGTGAGCCCGGGGTCACCGTCGCTGTCGAAGTCGGGAACGGGGACGGCGGCGGGAGGAGGGCTCAGAGTGAGGTCGTAGTTGTCGGCGCTCGACCCGCTGGTTCCCAGGTAGAGCGTGCCGGGGGTGACCCCGGAGTTCACCGTGATCGTCACATCGGCCGTCGCGGTGAGCCCGTAACCGTCGTCAACCAGGTAGGTGAAGGTGTCCGTGCCGAGGAAGCCCGGGCCCGGGGTGTAGGTGAACGAACCGTCCGGGTTCAACACCAGCGCACCGTTAGACGGCCCGGACACCGGGGCGGTCTGGAGT
>JANLRZ010000029.1:0-1533 GCA_031362155.1 Acidimicrobiia bacterium | reverse complement strand
CGCAACGCGTCGACAGGTTGGAGTGAGGCCGCCCGCAGCGCGGGGTAGAGGCCGGCGACGAGACCGACGATGGCACCGAGGACCGGGGCGGCGACGACCAGACGTTGGTCAAGGACCGGCGTCCACTGTTTGAGCGCACTGATGGCGACGGTCAGCAACACGCCGAGCGACGCGCCGATCGTTCCGCCGATCAAGCCGAGCACAGTCGACTCCGTGAGAAATTGTGCTGCGATGTGGCGTCGACCGGCACCCAACGCACGACGCAAACCAATCTCGCCAATGCGCTCCATCACGCTGACAAGCGTGACGTTCGCAATGCCGATCGCGCCGACCAAGAGCGACACCGCGCCGAGGATCAGGAACAGGCTGTTGGTGTCCGACGCAATCTCGTCACGCACACGTTTCGGTGACTCCGCCGCCGACGCGCGCAGACGCGACGGATCGGTTGGATCAAGCACCTTCGGGGCCTGACGGGCGATGAGCGAGGCCGCCCCCTGCGAGGTGTCGATCGCAAGGCGACCGGGAACGCGCAGTCCGTAGTCGCGGCGGGCGGTGTCGTTCGGCACGATTACCGCGTCGAGCAGATCGGGTTGACGAGAGACATCGTCGAGGATGCCGATCACCACGAAGAGTCGGTTCCCGACAAAGATCGCCGGTTGCTGACTGACCCGACTGATCTGGAGTTGCTCGGCCGCGCCGGGTCCGAGCACCGCAACTCGCTCGGCCCGCTCGTTGTGTCCCATGTCGAACACTCTCCCGGTCCGCAGTTTCGTCTTCACCGCCGCAAACAGCCCCGGCGAACCGGCATACATCGGGATGTCGTATTCCGACGTCGGCGAGTTGGCGACCGCAACGGACCTGACCCGCGCCCCGCGGGTATTCACCGCAGAGATCGTCCCGGCGGCGATCACGCCGTTGAGCCGCAATGCCCTCGCCTCGGCGTCCCACGGGATCGTCGACGCGCGCTGCGCGTTCCCGGAACCGGCGGGCTCGATCACGACCTCGGTCGCGGCGACGGCATCGAAGCGAGCCACGATCTGATTCCCCGCAGTGCGGGAGACACCGAGCGTGGCGACGAGCGATGTGATGCCCATTACCGTGCCGACGATGGTGAGCGCAGAGCGCATCGGCCGAGCCGACACCCCCGCCATCGCTTCACCGATGAGACGCCGGACCGTCAGTTTCGATCGAAGGGTAAGCCCTTCGGCCCCACTCGTGTGTCGACGTCGCAACTTCATCGCACACCGGCTGGTTGACGGATCACATCGGTGAGCACGCCGTCGTACATCCGCACGGTGCGGTCGGCGTGCTCGGCGACGCTGTCGTCGTGGGTGATGATGCACACGGTGAGGCCGTCGTTGCGGAGGTCGTCAAAGAGCCCGAGCACGGCGATGGTGTTTTCCGAGTCGAGGTTGCCGGTCGGTTCGTCGGCCAGCAGGAGCGACGGCGCGTGGACGATGGCTCGGGCGATCGCCGCGCGCTGGCGTTCACCGCCCGACATCCGGGGTGGTGTGTAGTCGACCCGATGTCCGA
>JANLRZ010000013.1:0-6251 GCA_031362155.1 Acidimicrobiia bacterium | reverse complement strand
GAGGCCGACGCCGTGGGCGACCGAACGGCCGGCGAACTCCCGACACCGTGGCGTCGGCCGTGGCCCGAGCGGCCCGGCCCGAAGGGCCAAGAGCGGGAGTGAAGAGGCCGACGCCGTGGGCGACCGAACGGCCGGCGAACTCCCGACACCGTGGCGTCGGCCGTGGCCCGAGCGGCCCGGCCCGAAGGGCCAAGAGCGGGAATGGAGTTACTTGGGTGGCGTGGCCGCGGGAGCCGGGATGACGGTGATCGCGTAACTCGGGTCCGGGAGTTCGACCCAGGTCGAGCCGGGGGTGAGCCTGATCGGCTGGCCGTTGGGATCGACGAACTTCATCGGTTGCGCCTTGTCGGCGCGACTCCAGGTGCCATCGATGACCGCACCGTTGGTGAAGATCTTCACGGGCCCTTCGCCGACGAGTTGGGCCTCGGCCCCGATCTGGCCGACGCCACCGGCGTAGGGCACTGGGAGCACGACGACGTTCTTCGGCGCGATCTGCGCACCGGACTTCGTGACGAATGGTCCGGCCGAGGTAGACCGCAGCCAGGTGCCGGAGGCCGCGTCCCAGGTATAGGTCGGGGCGAACTCGCGGTTGGAGAAGGCGATGGTGACGCCGGCGACGGCGATGCCCTGGGTCGATACCTTCCGGACGTACTCGAACAGCGGCGGCGGCGGAACCGGCTGGCCGCCTTTGGCAAACAGTTCCGCCGGGCGGGCGTAGAGGTTGTGCGGAGCCTGCCGGCTGGAATCGCGGAACATCGCGCTGCCCGCCCGGCTCTCATCCACGAGCGTGACCGGCGCCTGGGTGATTCCGTCGATCGCGTATTTGGCGCCTCCCGAGAATGCGAACACGCCCCCGAACGGCCACACGATGAGGGGGTCGGTCAGCCGCACCGACCGGACCGGTCCGACGACTTCGGGGACCTGGGACTGGAACATGGCGAGGAAGCGGGTCGCCTCGCCCTCCACGACCTCGTCCCACACGATGTCGGCCTGTTCGATACCAGTTTGGGGACGCGCCTTACCGGAGTCGTTGTCGATCTTGATGGAGACGACCGGGCGACCCTGGGCCCCGCCGTCGAGATCCGGAAGGCCGGTGAGTGGCGCAACCGGGGGTGGAGCCGTGGTGGTCGTGGTCGACGGCTTCGGCTTGGTCGTGGGCTTCGAGCCGCCGCTGCTCCCGCACGCGCCGAGCGCCAGCAGCGACACCGTCACCACCACCAGCGGTGCGGAGCGGATGCGACGCCACAGTGACGACGCCCTCTTCACATTGCCTCCAGGGCGGCGATCCGCTCGGCGAGCGGGGGGTGAGTATCGAACTTGCGGTTGAGCTTGGTGCCACGTGCGGTCGCGCCCGGCGCCTTGTCGTTCTCGCGTTCGAGCGGACTCTCGATCCAGAGCTGCGCGGTGGCTCGGGTGGCGTGGTGGACCACGGTGTGGTCCTCCTGCAGCTTCTTCAGTGCCGAAATCAGCCCCGGCGGGTAGCGAGTGAGCTGTACGCCCGACGCGTCGGCGAGGAGTTCGCGCCGCCGACTCACTGCGAACTGCATCAGCTGCGCCGCGAAGGGTGCGAGCACCAACAACGCCATCGCGAGAATCGCGAGGATCACGCCGGCGCCGCCGCTGTTGTTGTTGTCATTGCGCTCGGAACGGCCGCCGAACCACATGAAGCGCAATCCCAAGTCGGCCATGAGCGCCACCGCGCCGACCGCGGTCACCGCGATCGTCGAGACCAGGATGTCGTAGTTGCGCACGTGGCTGAGCTCGTGGGCCAACACGCCTTCGAGTTCGACCCGGTTCATGATGGCCAGCAGACCCGTGGTGACGGCCAGGGCCGCGTGTTCGGGGTTACGACCGGTCGCGAACGCGTTCGGTGCCGGATCGTCGACCACGTAGAGCCGAGGTTTGGGCAGGCCCGCCGCGATGCACAGGCCTTCGACGAGGTTGTGATAGCGGGCGTACTCGGGACCGTCGGCCGGCTGGGCCCGGCTCGCGGCCAGTGCGATCTTGTCCGACATGAAATACGAGGTCCAGGCCATGGCGATCGCGATCACGATCGCGATCGGCACGATGGCCACACCAGCTTTGAACAGCACGCCGAGCGCGACGGCGACCGCCGCGATGAGGAACACGAAGGCGGCCAGCATCAAGAAGGTGCGGCGCTTGTTGCGCGCGATTTGTTCGTACATTCCCACGGGGACAGCTCTCAGCGAGGGTTAGAACTGGACCGAGACCGGGCCCTGCTCCGTCGGGTCACCCTCGAAATATTCGCGGGCCGTGAAGTTGAACATCCCCGCCAACACGTTGGCCGGAAACGCCTGGATCTTGTTGTTGTAGCCGAGCACGGAGTCGTTGTAGAACTGCCGTGAGTAGGCAATCTTGTCCTCGGTCGAGGTGATCTCTTCCTGGAGCGACAAGAAGTTCTGGTTCGCCTTCAGGTCCGGGTACGCCTCGGCGACGGCAAACAAGCTCTTCAGCGTGCCGCTCAGCGCGTTCTCCGCCTGAGCCTGGGCCTGGGGAGTCCCATTGCCGGCGTTGATGGCGTTGGCCCGGGCCGCGGTGACGGCTTCGAAGACGCCCTTCTCGTGGGCGGCGTAGCCCTTGACCGTCTCGACCAGGTTCGGGATCAGATCGTGGCGGCGCTTGAGTTGCACCGCGATCTGGGAAAACGCGTTGTCAATGCGGTTGCGGGTCTTGACCAGGCCGTTGTACGTCACGACGACGAACAAGACCAGCAAGACCACCACCGCTGCGATGATGATGCCAATAACCATTGAAGCTCCTCAGGGGGCGATCGTGCCCGCCATCGTAGAGGCGATCAGGTCGGGATCGACGGCACCGCCGAGCCACCGACGGCAATCGCCTGCTCGTAGACCTCCACGTAGCGCTCGGCGAGTCGATGGAGCGAGAAGTCCAGCACGTGCTCGGACGCCGCAGTTTCCAAGCGGGTCCGAAGTGGTTCGGAATCGAGCAACTGCGCCAATCCCACGCGCAGGGCATCGGGATCGTTCGGGGCGACGAGGAGTGCATTGACATCGTGGTGGGCCACGTTGCGGTAGCCCGGGATGTCCGAGGCGAGCACGGCCGTGCCGGCGGCCATCCCTTCGAGCAAGACGATGCCGAAGGACTCCTGACCGAGCGCCGGGGCACAGAACACGGTCGCGCCGCGCAGGCGGGCCAGTTTCTCGGGTTCGGAGATGCGCCCGAGCCACTCGACGTTCGGCGTGTTGCGGGCCTGGAGCGACTCGGTCTCGGGGCCATCGGACGCAACCCACAACGTCGCGTCTCGATGGATTCCCGCCCAGGCGTCGAGGAGGACCTCGAGACCCTTCCGCGGTTCGTGGCGGCCGAGGAACAGCACGCTCGGGCGCGGCGAGGGCCACGGCTCCACCTTCACGAAGGCGTCGACGTCGACTCCGTTCGGAAGAATCACATAGGTACCACCGAGCGCGGCCTCCGCCATGGCCGCGGCATCCGGGCTGACCGCCACTCGCACGGCCAGCCGCCGGGCCGCGCTCTCGGCGAGTTTGCGCAGCGCCTTGTAGGCCGGCGATCCCGCCTCCCCCGCGGCGTGGAAGGTCCCGACCTTGGGGATCTCGCTGCCGAGCAGCGCCGCACTCGTCGGGCCCGGGACCAATGGTTCGTGCAGGTGCAGCACGTCGGGCGCGAAGGCACGCAGCGCCTCGAGGGTGCGATCCGACGCCACCCGTTGCTCCTCGGCCATCGGCGAGATCGAACCGTTCGCCGAAAAGCCGACCGTGGCTCCGACCGTGGTGACCCCCGGTTCGGGAGGTGGGCCGTCGGTCGGGCCGATCACGCGGGCATCGACACCGATCGCCCGCAAGGCCCGGGCCAGTCCCAGCACCTGGCCCTGGACGCCGCCGGGCACCGACAGCGAATAGGGGCACAGGATCGAGACCCGCATCACACCGGCACCGATGGCTCACTGGGTGGACTCGGCGGACTTGGTGGACTCGGTGCGTCCGGTTGGTCGCTTGGCCAGTTCGGCTGCATGAGGTGCCACTGTTCCGGGGCCATACGGACTGCCTCTTCGAAACGACGGGCAAGGAGTTGGGTGATCCGAGTCACGTCTTCGCGGAGCCGACCGCGCCGTTCGACGGGGAGCGGTGCTTCGATCTTCACGAAGTGATGACCGTGGGGTCGGAAATACACCGCCGTCGGAATCAACGCGGCGCCGCTGCGAACGGCCAGCGTCGCCGGACCGGCAGGGAGCGTGGTTTCCTCACCGAAGAACTCGACCGCGACCCCGTCGCCGGCGAGGTCCCGATCGGCCAGCAGACACACCACTCGGTTCGCGCGCAGCGCCTGGATGACTCCCGACGCGGCCGACGGGCCGAGCGGGATCACCTCCATGCCGATGGCGCGGCGCACGTCGGCGAACCATTCGAAGAGCTCCGGAGGCTCGACCGCCTCGACCACCACGGTGGGGGCAAGCCCACGCCCGGCCAGCCAGGCCGCCGCGAAGTCGAAGCCGCCGACGTGGGGCAGTGCGAGAATCACCCCGTTCCCGCGTTCGAGTGCCTCGGTGATGTGGTGGAACCCGACCGAGGTCACGCGCTCTTCCACCGAACCGCGCGCGTCAGCGGGGAGCCGGAACAACTCCAACCAGTAGCGCCCGTACGAGGCGAAGGTGTCCGAGACCGCCCGTTCGAGTGCGATCCCGGCCAGCGATCCATCGGTCGCTCGTTGCAGATTGCGACGCACGATTCGGCGTCGACCACTCAAGATCGGTGCGAGCGCGACGGCCCGACCGGTGGTCTCGGCGATCGGCGTGGCGACGAACGATGGCAGCGCGTTGGCGACGATGGCGCCCATTCGGTACGCCAGATACGACGGGGAGGGCAGTGCCACCGGGCTAGGGACGGCTCCGGCGCGTGGTCCGCACCGCCCGTCGTCCCGCAGGCCGGTCCATCGCGCGCCACCGGCTGACCGGCGCGTCGCCGTCACCGGATCCGGGTCGACGATGCCGAGCGGCGGTTGAGGGCGGTCGGGCCGGGAGATCGGCGGTGGCCTGTCTCCACACCATGAAGAACCGCTGCACCGCGGTCACCGCCATGAGTGCGACCATGATCCACAGCACTGGGACCAGCACGTCGAACGCGAGGCCGATACCGAGCATCACCATGCGTTCGGCGCGTTCCATCAGCCCACCGCGAGCGTTGTATCCCAGGCCTTCCGCCTTGGCCCGCTCGTACGAGATCAACATCGCGAGCGCGACTGCGGCCAGCGCGAGAACGGGAAGTCGACCACTGTCGCGGCCGAGGTACCACGCCACGCCACCGAACACGACTGCATCCGAGGCGCGGTCGATGACCGAATCGAAGAACGCGCCGCGCGACGAGACCCGGCCCGAGGTGCGAGCGACCGACCCATCGAGCAGGTCGACCAGGCCGCTCAACGTGAGGCCGATGACACCCCATACGAGGTGACCGGACGCGATCAACAGCGCCGTCGCGATCGAAAGCGCCAAGCCCGCGACTGTCAGGACATCGGGGCCGATGCCCAGTGCGAGCAGGCCCCGGCCGATGGGGTTGAGTCCGCGGGTCACAGTGGCGCGCAGACGACCGTCGAGCATGTGCGTTCGCACTCCCTCAGGTGGTGGCGACGAAGCGACCACGGTACCACCGGGCCATCACCGAGCCCGGCATGACCACGCCGCGTGGCCGATGGTCACTCTGCCCGACATCGGTCAGGCTCCGACCGCCGGCCCCGGCTCGATCAGGTGGAGCACCTGACTCCCCGGCGCCCCGTCCACGGTGAACACCTGCACGAGATTGCGGCCCGGGCGGAAGAAGCGAGGCACCAAGGTCCCCCAGAACTCCGGGTGGTCCGAACCCGGAGCCCGGTACGCCGCGCTGAGTCCTGCGACCACACCGTTGACCGCGATGGCGAGTCGAGTGCCGGGCCGGATGCTGCGCAGCTGCCCGTGAATCGCGGCGAACGGCGTCTTTGGCTGGCTCTGGTCCACCCCCAGGTACCGCAGTGGACCGTCGAGCGCGACCGTCGCGCCGGGCGTCGGCAAGCCGACCCGGCCGGTGCCGGGCGCGCCGAGGAGATCGTCGTCGACCCCCGTTCCGAACACGCGGAGGTCTGCAAAGTCGTTCGGCGGCGCGGCCCGAGCCGCGCGCACCTCGGCCCAACCCGCGTCACGATCCAGACGGAGCCAGGATCCCGAACGCGGATGGATCTCGCTCCGCACCCAGTCGAACATCGGAGCGGTCTTGGCATCACGG
>JANLRZ010000001.1:0-7128 GCA_031362155.1 Acidimicrobiia bacterium | reverse complement strand
CAGGCCGAGATCGACGGCGACGACATACCGGCACCCTGCACGCACCGGGAGAGGACCGTCCAAGGTGACACAGGCACGGAGGTCGTCGATGTTCGCGAGGCGGTCTTCGGGTGCGGCCCACTCGTTGAGATGCAGCCGCCGGTACTGGGACTCGGTCAGCAGTCCCTGCTGTTCTTCGAGCGCAGCCGGGTCGATCCACGGACACGGACCCGGCACTTCTGACACTCGCCACCGGTCACTGAACCGGGCGTGTTCGAGCACCTTGTGCGAGAAGTGTGCGGGGTCGCCCGCGCTGGTGATTGCGACCAGCCGTGCGTCGGGCACTTTCGGGATCGCGGAGGTGATCGCCTCCCACACCCGCCGAGTACTCCGCGTTGACGACCATGCGGCCAACTCGTCCACGACTAGGAGATGAGGACGCAGCCCGAAGGCGCTTGGGCCGTCCGCGGCGAGAACCTCGAACGACGCACCCGAGCTGCTCGCGGTCACCTTCCATGGGCCGACCGTCAACGCACCGGAGAGACCCGGCGTCCGCGCGACGAAACCGCCGATCGCGTCAATGAGGAGCGCGCCCTGGTCACGGTCGGCAGCGATTCCGTAGCAGCGAGCGCGTTGCGGTAAGCCGGTCAAGAGCAGCGCGATCACGATCCCTGCAAGGTCGGTCGTCTTCGACCCGCCGCGCGGCCGCGTCAGGTAGTGCGACCGGGGACCGTCAGGTGCGAGGATCGCCCGCGCGTCGTCGATCTGCCACGAAGTCGCGGATTCGCCCCATCGGGTGCCGGACTCCATCACGAGACCGCACAGGAGCGGCCATGCGGTTTCCATCCTCACTCCCCCTCCCCCGTCGTCTCGATGAGGATCTGCGGGCCACTGGGACGGTCAGCGATCACGGCGCGGCCAGCAGAGAGCACCGCATCGAGATCGACAGACGCGTGCGCGGCTTCGGCCCGAGTCCGGGCGAGTTCCGCAGCCGACCGCGGATCGAACCCGAGGGTCCGACGACGCTCGGCCGCGAGACGCTCGAAGACCGACAACCATTTGAGCAACCCGGCACGCGGCTCGCCGTCGTCGCCGATGGGACCGACGTGGTCCATGTGAAGACGGAGCAGCGCGACGCGCGCTTCCGCCTCAGCCCATGCGATCACTTCCCACGGAAAGGCGCGGAGATCGGGACGGAGGACCAGCACCTGGTCGATGAGGTCCTCCGCTAACGGTCCGTACACCCGCTCTGAGCGTGCCCCGTGGGCGAGCCGCATGAAGTTCCCCGGCTGAAACTGCTCCCATGAATACCCGCGTGCCAGGCCCGCCTTGCCGTCGTGGACCGGCAGTGAGGTCATCGTGCGACCTCCATGGGGGGAGACGCGGAAGCGGTTACTCGGCGCGCAACGCGATTCGTCGGACGACGGCCGGATGCCAACGTGACGATGACCGCGGCCGAAGGTCCGCCTGTTCCAACCGTTCGCAGATTCGGCGGTAGGACAACCCCTCCGCCCGCGCGGAGCGGACGAGCCGGACAACCTCGTCCTCGGCCGGGTCGGTCACCAGGGACCTGTCCTCGGCCCGCTTCCCGTACCGGGGTCGACCGCCGACGTACCCGCCGGTCGCCTTCTTGGCCGCCTTCCCGGCCTCCATCCGGCCGCGTATGACGCTGCGCTCGTACTGCGAGATCGCCCCGAGCACCTGACGCACCAAGACCCGTGTCGGGTCCTGACTGTCCACGTCCTCGGCCACAGACACCACCGACCGGTCGGCGGCGTCCAGTCTGGCGATCACGGTCTCCTGCACCAGCAGGTCCCGAGCGAGCCGGTCCAAGCGAGCCACGACCAGGACCTCGGCCACACCCGACTCCAACTTCGCCAACGCCGCCGAGAGGCCGACCCGGCTCTCCAAGTCGCCGCTTCCCGTCGCGCCCTCGTCGCGCAAGACCGACACGAGGCGCGCCCCGGTCTGCGTCGCCCATTCGCGGAGCGCGGCCTCCTGGGCCGCGATCCCGTACCCGTGTTCGGCTTGTTCCGACGTACTCACCCGGACATACCCGAGAGCACGAACACCGTCGTGAGTCATCACAGCAGCCCCCCTTTGCGTCACTAATCCCAGAGGAATTGTTACACAGCAGGTCAACGACTCGCGTCGCGCGCGCATCGTTCGGGACGAACCCGTCATGATGGGGTACGAGGTTCAGAATCATGCTGATCGCCACTCCGCGTTCTCCTGCATCGCGCGCGCGTAGTGCTCACGCTCTTCCCGGTATTGCGCTTCCCGCCGTTCCCGGATGGGGGCGATGCCCAACTCGACAACTAACTGGTCGAGGTCACCAGGACCACGGAGCCATCCGTCCTCGACCCGCGCCGCTAACTGATGGCGCTCCAGCCGTCGAAGCTGAGTCTGTACTCCGCGCAGCTTCACCGAACGCTGCTTCGCAAGCTCCGTGCTCGACTGAGGCGACGACGCATAGAGCGCGTGATATGTCTCGCGCGCGGAACGCCCCAATCCAGCTCGTTCCCAGACCGCGTGGTTCCACGACTCCGCGGCGGAGTCAGGGTGCGCGAATGAACCCATCTCCACTCCCTGAACTACTCGGGGAATAGATGGGCTCAACTGCGCACTGGAAGGACGGAGTTCCCACCGTGCCGCGAGACCACGCGACCGGATGGCGGGGTTCATTCTGATCAGGAGTCCGCGCTTCTCCAATCGGTCAAATCCTCGCTGGACGGTCTGTCGCGACATGTGAGCCTCAAGCGCGAGTGATCGCGTGGACGCCGAAAGGCCCGTTCGAGTGCGTTGATGCCAGGCACGTTGTCGGAGAGCCGATGCCAGATCCGAGTCGGTGGCACGGGTGCGCGCAGGGGCGGTCGAGACCACCATCTGCTGCCATTCACCGAGAAAGTTGGCGAGTGCGGCCGGTTCAAGCAGGTCAGCGGTGACGGCCTTCGTCATCATGCGGCGAACCTTTCGCTGCGCCGCATAGGGGCTGAGGCGTCTCAGTTCGGCCCCAGCACTGCAGTCTTCGCGCATCAACAGCTCCGTCAGCTCCACCTCGGACGGGTCCCGGGTCTTCGCCATTGCGGACCGGACAACCGTCAGGGCTGCGCCCGGCGGCGAGCCGCGGTAATAGGCGAGCCGACCCTCTCGACCGAGATCATTGGGGAGCATCGGCTGCTCCGTCGCGACGTTGTGAACACGGCGGCTCACAACCAGATCCGTTCGCTACGTCCGAGGTGCCGCAGTCAAGACATGAAGCAACGAGCGCGGCAACCTTCTGGATCGCGCACTCGTCATCGACCGAGACCGGAAGACCCTGACGCGACGTTGTGCGCAGCACTAAATCGGCCGCCGCGACGCTGAAGGCGTCGGAATACATGGGAATACCTCAACAAAGAAAGGGGCGCTCTAGGCGCTACGGGTGCTGCGGTGCCGAAGCACCGACCGCGCGCTGGCACGGTCCCGTCCCAGTCGAAGTGGCGAGGTCTGGGTCCCTCTCCCGGTTTGAGGCCCGGGTCCCTCATCCCAGTTGGTAGGTCTGGGTCCCTTCCCGGCAGACCCCGGGTGGTATCGGTCAGGTTACCGCCCGGCGATCTAGAGAACGTGGATCAAACACGCCACTCGATGTCGATACGGGTCGGGTCGAAGAAGTTCCGCCCGCGGACCGCTGGTCCAACCACGACAGACGAGACCAGGGCATCGAGCACAGCTCGGCGACGGTCAAGTGGCAGGTCGGGCCAGGCGCGGCGAAGCGCGCCCTCATCACCCACGAACTGGTCGAGCGTCGTCGTGCGGCGGTCTGATGCGAACGCCTTGCGACTCATGTCAAGGTCGGCCCGCAGACGCTCGTTGATCTTCAAGAACTGGGCCCGCGTCACACGATCCGCTGCGTAGTCGTCAGCAACCTGCTCAAGCCGACGTTCCAGCCGCTCGACCTCCGCGACAACATCGGGACCGGCCGCCTTGCGAGCATCCGTCATCTGCCGCGCGAGCGCCGGGCCATCGAGGCGCTGCAGCGTGGCCTCTACAATTAGCTCTTCGAGAGGTTCGGACAGGCTGCGGATCTTCCCGCAACCACCGAACCCCGGTCCCGAAGCGCAGACGTAGCAGCGGCGCTTGTCGGCGCGCGGGCGAGCAACGAGTTTCCCTCCGCAGAGAC
Source organism: Acidimicrobiia bacterium (assembly GCA_031362155.1). Lineage (GTDB taxonomy): Bacteria > Actinomycetota > Acidimicrobiia > IMCC26256 > JAENVU01 > JAENVU01. The sequence continues at coordinate 2,987 of JANLRZ010000001.1, read as the reverse complement.
CGCACCGTGCAAGCCCGGTCAACAAGTACTTGCGGGCTCGGCCGGGGTCGAACTTGCGTCGGGCCGGATCGTTCAGAACCGCGCAGAGGCGCTCCCAGGTTTCGCGGTCGAGCACCGCTGGCCACACGGCTGGACCGATGATCTCGGGTTTCGCGCCGCGAGCGCGGTCTGTTGAAGATCGGTACTCACGCAGCGCCGCGTTCCGGGGACGCAGCAACACGCGCTTCAAGGTGCCTGGTGTCCAGACACCGCCAGCCGTAGTTACGACCTGTCGCTCATTCCAATCGCGGGCGATCCCGCGCAGACTCTCGCCCGCGAGGACACGGCGGGCCGCCTCCTGCAGTCGCGCGGCTTCGGTGGGATCTACTTCGAGTCCGCCCGCGGAGTAGCCGAAGGGGCGCGTGCCGCCGTTCGGCTTGCCCAGCTCGGCAAGTTCCTGCGCCTTCCTGATGATGCGCTCACTTTTGTGCTCTGACTCCTGCCGCGCCACAGCGCCGACGATACGGGCCGTCATACGACCCGTCGCGCTCGACAGGTCGTACTCACCGGCGGTCACGGTCGCGACTTGAACCCCCGAAGCGTCGAGCAGAGCGATCAGATCCTCCAACTCCCGCGGCTGGCGAGTCAGACGGTCGGGGTGCCATACGACCAGATGCTCCAGGTCACCGTCCTTCAACATGGTGCGGAGCCGCTCGAACTCGGGACGGAGGCGGCCGCGGTAGGCACCGATGTCGTTGTCCACAAACTCGTCTGCAACGTGCCAACCCCGGGCCGCGCAAAGAGCCCGGCAATCGGTCAACTGGCGATTGACCCCCGCGGCGTCACCAACTCGATCGTCGCTGATTCGCGCGTAGATCCCAGCCTTCCTTGCCAGAGTCCCTGCCTTCTGGGCCATGGTCACACTCCATCGCTGTTTTCAGACTTCTAAGAATATTACTCGACAGCAGCGCACCGCGGCGTGTTGTTCCTCGACGAACTGGGCGAGTTCCCCCCGATGGCACTGGATGCACTGCGCCAACCCCTGGAGGAAGGCGTCGTCCGGATCGCCCGTCAGGGGGCCAGCCTGGTGTTCCCGGCGTCGTCGGTCCTGATCGCCTGCACCAACCCGTGCCCCTGCGGGCGCGTGGCCAGCGAGTGCCGGTGCTCGGAGTCGCAGAAGGCGCGGTACGCCCGTCGGCTGTCGGCGCCATTGCTCGACCGGTTCGATCTGCGTCTCCGTATCACCGGACCGACCGCCCAGGACCGGCGCGGTGAAGACTCCACGACCGTGGCCGCCCGGGTGCGGGAGGCCGTCGATCGCCAGCGCCATCGCTACCGATCGTGTTCCTGGCGATGGAACCGCGAGATCCCGGCGAGCGGGCTCGAGCACTTCGCGGGCATGAGCAGTGACGCCCACGACGCCTGGGCGCTGGTGGTCGAGTCCGGGATGTTGACCGGGCGCGGCGCGGGGCGCGTCCGGCGGGTCGCTCGCACCATCGCCGACCTCGCCGACCGGGCCGACATCACCGGCGAACACATCATCCTGGCCGCGTCACTGCGTCAGGAGATCTCGTGATCGACTGCGAACCGTCGGTGGTCGACGATCGTTCCGTGGCCGCCGCGGCATTGGCCGGGCTCCATGCCGTCGGGCCGGCGACCCTGCGCCGGCTCCTCGAAGCCTGGCCGGATCCGTGCGCCGCCATCGAGGCGATCCAATCGGGCCGTGCGGTTGATGCCCTCACCCGCAAGGACCGGGAGACCGCAGTGCGCCGCTGGCAGCGCGAACTCGACCTTGCGGCGACCGAGGCCCGGCTGCGCCGACGCGGTACCCGCATCTTGCGAGCCGGCGAACCGGGGTTCCCGATCAATACCGGCATCAGCGACCACCCGTTGGTCTTGTTCGGCGAAGGGCAGCGACCCGACGCACTCGACCGACCGCGCGTGGGCGTGGTCGGCACGCGAGCCGCGACACCCCACGGACGGGCCGACGCCTATGAACTCGGCGGAGTACTCGCGCGGGCCGGGGTGACGGTGGTGAGCGGGCTTGCCATCGGGATCGATGGCGCCGCGCATGAAGGGGTGCTCGACTCCGGCGGTCTCGCGATCGGCGTCCTCGGTACGGGCGTCGACATCGTGTACCCGCGCCGTCACGCCACGCTGCACGCGCGCGTGCGTGACCACGGCCTGTTGCTCAGCGAGAACGCGCACGGTGTCGGTCCGCATCCGTCACGGTTCCCGATCCGCAACCGCATCATCGCCGCGCTCTCCGACGTGCTCGTGGTCGTCGAAGCCACCGAGACCGGCGGCGCGCGCATCACCGCCCAGAAGGCCTACGAGTACGGCGTCGATGTGTGTGCGTACCCGGGGAGTCGCCGCAACCCGTCGGCCCGCGGCACCAATGAACTCCTGCGGACCGCGCACGTGATCCTCGATCCGGACGATGTGCTCGGCGTGCTCGGCTTGACGCCCGGGGATCGGCGATCCCCGTCGGGGGAAACCGACGGACGCTCGGCCCCGACCTCGCTCGACGAACACGCGGTACTCCTCGCCCTCGGCGGTGAACCGGCGACCGTCGACGAACTGACATCACGGACCGGGTTGGGACCCGGCCCGGTCGCCGTTGCCATTGCGGGCCTGGTCCGCTCGGGCCACATCCGGCGGGCCCACGGCGTGTACTGGCCGACCTGACCCGCGGACGCCTGACACCCTCCCTGACCTGCCCAAACGTCGCAGCCGTCAAGTTCGGTTGCGGTGGAGTCGATGGATGAGTGATGAACTTGCAGCGCTGTCCGTACGACGGGACACCGATCGACGCCGAGGCATATTCCGGCGGTTCCTACCTGCTCACCTGCGGTGGGTGCGGCGCGGAATGGGAAGCGCACAACTCGCTGGTGCGCCGGACCGGCGAGCCGGACTGGGATCGGGTCTCGGTCGCTCGCGCCGCGCTGGCGAAGAGTCGCAGCATCACCGCGGCCGCATCGCAACACTGACGATCGCGTCGAGTTCGA
>JANLRZ010000254.1:0-1883 GCA_031362155.1 Acidimicrobiia bacterium | reverse complement strand
CATCGCGTCGGGGAGTCGTTGGCTCGACAGCGATGATGCACTGGGGAGTTTGATGGCCGGGCGAGCCGGTACCACTGAGGCGCGGCGGGTGCGCTTGCTGAGTAGCGTCCCTGCTCGTGGTGTACGAAGACCTCACCGGAGCTGGTTCGTTCGGGGCCGTCGGAGTGCTGAGCCGTAGGCGAAGCGCGTAGCGGGCCCGAACGACGTGGTGTTCGGTGACCACGGTGGTCATTCTCTGAAGCGTCTAGACAATCAGAGATGAAAGGACACACCGTGGTCGATGAAACTGTGCACCCCCTTGAGGTCTTGCGCAACCGCCTTGCCGGAGGTGATGTAGACGTGCTCCGAGAGCTGATCGCACCTGTCGTGGAGGCCGTTATGGCGGCCGAGATCGACGCGCTCTGCGGCGCTGGACACGGGGAACGCACCCCGGCGCGGGTCAACCAACGTAACGGGTACCGCCCCCGCGATTGGGATACCCGAGCCGGGACGATTGAGCTGCAAATCCCGAAGTTGCGTGAAGGGAGTTACTTCCCCGGGTGGCTCCTTGAGCCACGTCGCCGCGCGGAGAAAGCGCTCCTTGCGGTGATCGCGGACATGTACCTGGCCGGTGTCTCGACTCGCCGCGTCGACAAGCTTGTCCAGGCGATGGGCATCGACGGGATCAGCAAAAGCCAGGTCTCACGCCTTGCCGCGGAACTCGACGAGATCGTCGAAGCGTTCCGAAACCGGCCCCTTGACGCGGGGCCGTACCCGTTTGTGATGCTCGACGCGCTCACGATGAAGGTCCGTGAAGGCGGTCGGATCGTGAACTGCTGCGTGTGCCACGCCACCGCTGTGAACGCCCAGGGATATAGGGAAAGCCTCGGGATGGATGTGGTCACCACAGAAGACGGCGCCGCCTGGACCCAGTTCCTACGCGGCCTTGTCGCCCGCGGCCTGGACGGCGCGGTCATGGTGACCTCCGACGCCCACCCGGGCCTGGTCGACGCGATCGCAGCCACCCTGCCAGGAGCGTCGTGGCAACGGTGCCGAACACACTTCATGCGAAACCTCCTCACCCGCGTACCCAAACAAGCTCAACCCGCCGTCGCCACGTTGGTCAGGTCGATCTTTGCCCAACCCGACGCCGAACAGGTCCACGCCCAACACAACCGCGTCGTCGAGCAACTCACCCAACGGTTCCCCGCCGCCGCCGAACTCCTCGATGAAGCCGCCGGCGAGCTACTTGCCTTCACGCAACTCCCGAAAGAAGTCTGGCGCCAACTCTGGTCAACAAACCCCTTGGAACGCCTCAACAAGGAGATCAGGCGGCGTACCGACGTCGTCGGGATCTTCCCGAACCGCCCAGCCGTCGTTCGCCTCGTCGGCGCAGTCCTTGCCGAACAACACGACGAATGGGCCGACACCGACCGACGCTACTTCAGCCTCGAAGTCATGACCCGAGCCCTCCAGACCATCGACCCCACAACCCCGGAGGTCGCCATGATCACCGCCTAAACCAAACCCTCAAACGAGAACGATCACCGGATCAACTCGTACACCACTTGACGGGACGCGGCCCCGCAGGCTGATGCAGTACGAAGAGTGGCTGTCGTACGGAAAGGATCCCAACGACATGTCGTTCGTCCGATCCCTACCCCCCGAGCACATCTTCGTTGTCGAGCATTGGCCGTTGGCATTCGAATTCTTCCGCCACTCGATGCACAGCCATATCGAACAGGCTCTCGGGCTCAACCCCTGGGGCCGAGCAATCAGCTCGAACCTAACGGAACTCCATTCCCGTGACCCTGCAGGTTTCGGCGAACTCGTCAAGATCCTTGACCCTGCTGCGGACCGCTTCTTCAAGCAGCGCAACAATGCCTACCGCTTGCTGCGAACGT
>JANLRZ010000225.1:0-7398 GCA_031362155.1 Acidimicrobiia bacterium | reverse complement strand
CCGACGCCGACCCGTCGATCACTCCAGCATTTAACTCCACTTCCGGCTCGGCCCGAGTGGAGGGAGATGGGCCTCGACCGTGGATAGGGTGCGCCAATGCTCGATCCAAACTTTGTCAACGCGATCCTCGTCAGCACGATGAACGACCTTCCCGGATACGAGGTCACCCGAGTGCACGGCGAAGTCTTCGGTCTTGTCGTGCGGTCGCGCCATGTGTTCTCGAACATCGGAGCAAGTTTCCGCACAATTTTCGGCGGCGAAGTCCGCGGATACACCGACTTGTTGACGACGACTCGGCACGAGGCCGTGGGCCGGCTCCGCTACGAGGCTGCCACCGTGGGTGCGAACGCCGTCCTGGCGATGCGTTTCGATACCGGTGTATTCGCCAGCGTGATGAACGAAGTTGCCGCGTACGGCACCGCGGTCTCGGTTCGGCCGATCGTCCCCGAGGGCGCGCCCCAAAGCTGACTGATGAGGCGCGCTGCGTCGGTGATCTGGTGGGGCCGGAAGGGATCGAAACTTCGACCTAGGGATGATGAGTTCGTGAGGCTTTCGGTCAGGGCATCCCGGTCGATCTGCTCAACCTGGCGCTGCCGTGATCTGGCGATAGAGGCTGCGCGCATCGCCCGCGCCGCCCCAATGCTCGATGATCTTGCCGTCCTCGAGACGCCACATTTCGACGAGTTGGAGCGTGAGCACGCGGTTCGTCGCAGCGACACCCAAGGTCTCACCAATGTGGCGCGCGGTGAAGGTCGCTCGATGGACCACAAAGTCGTTCTCCGCGACAAAGTCCTCGTTCAACGTTTCGATGAACTCGAACGCCGCGAAGAACTCGGCCATCTTGGCGCCGGTCTCGACGAGGCCCGCATCCCAACTGTGCGAGAAGTACCGATCGACATCGAAGACCTCGGCGATCACGTCGAGGTTCCATTGCCCTGTCGCCGGGTCCATTGCATCGCGCACGAAATGCTCGACGACGGCTTTGTTCGATGCAGCGCCGTGCGCCATGTCGCTCTCCCGTCGGTTGACCCAGCCGCCGCGGATCTCGCCGACCGGTGCTGTTGGTGCTGGTTGATGGGTGGGGCCGGAAGGGATCGAACCTTCGACCTAGGGATTATGAGTCCCCTGCTCTGACCACTGAGCTACGGCCCCGTGCGGACGAATCTAGAGGCCGGCCACGCTCACACCGCCGGTTCGGCGTCGGCCATCTCCCGGAGCTTGTTCTTCAGCAGCTTGTCGAGCGTGCCGGTCGGGAACTCCGACACCACGTAGACCGCACGCGGGACCTTGAAGTCGGCGAGCGATTGCTTACAGGTCGCGATCACGTTCGCCTCCAACTCCGCGTGCTCGGGGGCGTCGGGCGTCGTGATCACGAAGGCGACGACCACCTGATCCAAGAACTCGTGGTGTTTCCCGACCACCGCGACCTGGCCGACGCCGGGCACCGTGGCGACCAGCTCCTCGACCTCGCGGGCCGACACGTTCTCCCCGCCCACCTTGAGGAGGTCCTTGTCCCGCTCCACGTAGAAGACATTGCCGGCCTCACCGAGCCGCACGATGTCGCCGGTCTTGAACCAACCATCCTCGAAGGCAGCCTCGTTGGCCTCCGGATTGTCGAAGTACTCCAGGAACAGCTGGATCCCGCGGGTCCCCCGCAGCCACAACTCCCCCGGCTCGCCCACGCCGCACACCGCACCGGTGTCCTTGTCGACGACGAGCATCTCGTACCCGGGCGCGACATGACCCATGGACCGATCCGGCAACTGCTCCTTCGGCTTGCCGGTCACCGAGTGGGTGACCGTCTCGGTCATGCCGAACGCCGCGTAGACCTCGATGCCCAGCAGTGCGTCGAGATCGGGCATGACCAATCCGAACACGCCGATGCGCATCGTGTGCTCGGCAGGGCGGTCGGGCGTCATGATCGTCGGGATCGCGAAGGGCATGAGCGAGATGTGGGTGATGGCGTGACGGGTGATCACGTCCCAGAACCGACTCGTCGACCATTTCGGCATGAGCACGGCGGTCGCACCCGCGCCGAGCACGGAGAACAACGACCAGCTCTGCGCGTTCACGTGGAAGAACGGCAGGTAGATCAGGTAGCGATCGTCGGGGCCCAGGTCGATGTTGCGCGGACCGACCCGGCTCGCCCAGATCGCGTTGCCGTGCGTGTGGACGACGGCCTTCGGGCGCGAGGTCGTGCCCGAGGTGAACATGATCCCGAACGGCAGCATCGGCTCTGCGGGACGGCCGGCCCACGCCGAGACCTCCGCCGCGAACAGATCGTCGAACGGGATCGCCGGCGCGGCGATGTCGTCGCCCATCACTGCGAGCCACCGCAACCCCGGCGCCGCCTCGGCCACCATGTCCGCGAACTCGGGTTGGGTGATCGCGGCAACACACTGGGCCTTGCTCGCGAAGTATTCGAGTTCGCTCGTGACCGACTTGGTGTTGGTCGTCACCGCGACGGCGCCGACCGTCGCACACGCGAGAAATGCGATCACCATCTCCGGACAGTTCTCGGAGTGGATCAGGACCTTCTCGCCGACAACGATCCCCCGCGCCGCCAAACCCGAGGCGAGCCGGTAGACGTCGTCCCGGAGTTCCGCGTAGGTCCAGGTGCGACCCTCACCCTCGAACGGATCCCAGACCAGCGCCGGGTGATCGGGACGACGGTCGGCCCAGTGCCCCAGCAGCGTCGGGATGTCCTGGCCGTGCATCTGGTACTCGTTGATCTGGTCTTCGGTGGCGTCCATCGCCGCATCGTGGCCGATCCGGCCCGGTCGTGTCACCCCGGAGGGGCCGTCCCCACGGCGACTTCGCGAGGGCTGGCTCGTGCGGCCGAAGGTAATGCCGCCCAGGCTGCTTCGTTCGTTGGACTGAGGGACTCCGCGATCGCAACCAAGTCGTCGACGCTCACGATCGCGTCGCCATAGGTCGTGGCCACCACAAGGTTTCCCCACGACCCTTGGATGTACAAGGTCCGGGAGGCAGGCGCCGGCTGCACCGCCCCCGACACCCAACGTTCGAGCACGACGGCGGGCCGCCCCTTCACGTTGAGCGGTTGGGTCCGCAACGTGAATCCTGATGGTTCGAGCACCGCGAAACCTGGGAGCGCATCAAGGCCCGCCGCCCGTGACGGCAATGTCATCACCTGCAGCTCCGCATCGGGCCCCGACCACGTCATGCGGTGCACCACTGGGTTCCCCTCACCAGTGCCGACTTCAGTGCCCTCGCGAAGATCGGACGATGCAGCATCAAGATTCTGCGACGCGGCGACGGCACCATCGACCGAGCCGATCACTCGATACCCCGCTGGCGGGCTCGGGACGAGTGGCGCGCCGGTTCTGCCGCGCCGACGCACTCCCCGCTCGACGGCCAGGAAGAGCGACTTCGATCCATCGGCGCCCCGGACCCGTACCGCGAGGTCACGCCCGCGCACGACCAAGAGTTCGGACCACCCGACTCCACTTGTTCGCGACCGCCTAGATGATGGCGCCGAGACAAAGACGGCGTCGCGTCCGCCGACCCGGAACTTCGTGGAACGAGATCCGATCGGCCCAGAGCCCACGGCTTGGTCGAGTCTGCCCTGATAGCCCTCGAAGCCGGTCACCGAGACCACGATTGCCCGAGAACTCGAGGCAGTCTCACCGTCCGGCGCAAGGACTGTGAACGGTTCGGCAGTTCCGGAGCTATCGTCACCCCACGGCAACACTTGGCGTCCCCGCTCGACGCCGACCAGCGAGTAACCCGCGGGCACGTCCGACACCGCGAAGGGCGCCGACGGCAGGGAGACACCCGGCGCACCTGTGGTCGTCTCCGGCGTCGACGCGCACGACGCAACCATGAGCAACACGACGACGAGACTCCAAAGCGGAAGCCGACGGCGAACCATGTGCACAAGGCTAAGACTCAGAACGAGCCGACCCGTCCGAACGCAGGGCGAGCCCGGCGCCGGTGACGATCGCCTCGGCGACATCACCGAGCTCGGCGCGCAGGTCGGGCGCGAGCAGCCTGGCCGCACGCTCCACCGCCACCGTCGTCTCCAGGACCCCGCCTTCGGAACGGACCCACTTCGCGCCGGCCCGTCGGGCCATGTGTTGCATCGCGAGGTTGTCGGCCAACGTCTCGACGCGCAACGTGACGAGGTCCGCCCGCTGCGCGGCTGCGGCGACGGCGCCGAACAGCAAGGCCCCGAGCCCGCGCCGCCGCCAATCGTCACGTACTTCGAAGGCCACCTCGGCAACTCCCGGCCGATCGGCCGATCGGATGAACCGACCGACCGCGATCCCCTCGGGGGGTTCGGGAAGCCCGACGATCCAGGCGAACTGCACGAGGTAGTCCACATCGGCGAGGTAGTCCACGATCGCCGGACTCGGTCGACCCCCGGAGAAGAAGCGGTGGTAGAGCCATTCGTCGGGTTGATGCAACAACGTCGAAGTGAACTCGGCGCGATCCCGGGCGAGCAACGGGCGGATCACCGCGGCGGAGCCGTCGGAGAGTGTGACCGGCACCATCCGGGCGCTGTCCGCCAGCCGACGAGCCGCCAGGTCGGTCAGCTGTTCACGCACACCCGGGACACCCATCAGCGCATCGAAGGCCGCATGGTCGCCCGAGGCCGTCGTCACCGGCGTCGCCGCCACGACCGTCGCCCGCCGGGGGTCACCGGTGATGGCCGAGAGTTCCCCGAGGATCGAACCGTGACCGGCGCCGCCGAGTTCCAACGTCTTGGTCCCGACGGTCGCCGAGACCGTGACCAGGCCAGTCATCACCAGCACGAACGAGTCGCCCTCATCGCCTTGACCGAAGATGGTCTCGCCCGCGGCAAATCGCTGGCACGTCAGCAACTCGGCCAGGCTCCCCAGTTCCGAGACCGCGACCTCACGGAACAGATCGAGTCCGACGAGATCATTCACGTCGACCCGACCACTGGATTCCACCCTCCCATCTTGACCCGCCGATCTCGGCGCCGGTGGGCACTCTTTGCCAGACTGGGCCTGTGACCGACTACACGCCACCCCTCGCCGATATCGACTTCGTCCTCCAGCAGTGCGGACTCGACGAGATCGCCTCACTCCCCGACTTCGCCCACGTCGACGCCGCGGCCGTGCCCGACCTGATCAGCGAGGCCGGGCGCTTCTTCGCCCAGACCATCGCGCCGCTCAACGTGATCGGTGACCAGGTCGGCAGCGTGCACAACCCCGACAACACCGTCACGACCCCGCCGGGATTCGCCGAGGCCTACCAGCAGTACGTCGATGCCGGCTGGGGTGCGGTCTCCGCCTCACCCGAATACGACGGTGGTGGCTTTCCGTTCCTCGTGGGCGTGGTCTTCGAAGAACTGATGTCGACGGCCAACCTGTCGTTCAGCATGTGCCCGCTCCTGTCCCAGGGCGCGTCCCGTCTGCTGGAAGCGCACGGCTCGGACACGATCAAGGCCACCTACATGCCGAAGATGATCACCGGCGAGTGGACCGGCACGATGTGCCTCACCGAACCCGAGGCCGGCTCCGATCTCGGCGTGATCCGCACCAAGGCCGAGCCGCAGGCCGACGGCACCTATCGCATCACCGGTACGAAGATCTTCATCACCTTCGGCGAGCACGACTTCGCCGAGCAGATCGTGCATCTCGTCCTCGCCCGCACGCCCGACGCGCCGGCCGGAACCAAGGGCATCTCGTGCTTCGTCGTGCCGAAGTACCTCGTCAACCCCGACGGCTCACTCGGTGACCGCAACGACGCGGCCTGCCTGTCGATCGAACACAAGATGGGCATCAAGGCCAGCCCCACCTGCGTGTTGTCGTTCGGTGAGAACGGCGACGGCGCCATCGGCGAGCTCGTCGGTGAGCTCAACAACGGGCTGGCCGCGATGTTCACGATGATGAACCACGCGCGTATCGGCGTGGCGGTGGAAGGCCTCGCACTGGCCGAGCGCTCGTACCAGCAGGCCCGCGAGTACGCGGCCGAACGCCTCCAAGGCCGGACCCCGTCGACACCACGCGGCGAGCGCGCCCCCATCATCGAACATCCCGATGTGCAGCGCATGCTGCTCACCATGGAGTCGTCGATCGAGGCGATGCGGCGGCTGATCTACGCAACGGCCGCGGCCATTGACCTCTCCGAACACCACCCCAACGCCGAAGTACGCGAACACAACGACGAGATCGCCGCGTTGTTCACACCGCTGGCGAAGGCGTGGTCGACCGACACCGGATTCGAGATGACGTCGCTCGGCGTGCAGATCCACGGCGGCATGGGCTTCATCGAGGAGACCGGTGCTGCGCAGCACTTGCGCGACGCCCGAATCGCCATGATCTACGAAGGCACCAACGGCATTCAGGCGATGGACCTCATCGGTCGCAAGCTCGGAGTGCGGGGCGGGGCTGCCGTCATGGAGCACTTCGACCGGATCGAGGCCGACGTCGCGGCCATCAGCGACCGTGAGCTGAGCGCCACCCAGAACGCACTGTCGTCGGCGCTCGCCGCGACTCGGGACGCGACCCTGTGGATGGGCAGCGTGACCAGCGTCGAGGACGCCCTCGCCGGCGCGACGCCCTACCTGCGGCTGTTGTCGATGCTCACTGCCGGGTACCTGATGTTGGTGTCGGCCAGCCGGGCAGCGGGCACGGATCGCGAGGCCGCCCAGAAGCGGACCACGCGATTCTTCTGCGAGCAGCTCCTGCCCACGGCGACGGCGCTGGTCCCGGCCATCACGGCCGGCGCGACCGCGCTCGCATCTTCGCACTGAGCTCCGGGGGAGAGACTCGAACTCTCAACATCATCGTTAACAGCGACGCGCTCTGCCAATTGAGCTACCCCGGAATTGCGGAGCAGGATAGCAGTGCCCGCTGCAAACCCATGATCCGACGGTGGGTTTTCGAGCAGCAATAGCGGACATATACGCAGCCGTGAATGTGCTTGGTCTTCCGCAAGGTGGCGTCGGCCGGGGGCCGATACGGCGTGCGAAACTGGGCAAGAGGTACCTCGGTCACCTCTGACCAGAACTCGTGCGCTTCGTCAACGTCGAGACCGACATGGAGGTAGACGCGGACTCGAAGTCGGGATTCGTCGATCTCGAAGAACCGACGGAGCCAGGCGCAAAAGAACCGGACCATGTCGGGATCGGTGTTGGCGAAGTTCACCTCGCCACCGCCCTTCGATCCTTCGCCGGCGTAGAGGGCGGTGCCGGCGGCGAGGAAGGCGTCGTCGGACAGTCTCCCGATCTGCGTGACGCCCCAGGCGTTCATCTCTTCGATCTCGGCCAACTTGGCCAGGTGGAGTGAGCTCGGATTGCGGGACACCGACCGGTTGCGGGGCTTGGCCTCGAACTCCACATCACGGACCCAGACCGAGACCGAGGAGCGCGCCACCTTCAGCTCAGTCGCGATCTCGTGCAGCGTC
>JANLRZ010000187.1:0-29305 GCA_031362155.1 Acidimicrobiia bacterium | reverse complement strand
AAGAACAGCTCATCGAATCGACCCTTGCGGGTGAGCTCGGCGGGGAGGCGCGTCACATCGTTGGCGGTCGCGACCACGAACACCCCCGGTGCGTGGTCTTGCAACCAGCGGAGGAACGTTCCGAGCACGCGGCTGGACACGCCGCCGTCCTCACCACCCGTGGTGAAGCCTTTCTCGATCTCGTCGATCCACAACACGGCGGGCGCCATTGCTTCGACGGTGGTGAGTGCCGCCTCGAACCGCTGCTCGGATTCACCGATGTACTTGCTGTAGATCCGCCCGGGGTCGAGGAGTACGAGCGGGATCGACCACTCGGCCGCTATCGCGTGCGCCAGCGCGGACTTCCCACAGCCGGGGACACCCGCCAGTAACACGCCGCGCGGCGGGTCGACGGCGCGGTCGAGCCCGGCGGCGACCCGGTGCCCGAGCCACTGCTTCAGATGATCGAGACCACCGAGCTCCGCGAGGCGGAGCGAGGGCTCGTCGACGATTTCGAGAATCCCGTCGGCGTTCAGGAGCTCGGCCTTGCCCGCAAGTGCCGCCGCGATGTCGGCGTCGTCGAGGCGTCCGTTCCGCAGTCCGGCTTGCATGACCTGACGTTCGGCTTCCACGAGCGTGAGGCCGAGCAGAGAACGAGCGAGCCGAATCCGTTCCTGGTCGTCGAGATCGATCGCAACGTTCTGTTGTCCGAGCCGTGCGGAGGCGCGCTGGATCATCGCGTCGAGCTCGGGGACCGAAGGCGGCCCGAGCAGCCACCGGTGGACGACGCCTTCGAGATCGGTCGGAATCGTGAGCCGATGCCCGACCAACAGCACGCTCTGGCCGGCCTGGCTGCGTTGGCCGAGTTCCTTCAGCGCTCGCAGCGATGCCGGATCGCCCAGTACCGGGCCCGGATCGAGCAGGACTGCGGTCCAGCTCCCCGATATTGCGGTGAGGTTCGACAGCATCTGGTCCGGGTCGACAGTCCCGTAGAGCGGCTGGCTGCCCTCGCACCCCAGACCGGTCGCGGCCGACCACGTCCATACCGGCGTCCCGGTGCTCGCGGCGCGCACGATGGAGAGGCACCGCTGCTCTTCGCGGGTATCGACGGCGATGACCGAAGTGCCCGATTGCAGTAGCAGCCGAAGATCGGCGACGGCGTCCATCGGGAATGTCTCGACCGAGGTTCCGCCTCCCTGAACCTCAGTTCCCGACGTTTGGCACCTGGTGGTCCGGTGCGAGCCACCATCCGCCAAACGCCGACGGCAGCATCAAACGCCGACGGCAGGGTCAGTCGGAGGAGAGGAAGACGTTCTTGACCTCGGTGTAGTGGTGCATCGCGTGCATCCCGAGCTCGCGGCCCACACCGGACCGTTTGTACCCGCCGAAGGGGGCTTCGGTGCGCACCGACTTGTTCGTGTTCACCGACAGCACGCCGGTCCGGATCGCCTTGGCGGTGCGGATGGCTCGTCCGAGGTCGCGGGTCCAGATCGAACCCGACAGGCCGTAGGGCGTGTCGTTGGCGATGCGGATCGCGTCGGCTTCGTCGCGGAAGGGAATGATCGACGCGACCGGGCCGAAGATTTCTTCCTGGGCGACTCGCATGGAGTTGTCGACTCCGGCGAGCACCGCGGGCGACAGGTAGAAGCCCGGGTCGTCGGGTACGACACCGCCGGTCACCCGCTCGGCGCCTTCGGAGGCGGCGATATCCAGGTAGTCGAGCGACACTTGGCGCTGGGCGGTGGAGATCATCGGCCCGATCTCGGTGGTCTCGTCGAGGGGAGTTCCGACGCGGAGGGCCTCGGTGGTCCGGGTGAATGCGGCGACGAAGTCGTCGTAGATGGATTCCTCCACCACGATCCGACTGCGAGCACAACAGTCCTGGCCGGTGTTGGCGAAGACCGACATCGGAGTGTCGGCCGCCGCCTTCTCCCAGTCGGCATCGGCGAAGACGACACAGGCGGACTTGCCGCCGAGTTCGAGTGAGACGCGGGTGATGTTCTCGGAACTGGTCCGCAGGATCGACGCACCCGTGGTGGTCTCACCGGTGAATCCGATCTTGTCGACGCGCGGGTCGCCGACGAGCGCGTCGCCGATGATCCGACCGGGTCCCGGTACCACCGACACGCAGCCGGCCGGGACGCCGGCCTCGACCAGGATTTCGCCGAGCTTCAAGGCGGTGAGCGGTGTGAGGGACGCGGGCTTGATGATGACGGAGTTGCCGCAGGCGAGTGCGGGAGCGGTCTTCCACGTCGTGATCAGGAGTGGGAAGTTCCACGGCACGATCAACGCGCACACGCCGACCGGCTCGCGCAATACCAAGTCGATTCCCGAGTCCTGCACCGGGATGGTCTCGCCGAAGATCTTGTTGGCCGCACCGGCGTAGTACTCGAACACGTCGGCCGCTGCGTTCACCTCCCAGCGAGCGTCGCCGATCGGCTTGCCCGCGTTGCGGGCTTCGAGGACAGCGAGATCTTCGGATCGTTCACGCATCAGCGCGGCGACGCGCAGGAGCACGCGGCCGCGCGCCGTCGCGCTCTGGCCCGACCAGACGCCGGTGTCGAACGACTCGCGGGCGGCGCGGATTGCCCGGTCGACGTCGGCGGCGTCACCGGCGGCAACGGTGGCGAGTCCTTGCCCCGTTGCCGGTTCGAGAATGTCGAGTGTCGCGCCCGAGCTGGACGAAGCATGAGTGCCACCGATGAGAAGATCCATAGGGCGGCACGGTATCGGGCTCGCAGTCTGCAAAGGTGAAGCGATGGCTCGTCGCCCCGCTTCCTTTCTGGCTTTGCTGCTCGCGGGTGTTCTGGCGCTCACCGCATGCGCGTCGAGTTCGGCACCATCCTCGACGTCGACCACGACCCGGCTTACGACCTCCTCGACCGCCGAGGCCGGGAACGCGACCCCACTGATGTGGCGGGAGTGTGACCTGGGGGAGTGCGCGGCGGTCGAGGTCCCGTTCGACTGGACGCAGCCGAAGGGCCGGTTGATCAGCATCAAACTGGCTCGGGGTTCGCAGGCCGAGCGCGGGCAGAAGATCGGCACACTGTTCGTCAACCCCGGTGGGCCCGGCGCCTCCGGCCGGGATTTCGCGAGCTACGCCGCCGCGTCGTTCCCCGACGCGGTCACGGAGCGGTTCGACGTGGTGGCGTGGGATCCGCGCGGCACGGGCGCGAGTGCGCCGGTCAAGTGCGGACGCAATCTGGACTACGTGTTCGCGCCCGACAGCGCGCCGGACTCGCCGACGGAGCTGGCGGCGCTCGAGGCGGCGACGAAGCGATTCATCGACGCGTGTGTCGCTCGCAACGGTGAGTGGCTCCAGCACATCTCGACTGATGACACCGTGCAAGACCTCGACGCCCTGCGGGCCGCAGTTGGTGATCCGCGATTGACCTACCTCGGGTTGTCGTACGGCACATTCCTCGGTGCCAAATATGCCGAGCGGTTTCCCGACCGGGTCCGCGCGCTCATCCTCGACGGGGCGGTCGACCCGTCATTGAACCCGGAAGATCTCACGATCAGTCAGGCCCAAGCCTTCGACGCTGCGCTCGCGGCCTTCCTCGACGATTGCGCCCGACGATCGTCGTGCGCGTTCCACCATGACGGCAGTCCGCGCGCCGCGTATGACGCGCTCCGCGCCAAGATCGACAGCGAGCCGATCACGACGGAGGGCCAGGTGTTCGGCCCGACGCAGTTCGATCTGGGTGTGGGCGCACTCATGTATTCGGGCGCCGACGCCTATTCGACGTTGGCGGGCGCCCTGCGCTCACTCGACGATGGTTCCCCCGGCCCGTTGATGGAGGCCGCGAATCTGTATCTCGGGCGTGACGGCGACGGCCGGTACGACTCGACCTGGGCTTCGTTCATCTCGATCAGTTGTGCCGATGGCCCCAACCTGACCCTCACCCAGACCGAGGCGCTGGCGGAGCGGGCCGCGGTGGAGGCGCCGGACTTCGGCGCGGCGAGTGTCGGGCTGGGCTACGGATGTGCGTACTGGCCGTATCCGCCGAAGCGGACGGTGCCGACCGCAGTCAACGCACCGACCAAGGAATCGATTCTGGTGGTCGGAACGACCGGCGATCCGGCGACGCCGGTGCAGTGGGCCGAAGGGCTTGCGCGCCAGCTCGGGAACGCGCGCCTGGTGGTCGTCGACGGCACTGCCCATACCTCGTCGTTGGGGGGTAACCGGTGTCTGGAACGGATCGAGGTGGCGTATCTGGTGGCGGGCCGGGCGCCGAACGGCACGACTCGCTGCGGGTAATCGGCTGGAGGCTCGATAATCTGACGACCCGTCAGATTTCGGCGAGAGGGACCCTCCACATGACGGCAGTCGTCGAACCCGGACCATCGGGTACCCCGATTCCCCGCATTGTCAGCGTCGACGATCATGTCGTCGAACCGGCGCATCTGTGGAAGACGTGGTTGCCCGAGAAGTTCCGGGCCGCCGGTCCGCACGTCGAGCGTCGAGGTATCGGAACGATGCGCCACATCGGTGGCGGTACCTACGAGCAGACCTTCGACCCGGACGGACCCCAGGCCGACTGCTGGGTCTATGAAGATCTCGTCTACATCAACAAGCGCCATGTGGCCGCGGTCGGATTCGATCGGGACGATATGACGATGTCGCCGATCACCTACGACGAGATGCGCCCCGGTTGTTACGACCCCCAGGCTCGTCTCGCCGATATGGACATGAATCACGTGGAAGCGTCGGTGTCGTTCCCCACTTTCCCTCGGTTTTGCGGCCAGACGTTCCTCGAGGCCAAGGACCGAGAACTCGCGGCCGCCTGCGTGACGGCTTACAACGACTGGATGGTCGAGGAATGGTGTGGCGACAGCGGTGGTCGGCTCGTGCCGCTCATCATCGTGCCGTTGTGGGACGCGGAACTCGCCGCCGCCGAAGTTCGCCGGAACGCGGCGCGTGGCGTGCGCGCGGTGTGCTTCTCGGAGATCCCGCCACACCTCGGTCTGCCGAGTATCCACTCGGGGGAGTGGGACCCGTTCTTCGTGGCGTGTCAAGAGACCAACAACGTCGTGTGTATGCACATCGGGTCCAGTTCCCGGATGCCGGCAACCTCACCCGACGCGCCCGTGGCGGTTGCCGCGAGTCTCAGCTTCGGCAACGCGATGGCCAGCCTGGCCGACTTTCTCTTCTCCGGCGTGCTGGTGCGTTACCCCGACCTCAAACTCGCGTATTCCGAGGGCCAGATCGGCTGGTTGCCCTACATCCTCGAACGGGTCGACGACGTCTGGAACGAACATCGCGCGTGGGGTGGTGTCAAAGACCTCATTCCGGAACCGCCGTCGACCTACTACTTCCGTCAGGTGTTCGGCTGCTTCTTCCGGGATGTGCACGGTCTGGAGTCACTGCACCGGGTCGGGGTCGACAACATCACGTTCGAAACCGACTATCCCCACACCGATTCGACGTGGCCGCACACGCTCGAAGTCGCCCAGGCCATGATGGGCCACCTTCCGGCCGACGTCGTGTACAAGATCGTGCGCGGCAACGCGATCCGTATGCTCGGCCTCGATCTCGACCGGTAGGGCGGCATGAGCACCGATCGTCTGGTCCCACTGGAGGGTCCGGCGAACTTCCGTGACTTGGGCGGTCATGTGACGACCGCCGGGCGAGTGGTGCGGCGCGGCCGGGTGTTCCGATCGGATTCGTTGAGTGGTCTCACTCCCGGCGATGTCGGCTACCTCCGCGACACCTTGGCGATCGCGACGGTGATCGACTTGCGGGCGCCGCACGAGGTCCAGGACTACGGGCACGGTCCGTTGGCGCCGTTCGTCCGGCAACTTCACCTCCCGATCGTCGATTCGACGCGCGAACCGACCGAACCGAAGCGGCAACGACGCACAGAGACCCAATTCCGGACGCTCGACGAGATTTACCTGTTCATGCTGGCCCAGTACGGGCATCGCTTTGCCGACGTGCTGCGGGTCGTCGCCGACCCGTCGTCCCAGCCGGTGGTGTTCCACTGCGCGGCGGGGAAGGACCGAACCGGGCTCACCTCGGCGTTGATCCTGGGAGCCTGTGGAGTCCCCGATGACGCGATCGCAGCCGACTTCGCGTTCACCGAGACGCGGATGCCCTCCGTGATCGCTCGCCACCACGAGCGCGCCGAACCCACCGGTGGAGCCGTTGAGGTCGCGGGCCAGCAGTACGGCGCACAAGCGCTGACGATGCGCACGGTGCTCGCCGGTCTGGCTCGCGAGCACGGTTCGGTCGAGGGGTACCTGCAGGCCGTCGGCCTGGAACCGTCGGCGCTCGCGTCGCTGCGCACCACGTTGGTTCCGCCCGGCGACCACTGATCAGAGTCGGCGCGAACGAGCCTTCGGTCACGTCGTACCAGTTCGCGGGGGCATTGCGAGTAGTCTCACCGGGTCCGCATCTCGCCGGACAGCCGCGCTGGAGACATTCCTGTCATTCCGCCGCGCGGAACGACAACCCGCTGAAGCGGGTGAGGAGTACCAGTGCCCACCTTTTCTGATCTTGGCCTCGCGCGTGATCTCGTCGCGGCTCTCAACGAGCGCGGCATCATGGAACCGTTCCCGGTGCAGACCGCGACGATTCCTGACGCCCTTGCGGGCAAGGACGTCTGTGGCCGGGCCCCGACCGGTTCTGGCAAGACGATCGCCTTCGGTGCCCCGACCGTCGAGCGGGCCGGCCGGTCGCGTCCGCGCCGACCCAGCGCATTGGTCCTGGCTCCGACTCGGGAACTCGCCGCCCAGATCGTGCGCGAACTCGAACCGCTCGCCGATGTGCGCAACCAGCGCGTGTTCGCGATCTACGGCGGCGTGGGGTATGAGCCGCAGAAGCGGGCGCTCCGCAAGGGAGTGGAGATCCTCGTGGCCTGCCCAGGTCGGCTCGAAGACCTGATTCAACAGCGCGCGCTCGTGCTCGACAAGGTCGAGATCGTCGTCATCGACGAAGCTGACCGCATGGCCGACATGGGCTTCCTGCCCGCAGTCCGGCGGATCCTCGATCAGACCAGTGAAGACCGTCAGACGCTGCTGTTCTCGGCGACGCTCGACGGCGCGGTCGGCGTCCTGACCGACGACTATCAGCGGTTCCCGGTTCGCCACGAGGTTGCCGGCGTCGAAACTGACGCGGCCGATGCCGAGCATCGTTTCGAGCGGGTGACCAACGAAGCACGGGTTGCGCGGGCGGCCGAGGTCATCGAAGAGGAAGGCCCGACCATCGTCTTCTGTCGTACCCGCCACGGGGCCGACAAGGTGGCGAAGAAGCTGTCGATTGGTGGTGTGCAGGCGGCACCGATTCACGGCGGTCTGTCGCAGGCCAAGCGCGATCGCGCGTTGGCTGACTTCACTCGCGGTCGCGTGCACGCCTTGGTCGCGACCGACGTCGCCGCACGCGGCATTCACGTCGATGACGTCGCGTGTGTCGTGCACTTCGATCCGCCCGAAGACGCGAAGGCGTACGTGCATCGTTCGGGCCGGACGGCTCGGAAGGGCGCGACCGGCGTCGTCGTCTCGTTCGTATTGCCCGACCAGGTGCGGTCGAGTCTGAGCCTCCAGCGGGAGCTGGGCTTGGTCGAACCCGATCATTCGCCCCAGAAGCGGTCTCGTCCAGCCCGGAGCAACGGAAACCGGGCCCGGCGCGACAACAACCCTCGGGACCGCAACGGCCGGAGCGACAACCCCCGCGACGCCAAGCCCCGTGATTCGAAGCCGCGTGACGCGCAGCCCCGCGACTCCCGCGACGGCGAACGCCGCGATTCCAAGCCGCGCGATGGCGAGCGGCGCGAACGCACGAACGCGCACGGCGACCAGGGTGGTCCGGCCCGTTCCGGTGGTGGCGCCAAATCCAGTCGCACCAACGGAGCTCCCGGGAATCGGTCGCGCCGGTCCAGTCGCTGACGCGACCCGCGCCAACGGCGATCCCAGCGAGCCACCGCGTGTGGGGTCCGATCGTCGGTCTCCGACGCTCGAACCCCGAACGAAGCGGTTTCCCGCCGGCCCACCCGGAATCTGATGACCCGTCAGGTCCTCTCTAGACTGCGCGCCTCATGGACCTGAGGTTCTCCGACGACGACGAAGCATTCCGGGCCGACCTGCGCGCCTGGTTGCAGACGGCGCTGGCCGATCTGGCACCCCAGCCGGACCGCGATGATTGGCACGCACGCCGGGTTTGGGACACCGATTGGCAGCGACGGCTGTTCGACGCCGGGTACGCCGGACTCAACTGGCCCAAGGAGTACGGCGGCCAGGCCGCCCCTCCGAGCCAGCAGCTCGTGTTCCTCGAAGAGACCACCCGGGCGCGGGCTCCCTACGTCGGCGTCAACTTCGTCGGGCTGCTCCATGCCGGCCCGACCATCGTGGCCGAGGGCACCGCAGCCCAGAAGGAGGCGCACCTTCCGAAGATCCTCCGGGGCGAAGAGGTGTGGTGTCAGGGATTCTCGGAGCCCGGCGCGGGCTCCGACCTCGCGTCGTTGCGGACCCGCGCCGTGCGCGACGGCGATCACTACGTCGTCACCGGTCAGAAGATCTGGTGTTCGTACGGGCAGATCGGTGACTTCGGCGAGTTGCTCGTTCGCACCGATCCCGACGCCCCTAAGCACAAGGGCATCACGTGGTTGATGTTGCCGATGGACTTGCCGGGCATCGAGGTGCGACCGCTGAAGACCGTCCTCGGGTCCTCGGAGTTCGCGGAGCTCTTCTTGGACGAGGTGCGAGTCCCGGTCGAGTGCCGGGTCGGTGAGGAGAACGACGGCTGGCGGGTCACCAACGTCACCTTGGCCTTCGAACGGGGAACGGCGTTCGTGAGCGACCTGGTCGACGCGACGCGATTGGTCGAAGACCTCGCGCCGTACGTCACCGACCCTGGTCACCGACGCGAACTTGGTCACATCGCGGCCGACCTCGACGCCATCTGGGCGCTCACCAAACGCAACGTCACGCAATCGGCGCGGGGCGTCGCCGGGCGCGGGCCGTTCATGATCAAGCTCGCCTACAGCGAGGTGTGCCAGAAGATGGGCGAGTTGGCGCTCAAGGTGCTCGAGCGCGACATCCTGACCGTCGACGGCGAGGGCCCGTTCGTCGAGGAACGGTTGCGGTCGCTCGCGTTCACGATCGCGGCGGGCACGTCGCAGATCCAACGCAACATTCTCGGCGAACGTGTCCTCGGCCTGCCTCGGGAGCCCCGATGAACTTCGATCTGACCGACGATCAACTGGCGCTGCGGGACGGCATTCGGTCCCTCGTCGAGGGCCGATTCCCCATGGACCGGGTGCGCGGCGGATTCGACCGGTCCGTGCACGCCGAGTTGGCCGAAGCGGGTGTGTTCTCGCTGCGGGCCGACGGGTTCAGTTGGGCTGATGCGGCGGTGGTGTACGAGGAACTCGGTCGGGGTCTCGTGCCCGGTCCGCTCGTGTGGTGCTTCGGTCGTGAGCGGATTACCACCGGGTACGACGCGTCGCTGGCCGGCTCGGACCTGGTGGAGTTCCTCGGCCTGGTCGACGACGTCGTGGTGGTCGATCCGCGTCGGTCACAGGGTCTGGTCGTTCCCGTCGAGGCCCTGGAGGTCGGGGAGCAGGCGACGTGGCCGCTCGATCCGCTGACTCCGGTGTGGCGGATCCAGGAGCACGGTGTGCTCGGCAGCCCGATCGACGGGAGCTTCGCCGATCTGTGGGACCAGGGCGCGCTCCTGACCGCGGCCTACTGCGTGGGAATGGCCGATCGACTTGCGGAGATGGCGGTCGACTACGCACAGGAACGTCAACAGTTCGACCGACCGATCGGGTCGTTCCAAGCGGTCAAGCACCTCTGCGCCGATATGGCGGTACGGGCCGAGTTGGCCCGAGTGGCCACTCAGGCGGCTGCGTGCGTGCTCGACGATCCGACGACCGGTGCCCGGGATCGTTCGTTGTCGGGGGCCAAGGTCCTGGCCGGCGAGGCTGCGATCCTCAACGGGCGGTCGGCCACCCAGGTGTACGGCGGGATGGGGTTCACGTGGGAGGTCGACGTGCACCTGTTCCTGAAACGTGCATGGGTCTTCGAGACGCAGTTCGGCGGCGCGGATCACCACGCCGATGCACTCGCGGCGACCATGCCCGGGGGCCACTCATGATCACGACCTGCTCGGCCTGATGACCGATTGGGATCCGTTCCTGGCCGACCTCGAGGTGCGGCGGCAGGCGGCGCGCGCGATGGGAGGGCCGGAACGCCTGGCCCGACAACGCGAGGGTGATCGGCTGGACGCCCGGGCGCGGGTCGATGCGCTGCTCGACTCCGGATCCTTCGAGGAGATCGGGGCGCACGTCGGCGGACTCGGACGCGGCATGACTCCGATTGCTCCGGCCGATGGTCTGGTGGCGGGGCACGGGCTGATCGACGGTCGCCCCGTCCTCGTGGGTTCCGAAGATTTCACCGTCATGGGTGGGTCGATCGGGTTGGGCACCCACGCGAAACGGTTGCGGCTCGCGGAACTCGCCGGACGGGAACGGGTCCCGCTGATCATGTTGCTCGAAGGTGCGGGCGAGCGAGCGCAGAATGCGTACGAGCGCTATCCGCACGCACCGAACGACCTCCAGGCGCTGGTCCGGCTGAGCGGTGTGGCCCCGACGGTGGCCGTGGTGATGGGTCCGAGCGCGGGGCATGGCGCTCTGACCGCGCCGTTGATGGACTTCACGGTGATGGTCGAGGGCGCAGCCCTGTTCACCGCCGGGCCGCCGCTCGTGGCCGCGGCGACCGGTGAGGAAGTCACCAAGGAAGAGCTGGGGGGCGCCGCGATCCACAGCACGGTGTCGGGCGTCGTCCACAACGTGACCCCGGATGACCGCAGTGCCCTGGAACTCGTTCGCCGGTACCTGTCGTATCTGCCATCGAACGCATGGAGCCGGCCACCGAGGACGGCGGCGGTCCCGTGCGACCGAGTCGAGGAAATCCTCGACGTCATCCCGGCGGATCCCCGTCGCCCGTACGACGCGCACCGCGTGGTGGAACTGCTCGCCGACGAAGGTTCGGTGTTTCTCGTGCAACCGGGGTTCGGACGGTCGATCATCACCGCCTTCGCCCGCCTCGGTGGCGAATCGGTGGCGATCGTGGCGAACAATCCGGCGGTGAAGGCCGGCGCGATCGATGCCGACGCGGCCGACAAGGCCGCACACTTTCTCGACGTGTGCGCCGCGTTCGACCTGCCGGTCGTGTTCCTGGCCGACAACCCCGGCGTGCTCGCGGGCACCGTCGCCGAGCGCTCGGGCATCCTGCGCCATTCCGCGCGGATGTATGCGGCGCAGGCGCGACTCTCGGGGCCGAAGCTTCACGTCACGATCCGCAAGGCCTACGGTTTCGGGTCCTCACTGATGGCCATGAACCCGTTCGATGGGCAGACCACGACCCTTGCGTTCCCCGGCGCCCGGCTCGGCGCGATGCCGGCGGAGAGTGGCGCGGCGGCGGCTGGCATCGAGGCCGACGTACGCGCAGTCATGGAACACGCCGAACTGGGCGGTGCCTATTCGTCGGCCGATCATCTGAGCTACGACGACGTCATCGACCCACGCGACCTGCGGCGGGCACTCGGCGCGGCGTTGCGCCTCTCGGGGGCTCGGCGGGAGTCGGTGACCGGCCCCACGGTCCATCCCGGGATCCGACCCTGACGGGACGAGCGTGTCGGACTCAGCCCCCGTGGTCAGGCCGACTGGTCGAGCTGGTGTTCGATCCCGGCGGCGGCGAGCAGGAGCGCCGTGGTCTCGGCTTCCGACGCGGCGGGCGCCAGGAAATTGCCGGTAGCGGTTTCGCATCCCGCGGCAAGGATCCGATCGAGTTGGTCCGGGGTCTCGATGCCTTCGGCCAGGACGGTGACACCCAACAGGGCGGCGAGACTCATCAATGCCGGGAGCATCGGATCGCCGTCGGATGCGGTCTGGACGAGCGAGCGGTCCAGCTTCACGTGGGTGATGCCGTAACGGCGAACGGCGAGCGGTGACGCATGCCCGGTCCCGAAGTCGTCGATCGCGATCGCGCAGCCGAGTGCGCGGAGTTCGGCGAGTTCGGCGCTGGCCCGGCGGGCTCGGTCGATGTCGGCGATCGCTTGTTCGCTGATGTCGAAACCGATGCGCGCCGGGTCGATGTGGTGCTGGCCCATGGCGTGCCGAACCCGTTCGACGGTGCCCGTCCAGGTGAGCTGCCCCGGGCTCAGGTTGAGCCAGATCACCGGCGGGGCGATGCCCTGATCGTCCCAGGCACGAAGCTGCGCGCAGGCGGCGTCGAGCACGAAGTTCCCCAATGGCGCGTCGAGGCCGGCCAACATCGCAGCACCCAGGAACTCTGCGGGGAGCAGCAGCCCTCGTTCACTATGACGCCAACGGACGAGCGCCTCCAGTCCGACGATGGCGTGAGTCCGCAGGTCGTACACCGGTTGCCAGTGCAGGACCAGCGAGCCCTGGTCGAGGGCTTCGCGCAGACCGGCCTCGGTGTCGAGGTGCTCCAGCACCCGGGTGCGTAAGTCGTCGTCGTAGACCACATAGCGATCCCGACCGCGCGCTTTGGCCACGTACATCGCGGCATCGGCGTCACGCAGGACGGCCTCCGGTGTCTCGGTGGCGTCGCCGGCCAGCGCGACGCCGATGCTGGTCCCGACCTGGACCGTATGTCCGTTCGGTGTGAACGGCTCCGTGAACGCCTGGCGCACCCGGTCGGCCATGGCCATCGCGGCCGCGACGTCTTCGATGTCCTCACAACAGATCACGAACTCGTCGCCGCCAAAACGCGCCACCGAGTCCTCGGGTCGAACGGTCGAGCGCAAACGTTCGGCCACCTCGCGAAGCAGCGCATCGCCGACGGCGTGGCCGAGTGAGTCGTTGACGGCCTTGAAGTGATCGATGTCGAGGAACAGCACCGCCACGCTCTGCGAACGACGGCGGGACCGATCGAATGCGTGGGCGAGACGATCGAGGAGGAGCGCCCGGTTCGGGAGCCCGGTCAGACCATCGTGGAGGGACTGGTGAAGCAGCGCCTGCTGGGCGTCGTGCCGGTCGCCGACATCGTGGAAGTGCGCCACGAATCCGGCGATGTGAGGGTCGTGGCGAAGGTCCCGGACCGAGACGTCCATCCAGCGGTATCCGCCGTCGCGATGGAGGGCCCGAACCTCGAGGTTGAACTGACCGGCGACCCGCCCCGCAATGCCGTGCCACCGTTCGAGCCAACTCTCGAGGTCCTCGGCGTGGATGAGGTCGAACGGATGGAGACCGCAGAACTCGTCGGCGGTGTAGCCGAGCACCTGCTCGACTGCGGGACTGGCGTAGCGGATATACGCGCCGGCATCGATGATGCATACGACGTCGACCGCATGCTCCATGAGTGCTCGGTACCGCTCCTCGCTCTCACGGAGGGCGTGTTCCGCGTACTTCTGCTCCGAGATGTCGCTGGAGGTGAGGGCGATGCCGTCGTCGACTTTGACCACTTGCTCCCGAATCCACAGCACCTTGACGCGGGGGTCACCGGCCGCGTATTCGGCGAGTTCGGGCTCACCGGTCTCGACCACGCGTCGGTACCGTTCGAGGAGCGCCTGCTTGTAACTCACCGGGAAGTTCGCGTCGATCCGCTTTCCGACCATGTCGGCGACGGAGAACCCGAACATCGCCGCGGCGTTGGCATTGGCCGCGACGATGACGAAGTCGATGATGGTGCCGGAGTCATCCCGCACGGCGTCCATGAGGATGAGGGAGTCGAGGCTGGCTTCACTCGCGGCTCGGAACCGGTCCTCGCTGAGGGCGAGCGCGGCCTCGGTGCGAAGGCTGTCGGTGATGTCCTCGGCGTGAGCGACCAGGTACGCGATGGCACCATCGGGGCTGCGCGTCGCACCCACGTGAAATCGTGCGTTCACGTCGGTGCCGTCCGCGTGGCGGAACCTCGTCTCCCGTACGAAGGTCTCGAATTGTCCGGACTCGAGGGACCGCAAGCGGTTGCGCACGTTCGGGCGATGATCGGGGTGGGCGGCCTCGATGAACGTCGCCACGGTGATCTCGTCGCGTTCGCGGTCCAGGAGGCGGCACATCGCGTCGTTCACATAGACAATGGTTCCGTCCGGCTGACCGACGGCGATGCCGACCGGCGAATGCTCGAAGACCATGCGAAACGGCTCGGCATTTTCGAAGCGGTCGGTCGGATCGGACATCGCGATCCATCTTGCCCGGCCTGCGGTGCGAATACCAGACGGGTCCGGGGTTGCCCGGCCGCCAGTGTCGACGACAGGGCGCCGCTACGCTCGCCGAATGGCCGGTCTGCCGCTCACCATTCCCTCCGCGCTCAGCGCCCGGCTGGCGGCCGACCCCGATGGTCCGTACCTCGATTTCGAAGGGATCGCGATGAGCGCGGCCGAGATGGCCGAGTCCGCTGATGCCTGCGCGGGCCATCTCGTCACCCTCGGCATCGCCCACGGTGATCGGGTCGCCACCTTGTTGGAGAACTGTCCCGAACAGGTGGTCTCGCTCTTCGCGTGTGCTCGGCTCGGCGCGATTCAAGTACCGGTCAACACCGCATACAAAGGTGAGTTCCTCCGGCATGTGCTCGTCGATTCGGGCGCCCGCGTGCTCATCATCGACGCCGACTTCGCCGATCGGATCGCGGCCCTCGATCTGGCGACGCTGCCGGATCTCGAGGCGCTGGTCATCGTGGGATCAGGCGAGTCGTTCGGGCTGGCGGTTCCGGCGGCCTCGTGGACCGACGCGCTCCGTGGCGGACGAACAACACCGCTGCCGGCCGTCGATGTCGGTCCTGCGGATCTGGCGTGTTTCATCTACACCGCGGGGACGACGGGGCCGTCGAAGGGCTGCATGCTCCCACACCGCTACGTGGTGGCCCTGGGGGAACAGATCGCCCGAGCGTGGGGCCGGACCGCCGACGACGTCGTGCTGACCCCGCTCCCGCTCTTCCATTTCAACGCCATCTCGGTGTGCGTCGTCGGCACCTTGCTCGTCGGGGGGAGGTCATCGATCGCGAGGAAGTTCTCGGTGAGTCGCTTCTGGCCCGAAGTCGCACGCACCGGCGCCACCATGCTGTCCATGCTGGGATCTCTCGCGATCCTGATCGCGGGTGCCGACGATCACCCCGATCAAGCCGGTCACCGACTTCGCCTGTGCGCCGCCGCGCCGATGCCACCCGACACCGATCGCATCTGGCGGGAACGGTTCGGCTGTGCGACGTTCAGCGGAGGCTACGGGCTCACCGAAGCGTCGCTGATCTCGATGCTGCCGGCCGGCGAGACGAACAAGCCGGGCGCCGCAGGAAAGCCGAACCGGCACGAGTTCGACGTCCAACTCGTCGATGATGCCGATCAGCCGGTCGCGACTGGTGAGATCGGCGAGATCGTGTGTCGACCGACCGGGCCCAACCTGATGTTCGCCGGGTATTGGCAGCGACCCGAGGCGACGGTGGAGGCGCTGCGGAACCTGTGGTTCCACACCGGAGATCTGGGCCGCGTGGATGAGGACGGTTTCCTCTATTTCGTCGACCGGAAGAAGGACTATCTGCGTCGGCGTGGCGAGAACATCTCGAGTTTCGAAGTCGAGCGCACCGTCATCGCCCACCCCGATGTCGCCGATGTCGCGGTGCACGCCGTCGCCAGCGCGCAGGGTGAGGACGACGTGAAGGTCACGGTGGTCTTGGTGGATGGAGCCCGGACGACCGAAGAAGAGCTGTGCCGCTGGTGCGCCGAGCGGGTTCCGTATTTCGCGATTCCCCGTTACATCGAGTTCCGGCCCGACCTTCCCCGCAACCCGGTGGGTCGCATCCTGAAGTACGAACTGCGCAACGACGGAGTCACGCCGACCACGTGGGATCGGGAAGTGGCCGGCGTCGAGTTCGAGCGCCGATAGCTCAGTCGGCCTTGCGGACCTTCCAGATCTCCTCGGCCGGCCATTTCCTCGACCACTTCGCCGCCGCGTAGTCCGAGTAACTGCTGGTCGCGCCCTTGGGTGCCTGGATCTCGATGAGATCCTCGATGGCGAAGCCGTGCCGGGTGAAGAGTCGGATCCAATCGCCATGGGGAATCTGGAAGTCGACGGTGCCGTCGCCCCAGTCGAAGGCCCGGGCTCCGAAATATGGCGATCGCAACTTCCTCGTGATGGGCGCGTCGACGTCGCCGGGTGGAAAGCAGAGGTAACGCAGCAGCGTCGAGAGATTGAAGACCAACCGGCCACCGGTCCGGAGGAGGCGCGCGGCTTCGGGAACGGTGGCACGCGGGTCGCAGAAGCTCATGGCGCCGTGATCACAGAAAACGAGATCGAAGCTCTTGTCGCGGAACGGGGTCGCGGTGGCGGTCGCGCAGACAAGCGGCATGCGCAGGCCGGCGGTGTTCAGGTTCACGACCGCGTGGCCGAGTTGGCCGAGCGAGAGGTCGAGCCCGGTCCGGCGCGCGGCACCGGAAGCAACGCCGATCGAATGCTGCGCCGCGCCGCACCCGAGTTCGAGGACGTCGAGGCCACTCAGGTCGCCCAGCGCTCCCAGTTCTGACTCCGGAACTCCCCACACGCCCCACCGACCATGGTCCGCCAGTTGGTTGCCGTGCGCGGCCTGGTAGTCGTCGGCGTCACCATCCCAGAACGTGCGATTCGTACGCTCGTACCGGTCGATCCGATCGTTCACGCCGTCGGGTTGAGGTCCGTGATTTTGACCGGGCCGCGCGAGGCGGTGACCGGACGCGTGGCCATCGCTTTGGGGGACACGTCCCAACCGACCGCTTCGGATCGCAGGGCCCCGACGGTGCAGCGCTCGCGTGGACGAACCGAGTACGGGTCGTACCGGAAGAACCGCATCGCGTTCTCGTGGGTCATGGCATTGATCTCGGCGTCGGTGAGGTCGGTGGTCGCGAACTCGGCGCTCAACACCTCGGGCGCGGTCGGCCAGTTCGCGTCGGAATGGGGATAGTCGATTTCGACGGTGATGCGGTCGACGCCGATGTCGCGGGCCAACTTCACCCCGACGCCGTCGTTGATGTAGCAGAGCATCACGTGCTCCAGGAAGACCTCGCTCGGCATCTTGGATCCGAAGTCGGCGCCGGTCCATGCCTTGTGGGTGCGGTATGAGTGATCGACACGCTCCAAGAAGTAGGGGATCCAGCCGATGCCGCCTTCGGACAACGCGACGGTGATGTCAGGGAACTTCCTGAACACCGGAGAGTGGATGAGGTCGGCGGCGCACTGCACGATGTTCATCGGTTGCAACGTGATCAACACGTCGATGGGTGCGTCGACCGAGGTCATGACCAGTTTCCCGGATGACCCGATGTGCATGCAGACCACGGTGCCCTCATCCGAACATGCCTGCCAGAACGGATCCCAGTAGTCCGAATGCAGGCTCGGTCGATCGAGTGGTTCGGGATTCTCGGGAAACGTGATGGCGTGACAACCCTTCTTGGCCACGCGGCGAACCTCGGCGGCGCAGGCCTCGGCGTCCCAGATCATGGGGATCGCGAGCGGGATGAAGCGGTCGGGGGCGTGCCCGCACCATTCGTCGATGTGCCAGTCGTTGTACGCCTGGGCCAACACCTTCGCGGTGTCCTTGTCTTCCAACGTCGCGAACAGCCGTCCCGCGAAGCCGGGAAGGCTCGGGAAGTTCATGGATCCGAGGGTGCCGTTGGCGTTCATGTCGAGGAGCCGCATCGCGGGGTCGTAACAGCCGGGTCGGATCTCGTCGAACGACGTGGGGTCGATCCCGTACTCCTCCTTGGGGCGACCGGCCACCGCGTTGAGCCCGATGTTGGGGACCTCGATCGTCTGGAACTGCCAGACGTCGGTTCCGTCGTCCTTGCGGACCAACTTCGGCGCGATGTCCTGGTATTTCGCCGGCAGGTGAGCGTCGAACATGTTCGGTGGTTCCACGATGTGGTCGTCCACGCTCACGATGATCATGTCGTCGAGCTGCATCGCTGCTCCTTGGCGTCGTCGAGGTGGGTCTTCGCAGAGTACCGCCGCTCTCCGCCTCCCAGCGTTTGACAGAAGGTGACGCCATCCGCGTCACCAGCCGCCAAACGCCGGAAGTCAGGGGGGTGGCGGGGCGACGGGTTGCATCTCGATCGTGTCCACGCGGGCATGGGCCGGTGCGGTGAGCGCGTGGACGACGACGTTGGCGATGTCGGCCGGCTCCATCGTGTTGAAGTGGCGTTGAATACCGAATCGGGGCCACAGGTCGATGAGGTGTTCGAAGGTGCCCGGCGCCCATCCGTCGGCAAATTCCGTGAGCGTCGGACCGACGCGCACCACCGTGGTACGTATGCCGCGACCTTCGGTCTCCATGTCGATCACCCTGGCCACGGTCTCGAGCGCGGCCTTGGTGGCGCTGTAACCGATCATCCCCGGTCGCGGCACGCGAGCGGTGTCGGACGAGATGAACACGATGTCGCCCCGACCGGCGTCGAGCATCGGTCCGAGGCAGCGTCGGCTGCACAGCAAGGGTCCCAGCAGGTTGGTGTCGATCTCCCGTTGCAGCGCCTCGGTGTCGGTGTCGACGAGCAGGCCCGGAATCGCGAGTCCGGCGTTGTTGACCAGCGTGTCGCAGGGGCCGAACTCGGCGGTGGCCGCGGCGAAGAACGCATCGACGGATTCGGGTTGGGTGACGTCGAGGTGGTGGGCGAACGCTCGCCCGCCTTCGATCTCGACCAAGGTCGCGGTGGTGGCGAGCGCGTCGGTGCGGCGGCCGCCCAGGGCGACCGACCAGCCGAGTCGGGCCACGGCGACGGCGATCGCCTGGCCGATGCCGCCGGCGGCGCCGGTCACGACTGCGACTCGGGATTCGGTCATGGCGTCCACGCTACGACGGGGCCGGCCGCCGCGATGAGGTCTTCGGTGCGGGACCAGTCGATCTCATCGCCCCAATGTCGTAGGTGGAACGGAAGCGCTCGGCCGGTCGCAATCGCCAGGGCCTCGGTGGTGACCTCGTCGAGGGCGTCGGGCGGGTCGTTCGAGACGTACACGGTGGGTGTGCCGGCGGCCGCCGAGACCAGGGAAATCGCCGCGCCGATACCGGCCTCGGCGCGGGCCGGGACCAGTACCTGTCCGAGCCAGTCCGTGGGGAACGTGCGCGCGATCCAGAGTCCCGACCGGCCCGGTTGGGCCACAACCCGGTCGGCGGGTCCCAGGCTGTGCTTGAGTTCGGCGACCGCACGGGCAGGGTGGCGCGGCAGCGACTGGTCGAGGAACCCGGGTTGGGCGACGGCGGCGATCCGGTCGTAGAGCGCGTTGGCGGCGGGGTGGAAGGCCCGCGGGCGTATCGCCTGGACGAGCGCATCGATCGCCGACGCGTCGGGAACGAGTGCAACCTGGCGGATCATGCGCAACCGCTCGGCGGGCGATTCCGCGGGATCCAATCCGACGGTGACGAGCACGTCGAAGTCGGCGAACCCGAGCAGGTCGAAGTCGTCCCGTTGGAGTCCGCAGGTTCCCATGTGGTGCGGGTCGTCCCACGAGTAGATGCCCTTGATTCCCCAGGTGTTCGCCACCGGCGCACCGAGATGCCGGGCCAGCGTGTGGACCGACTCGGCCACGGACGCGGCGCCGGGACCGACGAGCATCGCGACGCGGGTGTCGGGGCCGAGATCCGGCGGCGGGCCGGCTCCGAGGATCGAGGTCTCGGGTGGGCCGAGCGTCGGTGGGGTCGCGACGTGTTCGAAACGATCGGCGAGTCCGGTGGACAGCGGCCGCAGTTGGTGAGACAGCACGTGCGGATCGTGTCACACTCACGCTTCCGCCCGGTTCGGTAGGGTCCGCGCCGTGAATCGACGAGTATGCGTCGCCGGGGTCGGATGGGCCGATGGTCCCAAGACTCCGGAACTGACCGCGTTGGGGTTACAGGCCCAGGCGTTCGGTCGCGCGACCGCCGACGCCGGGCTCACCAAGCAGGACAACGACGGTCTGGCCTCGGCCGGATACGGCGGCATGCACGAGGTGCAACTCGCGGAATACCTGGGCCTGACGCCACATTGGCTCGATTCCACGAGTTGTGGAGGCTCCAGCTTCGAGTTCCATGCGCTGCACGCCTTCCGTGCGATCCAGGCGGGCGACGCCGATACGGTCGCGATCGTGTACGGCAACAACGAACTGTCGGCGGCCGGCCGCTCGTTGGGAACCGGACGGGCGGGCGGTGGGGGCGGCGCGGCCATGCCGTATCCGATGAGCTTCGAACTGCCCACGGGACTCACGCTGGTGGGCGCGTACGCGATGGCTGCGCAACGGCACAAACACCAGTACGGCACCACCGCGGAGCATCTCGCGTCGATCGCCGTGCAGACCCGCGAGCACGCGGCACGGAATCCGCACGCGATGTATCGCGATCCCATCACCATCGACGACGTGTTGAATTCGAAACTCGTCGCGGATCCGCTGCACAAGTTGGACTGCTGTGTCATCTCCGACGGCGGATGCGCGCTGATTCTCACGACCGAGGATCGGGCGCGCGACCTCGGTCGGCCGTTGGTGTACGTGCGTGGTGCCGCCGCAGGAATGACTCATCATTCGATCCAGGCGATGCCCGATCTGACGGTGACCGCGGGTGCCGTCACGGGGCCGAAGGCCTTCGCGGAGGCCGGCATCCGCGCGACCGACGTCGACACGTTTCAGATGTACGACTCGTTCACCTACACCGTGCTCGTGTGTCTCGAGGATCTGGGTTTCGCTCCGAAGGGCGAGGGCGGACCGTTCGCAGCCTCCGGTGCGCTCCGCCTCGGTGCCGCGCTGCCGACCAACACCGACGGCGGGGGACTCTCGGCGACCCATCCCGGGATGCGCGGCTTGTTCCTGCTGTGCGAGGCGACCCGGCAACTTCGCGGTGAAGCAGGGGAGAGCCAGGTGAAGGGCGCCGAGATCGCCGTCGCCCACGGCAGTGGTGGCTGGCTGTCGACGATGGGCACCGTGGTGCTCGGAACCGAGCCGGCATGAGCGACGACACGGGAGTGCCGAGCTACCTGATCCCGCGAGTCTCGCCCGAAGCCGAGGAGTACTTCGCCGGGACGCTCCGGTCCGAACTCCGGGTTCAGTGCTGCGACGACTGCGGTCTGCATCACCACTACCCGCGGATTGCGTGTCCGCACTGCGGGTCCGGCCGACTGCAATGGATCACTGCATCGGGTCTCGGGACCGTGCACTCGTTCACGGTGATTCGCCAGCAGGGCATTCCTATCTTCAAGGCTCAGGTCCCGTTCGTGGTCGCGCTCGTGGATCTCGACGAGCCGGGTGCCCGATTCATCGCCCAACTCCCGGCGCTGTCACCGGCCGACGCGGCGATCGGCATGAGGGTCCAGGTGCAGTTCCGGCCGGCCAGCGATGACCTGGCGTTCGTGGAGTTCGCGGCCCATGACTGACGCCGGGTCCGAATCGGTCGCGCTGGACGGACGTGCGCTGGGCCGGCGGGGCACCGAGACCCGCCAGCGGCTACTCGACGCGACCGCCACGCTGCTCGAAGACAACGGTCTGCGGGAGTTGCGGGTGGCCGACATCGCGCGGGCCGTCGGAGTGTCGCCGGCGACCTTCTACCAATATTTCGGAGACGTGGAAGCGGCGGTGCTCGCGCTCTCGGCGCTGGTCGGCGAGGAGACGGCGTCGCTTACGGGTCTCCTCGCCGAGGATTGGACCGGTCCGGACGGTCTCGACCGGGCTCGCCGTCTCGTCGAGGAGTTCATCGCGAACTGGGATGAGCATCGGGCCGTGTTGAGAACCCGCAACCTCGCGGCCCAAGAAGGCGATGGCCGGTTCCGGGCGGTGCGGAACGACGCGCTCCGACCACTCACCGAGGGCATCGCAGCCAAGGTGGCCGAACGGCGAGTGAACGGGTTGGCCCCCTACGCAGCCGCCGCCGCGATGGTCTCGATGCTCGAACGGATGGCCGCGTTTCACACCGACCTCGCCGCGTACGGAACGTCCCGTGCCGAAGTCGTCGAGACCAGCGCCCGCATCCTGCATCACACGGCCACGGGCACCACTGCACCCTGACTGAAGGATTCAGCCGGCGGGGTGGGCCGTGAACTCGATGTCGTGGTTGAACACGCGCTCGAAGAGTTCACGCTTGCGCCGAGCGCCCCAGATTTCGAGTTCAGGGTCGCCGTGACTCCGAACGTGCAGGAGGACGAGTTCGGGACCGATGCGCACCTGGAAGCCGGTGACCACCTGCTTGCGGCCGCGGTCCAGACCATCGGCGATTCGCAGGAGCGACACGAGCTTCCGGACCCGCTCGCGTTGGTCGTCGTCGAGCGTGCCGACGAGATCGGCGTTCGACTTTGGTTCACCGCGCCGGTGCCAACGGACCAACGCGGTGAGCTCGGTGATCGCCGCCGGGGTGAGACCACGGAGTCGGCCGTGCTGCACCAGGTAGGCCGCGTGGCGCTCATGACCCTCGTGGGCAACGTGCTCGCCGATGTCGTGCAAGATTGCGGCGTACTCGAGCAGTTCGCGATCGTCGTCGTCCAACTGATGGAGCTCCCGGAGCTGGTCGAACAATTCGAGGGCCAGCATCGCCACATGACGTGAGTGGTCGGCCGGCCACGAGCAACGCCGGGCGAGTGACTGGACCGATGCCCGCCGAATGGCGAACGGATCGTCGGACCAATCCTCCGGATCGTGCCGACCGATCGCGTCGAGGACCATTCCTTCTCGCAGGGCCCACTCGCTGACCGTCATCTCCTGGATCTCGAAGAGTTCCATCGCAATGGAGATGAGCTCGACGCCGGCCACGATCAGGTCGACGCGCTTCGCGTCGAGGCCGTCGAACTTCTTCCGTTGCGCGCTGGTCGAGGCCAGGATGTCGTCGCGGAGTGCGTTGAGTTCGTCGCGCGTGAAGGCAAGGTGATGGAGCGTGCGGGGCATCGACGCATCACGACGGGCGGCGATCATGTGTCCGAGATCTTCGATCGTGCCACTGCTGCCCACTGCCATCTTCGGTTCGAGCCGCCCGACCTCTACCGCCTGGGGGCCGAGTACATCGATGATGTGCTTGCGGAGCCGGCGTCGATCGGCCTTGTCGAGCGGATCGGACCGTACGAAGTCGGTCGACAATCGCGCGACGCCCAGGCGTTCGCTCGTGGCCCAGGTGAGGCCCGAAATGTCGCCCACCATGATCTCGAGGCTGCCGCCGCCCAGGTCGAAACAGACCGCAGGGGCAGGGTCGATCGTCACCGCGGCGCGAATGGCGGTGAAGATCAGGCGAGCCTCTTCCAAACCGTCGATCGCGTCGGCATCGACTCCCGCTTCGACGGCGATGCGGTCGAGCACCTCATCGCCGTTGGTCGCGGTACGCAGTGCACTGGTCGCGCACGCCAGGATCTCCGTCGCACCGGCCGCCTCGGCGATGAGACGGAAGCGGCGCATCGTGGCCACCGCCGCGTCGGCCGCCTCCGGCGTGATGATGCCTTCCCGGCTGACGACATCGCCGAGGCGCAGCATTTCCTTCTCGCCGCTGATAGGCGTGAAGCTGCCATCCGGATGCACGTCGGCGATGACCAGATGAAATGAGTTGGAGCCGAGGTCGACGGCGGCGATGCGCACCTCTGAATGGTACGGCGGCCGGGCGACCGTCCCGGACCACGGCCCGGCAACGTAGGCTCCGCGTCGCCGTGTCGCCGACGGGCGTACGGAACCATCGAGACCAGCGAGGTGTGGGACATGTCGGTGACCGGTGAAGCGCGAATGTTGATCGATGGCGAACTGGTAGCGGCCGAGTCCGGCGCCACCTACGCCAATGTGAACCCGGCGACCGAGGTGGTCATCGGTCAGGTCGCGGATGGAGGCGCGCCCGACATGGACCGGGCGATCGCGGCGGCGCGCCGCGCCTTCGACGAGTCGGACTGGTCGACGAATCCCGAACTGCGCCGACGCGGTCTCCGCCAGCTCCAGGAGGCTTTGAACAAAGAACGAGAGACGCTGCGGCCGCAGATCGTCGCCGAGGTCGGTGCGCCAATCATGCTCACCTACGCGGTGCAGATGGACTCCTGCATCGACGACATGGAATGGGATATCGACTGCATCGACCGGATCGAGTGGGAGTACGACCTTCCGGTGCACGAGTTCTTCGGAATGCGCAGTGCACGACGGGTTGTGCGCGAGCCGATCGGCGTTGTAGGTGCCATCACTCCGTGGAACTTCCCGTTCATGCTCAACCTGTCGAAGATCGTGCCCGCGCTCGCGGCGGGTAACAGCGTCATACTCAAGCCGGCACCCGACACGCCGTGGAGTGCGACCTTCATCGGCAAGCTCGTCGCCGAATACACCGACATTCCTGCCGGCGTCTTCAACGTCGTGACCTCGGGCGATCCGGCAACCGTCGGTCAGATGCTCACCGACGATGAACGAGTCGACATGATTTCGTTCACCGGTTCGACCGCGGTGGGCAAGCGCATCATGGCGGGCGGGGCCGAGACGTTGAAGCGGGTCTTCCTCGAACTCGGTGGCAAGTCGGCGAACATCGTGCTCGACGACGCCGACCTCGCAGCTCAGTGCGGGAGCGGTGCGATGGTGTGCATGCATGGTGGCCAAGGTTGTGCCATCACGACCCGGATGTTGCTGCCGCGCTCGCGCTACGACGAGGGTGTCGAGTTGCTCAAGGCCGCGTTCGAGGGTTGGAGTTACGGAGACCCCACGGATGCCGCGAACTTGCAGGGACCATTGATCAACGCGCGCCAACGCGAGCGCGTGCTCGGGTACATCGAGAAGGGTCAGGCCGAGGGCGCCCGACTCGTGGTCGGCGGTGGGCGACCGCCACAGTTCGAGAAGGGGTTCTACGTCGAACCGACGCTGTTCGTCGATGTGGATCCGGACTCGACGCTGGCCCAGGAGGAGATCTTCGGGCCGGTGCTCTCGGTGATCCCCTATGACACCGACGACGACGCGGTCCGCATCGCCAACAACTCCAAGTACGGCCTGTCCGGCGCAATCAACGGGAAGGACCTCGATCGCGCCTATGGATTGGCCAAGCGCATCCGGAGCGGCACGGTCGCGGTCAACGGCGGCCAGTGGTTCGGGCCGGACTCGCCGTTCGGCGGCTACAAGCAGAGCGGCCTGGGGCGCGAGCACGGCATCGCCGGCTTCGAGGAGTACTTGGAGACCAAGACCATCGGCCTTCCCGCGCCGGAGTAACGAGTCGGGAGTCTGAGCGCCGCGATCGCACCGCGTAACCTGCCCCGGCATGGCGACGTTGATCCTGTTGCGGCACGGCCAGAGCGAATGGAACTTGGCCAACCTCTTCACGGGCTGGGTCGATGTCGACCTGACCGAGAAGGGCGAGGCGGAAGCAGTGCGGGGTGGCGAGCTGATGCTTGGGGCCGACGTGCTGCCCACGGTGTTGCACACGTCGTTGCAGAAGCGGGCGATCCGTACCGCCGAACTCGGTCTGGCGGCATGCGATCGCAGTTGGATCCCCGTGCATCGTTCGTGGCGACTCAACGAACGCCACTACGGCGCGTTGCAAGGGAAAGACAAGAAGGAGACGTCTGAGCAATACGGCGCCGATCAGGTGAAGATCTGGCGGCGGTCCTACGACGTTCCGCCACCGGTGCTGGAGTGGGATGCCACTGCCGATCCCCGCTACGAGGATCTTCCGGCCGATGTGATTCCCGGCTCGGAATGCCTGGCCGATGTGCTGGCGCGGATGCTGCCGTATTGGTACGACGGCATCGCGCCCGATCTCGTGGCCGGCCGCACCACGCTCGTGGCGGCGCATGGCAACTCGCTGCGCGCGTTGGCGATGCATCTCGAAGGGCTCACGCCCGACGAGGTCTTGGAGCTGAACATCCCGACCGGCCAGCCTCGGGTGTACGAACTCGACGACCGGCTCCAGGTGCAAAGCTGGCGATATCTCGACCCTGACGGTGCTGCGGCCGCCGCCGACGCAGTGAGCAAGCAAGCGGGCTGAGCGCGTCGGCCACTCTTCGCCGACGAACAGCTCGCGGCGGCGAGGGAATCCCCATTCCCACCGCCGCGAGCCGTCGTCGTCCAACACAGCCGCGAGTCGCTTGCTGGAAAAGGTCCTCGCGGTTCGTGCAGCAATCCTCAGTTCGGCGCCGAGCACGATGGAGCTGAGTCAACCGTTTTTGTGGAACTCAGCAGTTCGGCGGCAATCTTTCCCAAGTTCAGTCGGGCCTTCGGCGCGTCATCGCGCGCGTCGACCGCGTGGGAATGTTGACGACACAACTCTCTCAGTCGATCACGGGCCAACTCGCGAACAACCCGGTCGCGGGTGAGGCGAGACTCGTCGGGATTCGCGGCTCGTCGCGGCCGACACTGGACGTGGTCGACCGACGTCGATCACAACTCTGGACCATCGTGTTCTGCGGCTTGGTGTGCTTCGCCGTCGGCGTCACGATTCTGGCGGCGGGCCACACCAACGACCTCGGTATCGTGAACACGATTCCGTTCCGGGCGGGGACCGTGCTCCTCGTCGTCGCGCTCGCGTTCTACGTGGTCGAGAAGGAACGCCACCTGCGCCGACTGGCCGGACTCCTTGTCGACGAACGGGTGCAGGCCACCACCGCAGCAGCTCGGCTGAAAGAACTCGAGTCCCTGCATGCGGCAGGAACCGCGATGAACTCGGTACTCGTGATCGAAGAGGTCCTGCGGGTGATCTTGTCGAGCGCCTACGAACTCCTGGCGCCGCTGAGCGGTTCGATCATGTTGCTCCAGGACCCGGTGTCGTTGGTGATGGTCTGCAAGATCGGGCGCAGCGTCGATGTGGCCGACCGCACGCGAGTGGGCGAGGGACTCGAAGGCAGGGTCGCGCTGCAACGGGTTCCGACACTCGTGCGGGGAACGGCCGCCGACGGTCGGAGCCTGCCGACCGAATGCGCGGTCTGCGCTCCACTGGTCCATCGAGGTGAGCTTCTCGGGACGATCACACTGAGTGGGTCGGCGGACCGGGTGTTCACCGACTTCGACGTGCAATCGGTGTCGCTCTTTGCCGGCCACGCCGCGGTCGCGATCGCGAACTCACGATTGAATGCCAGCGAACGGGAACTCCACGTGCGCCTGGAGCTGGCACTCTCGCACCGGAGTCCGTCGACGTAGCTGCCAGAACCTGAACCTGTCGGTTGTGTTGCAAGAGTCCATTTACCAAGTTTCAGTTGATCCACGGTAGGGAAGAATGCAAAGGCGAACCTTGCAGCCAGGACAACCGAGTAGAGCGCAAGCGGGCGGTAGCAGAGACGGAGAGAACACGGAATCGGAGGCTGAAGACGCATGAACCTGAAACAGGCTGCTACGGCGATTGGTGTGCACTATCAGACCGCGTACAAGTGGGTGCGGTCGGGAGAACTGGTCGCGGTGCGGATCGGAGGGCGTTACGAGGTCTCCGAGGCCGCGATTGAGCGGTTCCAATCGAGGCGTGCGGCCCTGAGTTCGTCGGATCTGCCGGCCGACACCGGGATGCATCCGGTCGAGGGTCCGGAGCACGCACTCGAGGAACTCGAAGCCATGATCATCGAGCCTTTTATCGGGGTCAACGTCGTAGCTCGTTTCGTCGCCCGTCGGGTGGCGGAAGTCCTTGGCGGGGTGTGCAACGTGACCCTTTCCGGGAAAGACGGCAACCTGATGTGTCAGGCCATCGACCACCCGAATCCGGCCTATGCCGCCCTCATCGGCGGTTTCATGGAGACGCTCGGTCCTGCGGCGTTGAGGCCCGGCACTGTGTTCTCGGCGCGAGGCCAGAAGGGTGTCGTTCGGTTGGATCACGTCCCACAAGACTTGTTCCGGGATCACATACGCGCCGAGATGCACCAGCACCTGGGTTTGTACCCGGTGCGTTGTCTCCTGTCCGTGCCGGTGACGGTCGACGGAGAGACGCACGGCGCGATCACATCTACTCGCAGCGAGGCCGACCGGCCTCACTCCGACGACGACGAGACCTTCGTGCGGGAGATAGCCGAACGAGTCGGGCGGCTCGTCGCGACTGCGCAGGACGCGATGGCTGCGGCTCAGGTCCGGGCCGACCTCACCCGGGGTTTGTCCCAGCTCGTCGAAGATCCTGAGGGAGAGGTCAGCCGTGCCGGAATCGTCGGCCTATTCGACCGGGTGACCAAGCACGTCGGGTTGACCGCCTGTGTGCTGGACCGAGACCGGGTGATCGTGGCCGCGAATCCCACCTTCGAGCGGATGCGTGCGGGCGAAGGGAACTCGGTCGGCTCCGTGTTCGAAGCCGTGACTCATCCCGATGACCGAGACGGTGATCGGGCCAGTTTCGAACGCCTTGCCTCCGGCGAGTTGGACTACCTCGATGTCATCCATCGTCGCCAGCAACCGAGTGGCGAGCTCGTGACCTACATGTCGCACCGTGCGGCGGTGCGCGCGGCCGACGCGTCCCTGCGCTATTTCGTGTCGGTCGCCCGGGTCATACGCGTGTGCCCAGATGTTCCACCCGTGCCGCAGCTGCGCTCATTCCGCTCGAGGCCGGAGCTCGTGACCGCCTTCATCTGATTGTTTCGAGCAGCCACAGGCGATTCGTCATTGGATTTCTGTAAAAGTCACTATGAGTGGTTTATGGCTTGAGAACGGAAATGCAATGTCGAAGCTCGGGACATGGCATGGATCACACGAGCCGGGACTGCGGGCCTCGGAGGAGTCGTCGTTCCCGTGGTACGAGTGATCGTTGCTGGCGTCGTCGGGTTTCCGGAGAGCCCCCCTGTTCAGCCCCGCGAGCCGGCGGCTCGGGTGCGCGCCGTTGCCTCGGTCCCACGTCTGAGAGCGTCCCCGACCGCGAGACCCGTCCCACCTCCGACCCCACCTGCAACCCCCGCGATCCCCGCTGCGGCTCCGGGCACCCCTGTTCCGGTCGTGGCCACGCCGATCACGGCGAGTGTGGGGTCGTGCTCGGCGGCGCTCGAGTACCTCGCGGGTCATCAGGCTCCGGGGTTCGTCGCCGTCTGTGCGCCTGGCTCGGCGTTGGGCCATTACGGGTACACGTGTTGGAACACCGCTCCCTATTGCCCGAACGGCGGCCGCGTGATTCACATCGCGTGTCCCGAGCCATTCGTCTACATGAACGAGGCGCACAACAGTTGGACCCTGACGGGTACCGGAAGCGGCATCGACCCGTTCGGCCAGGGCGATCCGGCCCAGCAAGCCGCCTGTAACCAACTGCGGTGAGGGAGCGGCCGTCGCGGCCGGCGGGGGAACGCCGTATCCTCGCGGTCATGGCTACGACCGAAGTTCCGGATTTCAGCGTCGGCGGGATCGAGCGCTCGATCGACGAAGAGCGGCTTCATCGCAAACAGCGACTCGCCGCCGCCTTCCGTCTTTTCGGGAAGTTCGGGTTCGACGAGGGCGTGGCCGGTCACATCACGGCCCGCGACCCGGAACTGCTGGACCATTTCTGGGTCAACCCGTTCGGCAAG
>JANLRZ010000220.1:0-11368 GCA_031362155.1 Acidimicrobiia bacterium | reverse complement strand
CCACAACATCGCTCCCAGGTGGGAAATTCGAACCAGACCGAAGCGAAGACGAATCCACGCCAACGCGCAGGCCGACCGCAAGTTCGTCGAGCCAAAAGTCCGGAGGTTCGCCCTTGGCCCCGGTGGAGAGTGATACGCGCTTCGTGAGGCGCTCGATGCCGGTCACCTTTCCACGCACGTATCCCGCGCAGGGCACGAGGAAAAAGAGGTCCTCGATCGAACCGGGCAAGCTGGTGTCGAGGGAGCGATAGAACGGCGCTTCAGAATAAGTGGTGACGAATCGTTCAAGTCCGGTGGAGCCGGGCGCGCCTTTGACCGAAATGTGTGAGGAGCCACGGCGCTCACCAGATGCGGTCGTTCCGCACGCAACCGCGGTCACTAGCAACGGGGCAATCAGCACCCATCCGCGCCAGCTACGAGGCATCTATACGCCTTCCCGTTCGGCACAAAGCGGAGCACACGCTCTAAACGGCGGACTTTAACGCCCGGCGCGGTTCGATCGACGGGTCTCTCAGCGGTCTCGCGCAGGGTGCACGTGCAAGTAGGAAGAGCGTTGGCCATCGCCTGACGTCGCCGGTTGCGGCACCTAACTTCGCGACGATGACACGACTGCGAACGCTCATGATTCTGGCCGTCACGAGCGCGGCGACCGTCGGTGCCGGATGCAGCAGCTCGAGCAAGGCAGTCAGCACACCCTCTGTTCGTTCTGCGAACCGGGAGACCCTGAACATTCTCGTGACGAACGACGACGGCTTCGACGCGTTGGGCATCGATGTCGTCACCCAAGCGCTGCGCAAACTTCCGAACGCGAAGGTCACCGTCGTCGCGCCGGCCACGGACAAGAGCGGCACCGGCTCGCAGACCACCACCGGTGATCTCATCGCGAGCCGCCGAGGGACTGCCAGCGGCTACGTCGCGACTGCCGTCGACGGGTTTCCAGCGGACGCGGTTCGGTACGCGCTGGAGACGATGGACGTGAAACCCGATGTGGTGGTGTCCGGTATCAACGCGGGCCAGAATCTCGGACCGATCACCGACGTCTCGGGCACCATCGGTGCCGCCAAGGCCGCGGCGTCACGCGGGATCCCTGCGATCGCGGCCAGCCAGGGACTCGTCGGTGGCGTCGATCCCCAGTTCGACGTCGGCGCCGACTTGGTCGTCGAATGGCTTACGGCGCATCAGTCGGAGTTTCTGCGCAACCGAGTCACACCCAACGTCGTCAACCTCAACATCCCCACCTGCGCCACCGGCATCTCCCGCGGCGTGAAAGAGGTGCCGCTCGCGACCGACGCAACGAACGCTCTCGATCCCGCGAACTGTGGCTCGACCGTGACCGATCTCCCGACCGATGTCGCCGCGTTCCACAACGGATACGCGTCGGTCACGCAGCTGACTCCGGCCGGCAAGACCGTGACGACGTCCACCACCTGGCCGTCGAATGCATCCGGCGCGAAGACGTAGCGGCGGGCGCGGATCCGCACGCTTGTTGCGCGGTTGCCGATGCAGATCGTCACATCCGTGCCGTCCCGAGGCCGAGCCGAGGCTCTTGCTGCATCGAGCAGCTGACCGCCGCCCAGGACGAGCCGAGTTCAGGGGTCAGATTTCGCAACTATCAGGGGACACGGGATGCTCGCCGCGCCGCAGATGTCGCGCAACAATTTCGCGGAGGCGGCGGGATCGCTTTCGAACCCTTGCTTCGCTCAAATCGCCATGATCGTGACCGGCTGCGAGTGACGCGAGAGTCGTGTGAGATCGTCAGCGTCGCCGGTGATGATGATCGTGCTCGCTTCAGATTCCGCCGTCGCCACGACGACCGCGTCGACGGCGGAACCGGCTCGGGCACGGGTTCGCAGGTAGGCCGCGCGGCGCGCAATCAGGGTATCGAGGTCCACGACCTCGCATGTGCGCAACAACCGATTCACTCTGGCGTCACGAGGTCCCTTCCCGGAGAGCGACTCGACGAGCACTGCGGTCGGGATGATCGGCGGCCACAGATCGCGATCGAGCAACCCGCTGAGTCGTGCCATCGTCGCCCGGTCCTGCGCCGCGAGCTTGGTGAGAGCAGACGTGTCGTGTGTCGCGTTCACGAGGCGCGGCGCCGCGCCGGCGTCATCTTGCCGTCGATCCAGCGGTCGGCCGCGGCGAGCTCCTGCTTGGTCGGCGGGCCGCCGAGCTGAGTGGCGAGCTCGTCGAGGTAGACCTCGGTCTCCGCCCGCAGTTCGTCCCGATGGAGAGCGGCGCGGACGGCATTCTGGCTGAGCTCTGAGATCGGCAGGTCGCCGACTTTGACCGCGCGGTACAGGTCGTCCGGGAGGTAGATCTGGATACGAGGCATACGCCTAGTATACGTCTACCCACTGTCATCCGCTTCGGGTTCGAAACAGATCCGGGCGACCCGGATGAGCGGAGAGCATGCGAGAGCTTTCAAACCCTCCGGAAGCGTTTGATCGTCTGATCGAGTCGATCCGAGAATGTCGCCGCCGCCCGTGACGCCGCTCGCGGATCGAGCCGCACCGGGGTGTACTGAGCCCTTCAATGCGACCTGGGTCGGCGTCCTCGGCCCGCGACGATCGGCGACGCGTACGCTCCAGACAATGTCCGCAACTGTCGACCCGGCAGAGTTCCCGCCGGCAGCGTTGCGCCACGCGTACCTCTCCGAGCTCTACGAACCCCAGGAGCTGCACGTCGAACTCATGGTTGCGTCCGGCCAGACGTACCTCGTCGGCAACGCTGACCGACCCGTCGGGTACGCCGTCGTCAACTGCGGCGTCGTCGTCGAGTTCTTCCTCTCTGCCGAACTCCTCCCCGCGACGCCGGCGACGTTCCAGGCCGTACTCGACACGACCGGAGCGCGCCGCGCGG
Organism: Acidimicrobiia bacterium; assembly: GCA_031362155.1. Taxonomy (GTDB): domain Bacteria; phylum Actinomycetota; class Acidimicrobiia; order IMCC26256; family JAENVU01; genus JAENVU01. The sequence goes on along the minus strand of JANLRZ010000220.1, from coordinate 8,506 downwards.
TTTGCAAGACGTTTGATCCGTCGATGCTCACCGCGGCAGCGAGCCGACCAGCGACAATCAGTACGACCGGATTCCTGTTCCGCCGTGTGGACGAGTCCCTCTCCTTGAAGGTTGGGGTCCATGCAGGGCTCGCAACCCGCGACGACGTCGACTCCGTGCTCCGCATGCACGACGGGTTCTTCACCGATCGCGACGAAATCGCGAGGTACGTTCGGAACTCCCAGCTGTTCCTGTATGAGTCGCCAATCGGAGACCTACTCGGCTGTGGGATCATGACCAGAGTCATCGACGGGTTCGACGCCATCGATGTCGGCATGGTCGTCGCTGCCGAGCACCGGCGCCGTGGACTCGGCGTGCACATCCTTTCGGACCTGAAGCGCCGCTGTCTTCGCGCTGGCGAGCGGCCGATCGCCGGTTGTAGCGCCGAGAACGTCGCCTCCCAGCGTTCGCTCGAGCGAGCTGGCTTCGCCACGACCCACAGCTTGGTCGAGTTCCGCTACGACTGACACCCAGCTCCGTTGGTCAGGGTCGCGCTGATGCGTCGATTCGGGCGACGGGTTCGACCGGTGCCGCAAGGCACGCATGAGCGACTCGGTAGAACTCGTGACCGTGCATGTCATTGCTGGCAGTGCCATAGCACTGCGCGCGGTAGGCCGCGGCGCCGACGTCCGAGATGAGCTGGAATCCTCGGTCGGCGAGGTAGTCGGCGAGCGTGTCGGGCTCAAGCCCGAAGGTCATCGGCTCGTCGGCCCGTCGTAGCGACGAAAAGACGCGTTCGGCGCCGAGATACCGGCCTGGGTCGAGGAGCACATCTTCGTTGATGTAGGTGAAGACGAGGTGACTGCCGGTGGCGGTCCGTGCACACCATCGCAGGGTCTCGTCGACTGCCTGCGCCGACAAGTAGTTGGTCGTGCCTTCCCACAGGAGCAGCGTTGGGAGATTTGGGTCGAAGCCGGCCTCTGTCATCGTGATTTCGAGGCGCCCCAAGTTGAAGTCGGTGGGAATGAAGCGCACGTGCTTGGTGTCGAGGTCGCGTCGATCGAGCAGCAACTGCTTGCGACGCTGCGTGTCGGGGTGATCGACCTCGAACACTGTCGTGCCTCGCAGCTCCGGCAGTCGCCAGGCACGCGTGTCGAACCCCGCGCCCAGGATCACCACCTGCGCGATCGTGGGCAGCAGCTCGACGATGATGGTGTCGATCAGTTGGGTGCGTGCAAGCACGGAGGTTCGGACTCCCGGCCAACGTCCGTCGATGACCCGCGTGACGGCGTCGTGCCAGCTACCGAAACGTGCCGGCACCATCACGAGCTTGTAGCGCCATGGGAGGAATCCTTCGGCGAGGGTGTCCGCGACGGCCCTTTGCTCGCCTGGGCCGCGAGCCTCAAGGGCACGAAACAGTGCGTTCTGCTCGGCGGTCTTGCTTGTTCTTCCCGACTTCATCGTTCTTCCTCCATTGTCGACTCGATACATTAGTGTATCGAGTCGATACACTGATGTATCGTTACGGTCATGTCAAGAGGGCCCGCGCGTCCAACCCGGGAGGAGACCCGCCAGCGGTTGTTCGCGGCTGCCGCGGATGTGTTCGCCGAGTACGGGGTGGGCGCGACGACGGTTGAGCAGGTCACGTCCGCTGCGGGGTTGACCCGCGGCGCGTTCTACTCAAACTTCTCCACGATGGAGGGGCTCGCGGCCGCCATGCTCGATCAGCACCTCGCACGAAGCTGGACACACAACCACGTCCTTGCTGCCCGCCACCCCGACCCCGTTGACCTTGTCGTTGCGCTGCGCGACGAAACCACTCGGCTCGATGACCCGCTCCATGTGAACCCACTCCTGCAAATCGAGCTCATGCTCTTCGTCGCCCGCACTCCGGAGCTTCGCTCAACGGTCGGAGCGCACATACAAACGATGCGCGCCCTGGTCGGCGACATCGCCGACGGCGCTCTCCGAGCCCGTGGCGTTGAGACTCAACTGCAGCCCGAACAACTGGGAATGATCCTCGTCGCGCTCGAAGATGGACTACGCCTCCACCGGCTCATCGATCCCGAATCAACTCCAGCAAGTGCGTTCTTTGACGCGCTCGACGCGCTTCAGCAACTCGTCGGCCGAGGTTGACCGGTATACCTCGATGCCGGGAGCGGTGGCGCACACACGAACAACGTCGTCGGATGCATCTTTGACGGTGGACCGAATCAAGCGGGCCTTGTGGGATCCCTTTCGAACCCGGGGCTTAAATCAGATACTCATGACTGAGACGCCGTGCGAGTGATCGCTGAGTCGGGTGATGTCGTCAGCATCGCCGGTGATCACGACTTCGCTCTCCTCGATCTCAGCAGTAGCGACCACGATCGCGTCGACGGCCGACCCGGCTCTCGCTCTTGTCCTGAGTTCCGCGGCGCGACGAGCAGTCACGATGTCGAGTTCTGCAATCTCACAGGTTCGCAACAACCGGTTGACTCGTGCATCACGCGGACCGCTTCCCGTCAGCGACTCGACCAGCACAGCTGTCGGCACGACCGGCGGCCAAAGACCTCGATCAAGCAAGCGTTGAACACGTGCCCGCGTCACACGGTCCTGCGTCGCCAGCTTGGTCAGGGCCGACGAATCCAACGTCGCGGTCATGAAGCACGTTGACGGCGTCGGGATATCGCCTTCTCGATCCAGCGATCCGCCGCGGCGAGCTCCTTCTCCGACGGAGGACCACCGAGCCGAGCGGCGAGCTCGTCGAGGTAAGCCTGAGACTCCGCTCGTAGCCGCTCCCGTCGCAGCTCACTGCGAACTGCTTCCTGGCTGATCTCCGAGATCGGAAGTCCTTTCGACTTCACGGCTTCGTACAGATCGTCGGGCAAGTAGATCTGGATCCGGGGCATGCGGATAGTATACGCCTATCCGACGATGGGGCGCCTCGGACCCGACCCGCTGACACCTCTGCTGCATCCGTTGTGGCATCGACAACGGATTGGCGGGCCTGGTGGGATCGCTTTCGAACATTCTCTACGGCTCCTCGCGCCACCGCGTCGGATCCGAACGGCATCGAGCGCGAGCAACTTCAGTGCGCATCAAGGACGCGTTCACCGAACTTGCCCAGAACACCCGAACCCGAAACGGGAGCTCGACACTCGGTTCGCCGCGGCCCGATCCGGATCAACACAATGGTGCCCCGTTCATCATTCCCGGGACGCTTTCGAACGGATGGAGCGAACCTTTACGGGGCTGCTTCGTAGATGCGCAGGGTGGTCGGCTTGAGTGGATCGCCGCTGCACCAGGCGGGTCGCGCGAAGTTCGCGCTTTGCACACGGCTCCAGCGGAGGAAGAACCGGCGTCCTCCGGCAGCCTCACCACGACTTCTGACCGTGACGACGGGCGCGTTCTGGTCGAGGATGGTGTTATAGCCAACGAGCGTCTGACCGGTTGCTGTACCCGTGTAGGCACCGCACACGCTGCGGTTCGTCGATCGGCCCTCGAGCTCGCTCAGGAGCGGCGGCACGACATCGACGGGGTCGTAGCCGCGTGGGCTCGCAGTGAGATCACCGGAATCGATCCGGTGATTCTTGAAGAACACCCCATCGCAGTCCCTGACTCGCTGACTGAGCGTGCCGTCGCGTTCGACCAGCAGTTCCTCGGCCGACGCCCTTTGGAGCGGACCGCCGGTGGGGGCTTGGGCGCACACTCCATCGGCGGGTGCCTGGTTCGTGATGTCCCAAGCGTTCCCGTCGAAGCGGGCGCGCGCAACGATCGAGTCGACCTGGTTGCCACCGGGAACGGGGTAGACGAACTTGGAGTAGGTGATGACCGGTTCGCCGGCCGCGTCGAACGAGATGTTCCAGAGGCTGTTGTGCAACCCACCGCCGAGACGGACCGCCAGCGGGTCGAGCGGGACCGTGGTGTCACCCGTGCCAGCAGGCAGGTGTTCGATGACCTTGGGGTCGTTGGCGCCTTCGTATTCGAGCGGCCAGTCGAGAGGCGTGTCGACTCCGGGCTGCTGACCGGCGAGATACCAATCCATCATGTTCGGGCTCCACACGTACGAGATGTCGTGACTGGAGATGACGTTGGTCTGGTTCTGCGCGTCCCAGGTCCTCCAGTTCCAGGCGAAGTGGAACTTCGAGCCGTCGAACACCATCCGGTTGTAGGCGTACTCGGGCTGGGCCGTGCCGGGGATCTCGCAGTTCGCAGTGTTGTACTGGCCGCGCTGGGCCGGGTTGGTGTTTGCGGCGCATCCACCGACGAAGTATGCGGCGGGCGCGCCGGGCACGAGGCCGGTCGGCCCGACACCACTCCATGTCTTCGAAGTCACGTTGTAGCTGTTGATGTACACCTCACCGTTGCCGCTCGTGCCGCCTCGATAGGTGAAGAAGAGATCGTCACCGGCGCCGTTATAGAACTCCGGGTAGGTGGTATTTCCGGGCTCGCCCTCCGGCATCGGCGCGGGTCCATTGGGGTCGGTGGGCGACTTCAACGAGGTGACATCGCCCGGTGTGGTAGTCCGCCAGTAGCTCATCGGCTCGACGTGCATGTTTCCCGACACGTGAAGATCACCGTTGGCGTCGAGCGCCATAGTCAGAGTGTTGTGCGTGTCAAAGCCCCCCAGGTAGGAAAACAGTGAACGAGGGTCGGTGAGCACCTTCTTCTTCCAGATCCCCACCGAGAGGCGGCGGTGCGCGACGGTGACACGCCGATCCGTGTTGTAGTAGGCGACGTACTGGTCGTTGCCCTCGGTGAGAAGGCTGAACTCGCCACCAGCCGGGTGCACATCCGCAAACGGATCCTGGATCGAAGCCACGTCGGCCAGATCGTGCACGCCGAGCGTGAACAGCAGCTTGTCCAGCACGACGCCGACCTCGAGGTTCTGGACCCGAACCACGTTCGAGCCTGCGACCAAGTTCACCTTGACCGGCCCGAGGAACCCCCAGTTCAACCGGGTCCAACGCCAATCCGCGCTCGGAGTCACGCTCAGCTGGCCCAGGTTGTCGTTGTTCACCTTCACGAAGAAGCTGTTCGATGCGTCGTCGCCCGCAATCGCGCGGGCCCACAGGCGGTACTCGCCGGCGACGGGCGCGTTCACGGTGAAGGCAAGGGTGCCCGTCGTGTAATCCGGCGTCGCCGGTCCCGAAGCGTTCGCTCGCATCGCGGTATTGGTCCCCGGCAGATAGTCCGGGACCTGAGTCCATGCCGAACCCGTCTGAATTCCCGACTCGGCCTGCACCGTGATCCGGTGCACGTTCGTTCCCCGTTCGCCGACCCCGGCCGGCGAGGCGCTGGTGATCGGCCCAATCCAGATTTTGTCGATCTCCACTGTGTCATTCGATGCCGTCAACGTCAACGAATGGGTTCCACCTGAGGACAGGTCCCATGTCGCCGGCTGACTCGACCCGACCGGCGTCACCGTCACCCACGACCACTTGGCCGGATCGGCGCCGGGCGGGCAGACGATCTGCCATGTCACCGGAGCTGTCGCGTCCATCGTGACCACCACGAGGTTCCCCGCCGTCGAACACCGGGTACGGACCCAGATCATTTGGGGGTACTGCTGGTAGTTCCCGTTCGGCACGAAGTTGTACTGCACACTCCCCTTGTCAGTGCCTACGACGTTGAGACGCGCGTACCGGCCGCCCGACGCGGTCGCCTCATCCACCATCACCACCGGACCCGACTGCGATGTCGGCAACTCCGCCTCGAGATTGCACCCCACCAACACCAGCACCAGTCCGACCAGCACCATCCTGCGCATGACCACTCCCCCGATGCAGTGAACCGAACCGACCGGTCGTATCACACAGACATCGCGGAAGCAATGGACCAAAGGATCGCTCCAGACGTCACTCTGCCGTGCGTCCCGAACTCACATCGCGATGCAGGGATCTACTCCGTCAGTCCGACCGAAGGTCTGCCTGAACCCGACCCGCAGCACCATGTACTTATTGTCTGATCTGCCTGTATCGGCAGGCCTGGTGGGATCCCTTTCGAACCTCGTGCTCGAACTCGGCGCCCTGGGAATCGTGGAGTCTCCCCAACGGCCGAGAAAGGCCCGCGGCCGCGAGAAAATCGGAACGAATGCATCCGTGCGACCTCGCGCTTGATGGCCTCCCGCCGAACTTGGATCGTCGGGAAGAATCGGCCTCGGACTCCACTCGGTTGGTCTGGGCTTCGCTCGGGCCCTCCCGTCATCCCGCCGACTGGGAGTCGTTGCACCGAATGGCTGACCAGTGAAAGTCCCATTCGCGCTTCTCGACTTGGTGGTCTCGTTTGCCATTTCTCGTCAACTCGATGTCCAAAACCATCGAAACGGTGCTCGGCCGCAGGGTCCTCGGGTCCGTCGTGATCTCAACAGTCGTCACCCGACTGCCGGAGGAACCCGCAATCGCAGCCGCGATCTCATCCGCGCCCATCGCCGACGACACCGCTCCGATAGCTCGGAGAAAGTCCTCGCCGTCGACGGTCTGGCGGTACCGGAGCACGGCGTCACCGGTTCGGGTCGTCGCGAGCGAATCGACGACAACCGCCGTGTCGAACGTGGTCTGTTCGAGCGCCATCGAGACGGTGGTCTCGAAGTGAGGAGTGTCGATGGACGCGAAGCCGGCCCAGAATCCCACCCAGTTCTCCCAGTACTTCGACGCGACGGTGTCCTCCAGTAGGGCAATGCCCTCAGGTGTGAAGACGTTCTCGAAGCTGGAGTCGATCGCGCCAAGCTCGTCCATGAGCTCCTGCATGCCGCGGACTCCCAGGAGTGCACCGTTCTGATCGACGGCAAAATCCGGCAGCTTGAAACCAGCGACCGCACGGGCCTGACCCACGCGGACCGGTTTGCCGTCGTATCGGCGCATGGTCATGTCGCGGAACGAAATCAGTAGCTCTTCACCGTGTGGTTCGGCGGCCAGCCGGTATTCGAGCTCCGCCGTCGTACCGCGTTTGGTCACTGTCTCCGCAACGGGAACCGAACAACCCGCCTTCCAGGCGAACGTCAAGGCCCCAATGTACGGCTTTCCCAGTTTCACCTTCGGTGGAATCGTGGCCTTGCTCGCAGGCACGTCACTTCCACACGCGGGCAACAGCGACAACACCACCGCGATGACCGCCGGCGCCACCCTGTTTCGCGAGCCTGCCATGTCCAACTCTACCGTCGCGTCGGCGCGTGGACCTTGCGACGCTGCGGAGGGTTGGCCCCGTCTCTCCGTGATGACGAGCGGGAGCGCGTACTCAGTTCCGGCGTCGACCTTCGGCGATTGATCTAGACCCCCAACACGGGGCCGGGCCGATTCGTTCGGACCTTTGCCTGACCCGGAGAAATTTGCGGAGGGAGTGGGATTCGAACCCACGGAGCTTGCGCTCAACGGTTTTCAAGTTCGTTACCGCGCCGCTCGATACCTGCGACAACGCGACCACAATCCCCCTGACCTGGGACAACGTCGACTGTCGTCGACGGCTCGGCACTGCAACCGACGGAGATATCCGCGGAGTCTTCGCGGACCGAAGACGCGAGTGCAATAGCGCTGAACGACCGCCGCCGTTGCCCGGAACTGTCGCTTCCGCTGCGTCTTGAGCCCCCCAACCTGCAGAGCAGGCGTCTCCGCAGGGCACCCTGATGGGCCGCTGCCTCAGATCGTCACTCATCCGCGCGGACGCACCTACGCTTCGCTCATGGCGAAATCGGACGACGTCAAGCGGTGCCTGGAACGGGCAGGTCACGAAGTCGGACAGGACAACGTCAACGACAACCAGGCGCAGTTCTGGGTTACGGGCATTGACGCCGTCGTCAATGTCTGGCACAGCACCGAGACCTGCACTGTTCAAGGACGCGACAAGGCGACCTTAGAGAGCATCCTTGGGCCGCTTGTCGGCAAAGGGCGGAAGCGGGCCGCGCGCCAGTCATCCACAGGAACGAGCGCCGCTGCGCCAGGAAAGCCAAAGAAGGTCTTCGTCGTCTACGGGCACGACAAGAGCGCACTTACTGAGGCTGACGCGATGCTCCGCCGATGGGGACTCGACCCGCAGATTCTCGACAAGCTGCCGTCTCACGGAAATACGATCATCGAGAAGCTTGAGCACTACCAGGACGGGGTGGAATGGGCAATCGTCCTTCTTACGCCTGACGACCTCGGACACCGTGCGCTTGACCCAAGCAGCGCGGCACCACGTCCTCGTCAGAACGTGGTGCTTGAAATGGGAATGCTCCTCGGAAAGCTTGGTCGGACTCGCGTCGCCATGCTCTACCGGGTGAGCGAGCCCGAAATGGAACTGCCTTCTGACATCCAGGGTTACCTCTACATAGCCTTCACGGACAGCGTGGAAGAGACCGGCCACGAGCTTGCCAAGGAAATGGCAGCCGCGGGTTTCCACCGAGTCCCAGTCGAAGACATCTGATCGCGACGACACGACGATCGCGAAACTGCGAAATCGGGTCGCCACGTCACAGCCGTGGCAACCCGGGACTCGCTGGGAACATCGGGCACCAGAACCGGCACAGCATCAAACCCGGGTGGTTCACCGCGAGGCGACCGAAGCTACC
>JANLRZ010000186.1:0-5657 GCA_031362155.1 Acidimicrobiia bacterium | reverse complement strand
CTCGATGCTTGCGGCGGATTCCACCGGTCCCTCCATCGGCCACGCGTGTGGCGTCTTCGGGGTCTACGGACCCGGCCAGTCGGTCGCCCACCTGTCCTATCTCGGTCTCTTCGCCCTGCAACACCGGGGTCAGGAATCGGCGGGGATTGCGGTCAGCGACGGCGAGACCATCACGGTGATGAAGGACATGGGTCTGGTCACCAAGGTGTTCGACGAGCGTCGGCTCGCCTCGCTCCAGGGTCACATCGCGATCGGCCACAACCGTTATTCCACCACCGGGTCGTCGTCGTGGCAGAACGCGCAACCGATCTACCGATCCGTGGGCGACGCCGGCTTCGCGCTCGGCCATAACGGCAACCTCACGAATACTGCCGCCCTGGCCGCGGGCCTCGGCATGTTGCCGGGCATGACGGCTGACGAAACCGAGTTCGACTCCACGACTGATTCTGCTCTCGTGGCCGAACTCATCGCGCGGGAGTGGCCGGACGAGCCCCGGTCGGACGGTCGGGAACTCGAACTCGCGTTGGAGAAAGTGCTCCCCCGCCTCGAGGGTGGGTTCTCGTTCGTGCTGATGGACGACAGCCGCCTGATCGGCGTGCGCGACCCCCACGGTTTCTGGCCGCTGGTGCTCGGTCGCGTCGAAGGCGGTGGCTGGATCCTGGCGAGCGAATCGGCTGCGCTCGACATCGTCGGCGCGCACTACATCCGCGACGTGAACCCCGGTGAGATGGTCGTCATCGACGCCACCGGCCTGCGCTGCGAGCTGCAGTACGCGGAGCCATCGCCGCGGCTCTGCCTCTTCGAATTCGTCTACTTCTCACGGCCCGACACGCGCCTCTACGGCCAGAGCGTGCACGCGGCGCGCCAACGCATGGGTGAGGAGCTCGCCCAACAGTCGCCGATCGACGCCGACATGGTCATGCCCGTCCCCGAGTCGGGAATCCCGGCCGCGCAAGGCTTTGCCCGTGCTTCGGGGATCCCCTACGGCGATGGCCTGGTGAAGAACCGCTACGTCGGTCGTACCTTCATCCAGCCGAACCAGCAGCAGCGCGGCGCGGGCGTGCGCATGAAGCTCAACCCGCTGCCCGAGAACATCAAGGGCAAGCGGCTGGTCGTGGTCGACGATTCGATCGTGCGGGGCACCACCACCCGCCAGGTGATCACGATGTTGCGCGAAGCTGGTGCGGCCGAGGTGCACTTCCGGGTGTCCTCCCCGCCGTATCGCCACCCCTGCTTCTACGGCATGGATACCGGTCGCCGGGGCGAACTCCTGGCCGCCGACCTCTCGGTCGGCGAGATCCGCGACTATCTCGATGTCGACTCACTCGCGTACTTGGATCTGCACCGGGTCGTCCGCGCGACGCACGCGTCACCCACATCGTTTTGCACCGCGTGCCTCTCGGGTGACTACCCCGTACCGGTCGATCTCCAGGTCGCCGACGCCAAGCGGGTCCTCGAAGCATCCCCGGTCGATCTGACCGCATCCGCTCCGTGACCGGCGCGTCGTCCCGCGAGAACTCGTCCGGCGAGGACCCGTCCTCCGAGGGGATGACCTACGCGGGCGCGGGAGTCGACATCGCCGCCGGCGAGCATGCGGTCGAGCTGATCAAGAAGCACGCCGAGTCGACCGCGCGCCCGGGAGTCATGGGTTCGCTGGGCGGATTCGGAGGCCTCTTCGACCTCGCCGCCGTCGAGATGGACGACCCGATCCTGGTGTCTTCGACCGACGGGGTCGGGACGAAGTCGGTCTTGGCGTGGACCACCGGCCGGTACGACACCATCGGGATCGACCTCGTGGGCACCGCCGACGACATCGCCGCGCAGGGAGCCACCCCCCTCTTCTTCTTCGACTACCTCTCCATGGGACACCTCGACCCTGAGATTGCCGCGACGATCGTGCACGGCATCTCGGTCGGGTGCCGCGAAGCCGGGTGTGCGTTGCTCGGCGGCGAGATGTCCGAACACCCCGACCTCATGGCCGCCGGTGAGTTCGACCTGGTCGGGTTCGCCGTGGGCGCCGTCGAGCGCAATGCGGTCCTCCCGCGCGAGGTGAGTCGCGGCGACGTTCTGATCGGCATCGAGAGCCCGGGTCTGCGCTGTAACGGCTACACGTTGGCTCGCCGAGCATTGTTGGAACGGGCCGGTCGGAGTCTGGACGAACCCGCATGGTCGGGCGCGAGCACGAGCCTGGCCGACGAACTGCTGCGACCGAGTGTGATCTACGCGCCCACGCTTGCACGGCTGCGCGCCGCGACCGACGTGCACGCGTTCGCGCACATCACCGGCGGGGGTCTGCCGGGCAACGTCAATCGGGTCCTGCCGCCCGAAGCCAACGCGCGCATCGTCCGTGGGAGTTGGCGAGAACCGGAGATCTTCGGCGAGGTCCAGCGCGCCGGCAACGTTGCTCGCGCCGAGATGGAAGCGGTGTTCAACCTTGGCGTGGGGATGGCGGCCGTCGTCGCGGCCGCCGATGCGGCCCGTGCGGTCGACGTCGTGCACGCCGCGTCGCTCGACGCGTGGGTCATCGGCGAGATCGTCGCCGGCTCCGGCAACGTGGAGTTAGTCGAACCAGCGTGACGCGACGAATGCTCGGTGTTCGCACGCCGGGCACCGCAGGTAACGCGTGTGGTGGCGCCACGGGAGCCAGACCGTCACGGGCAAGCTGCGTTTGATGAACTCGCGGTAGGAGATCCGCGCGCGGCCTCGACAGCGCTCGCACTCCACGACGAGGGTGCCCGGCGTTCGCACTGCGGCCGAGAACAGCGCGCGCTTTCCGTCGGCGCGGCCAACCTCGTTCATGACGCGAGCACCGCGGTGATCTGGCGCGCGAGTTCTCGGTAGGCCTCCGCACCACGCGACTTCGGCGCGTGATCGAGGATGCACGCGCCCTGGGCCGGTGCCTCCGCAAAGCGGATCGATCGCGGCACCGCCGGTTCGAACACGCGAATGTCGTAGCGCTCCGCGACGTCGGCCGCGATCTCGCGCGGGTGGCGACTGCGCCCGTCGAACATCGTGGGGATCGCGCCGAGCACCGTGAGGTCGGGCTTCGCGTACGCCCGGACGTCGGCGATAGTTTCGAGCAGTTGCCCGACGCCGCGATGGCTCAAGGTCTCGCATTGCAGCGGGATGACCACGGCGTCGGCGGCGGTGAGTCCGTTGATCGTGAGGATGCCGAGCGATGGCGGACAATCAATGAGCACGATGTCGAACTCCGAGCGAATGTCGGCGAGCGCTCTCCCGAGGGCGTGTTCCCGGCCGACCTTGGTGGCCAACGCGATCTCGGAACCGGCGAGGTCGATCGATGCCGGCAGGATCGAACACCGGCCGGCGGTCACGACAACCTGATGCGCGGTCTCCCGGCCGATGAGCACGTCGTGGAGCGACGCCCGGAGTGATTCCGGATCCAAGCCCGCCGCGTAACTCAGGCACGCCTGCGGATCGAGGTCGACGAGCAGCACCCGCCCGCCCTGCTCGGCCATTGCTTCACCCAGTGAGTGGGTGGTGGTGGTCTTGCCGACGCCACCCTTCTGATTGGCGACCGCAACGACCGGAGACATGCGAGGAGTGTACGAGCCAAGGTTTCGAGGGGTCGGGGCCGGGGTTTGGGCGCGAAGTCCGCGACCATCAACCCAATAAAAGGGACCGAGTGGTACATTGGACCTACGTCGAGTGCGGGATCCGCGTTCCGACGAGGGGGACCAAGTACTCTCCCGCTACCGAACCGGTCCGAATCGTCCGGATCCATTTTGTTCAACCCGGAGGCCGTAATGCAGGGACATCCCGACGACGACGCACTGTTGACGCCTTCCGAGGTGGCAGCAATGTTCCGTGTCAACCCCAAGACGGTGACCCGGTGGGCCCGCGCCGGCAAGATCTCCGCGATCCGGACCCTCGGTGGACACCGCCGGTTCCGCGCGTCGGAGATCCGCCAGTTCCTCGACAAGGTCGAAGAGCACACCGAACTCTGATCGGACACTCGTTCCGGACCCCGTCTGGGGCGGGGCGCAGTGATCGCGCACTCCAACGGCGGTGTTCCTGGGGGAACTGCCGACAGTGGCCGGGACCGGCGTCGATCCGGTGACCTCGCGCTTTTCAGGCGCGCGCTCTGCCAACTGAGCTACCCGGCCGGGTGAACGCCCGAAGGCATCCGGCGGTCCTGACGGGATTTGAACCCGCGGCCTCCGCCTTGACAGGGCGGCGTGCACTCCAAACTGCACCACAGGACCAGAGCCGTCCGAAGACGGTTGGTACCCCCAGGGGAGTTCGAATCCCCGTTACCGCCGTGAAAGGGCGGCGTCCTAGGCCACTAGACGATGGGGGCTCAGACTCTCGGTGAGAGCCAGGGAACTCTAGCAGTCCCCTGTGGCTCTTCTCCCAACGTTGTCGGTCGGGCGAGACGAGTCAGACGGCGACGGACCGGCGATCGTTGTGCCAGGCGAGTTGCGCCGCGATCCCCTCACGCAGGCCGACCTCGGGTACCCAACCCAACAGCTCGGAGGCTTGCGTGGTCGAGCCGCCGTTGCGCTTGGCGTCGCCGGCTTGGGCCGGGTGGTCTTCGATCGTCACCTCGGTGCCGGCCAACTCGCCGACCATCGCGATGAGTTCGTTGAGCGTGATCTCGCCGCCACCCGCGACGTTGACCACCGTGCCGGGGTCGACGTCGGCGTCGCCCGCGCACAAGTTCGCGGCGACGATGTCAGAGACGTAGGTGAACTCACGGATCTGGGTGCCGTCGCCGAAGCGCGGGAACGATGCTCCGGTCCCGACGGCTTCACAGAGACGGTGAATCGACATGTCGGGCCGTTGACGCGGGCCGAACACGGTGAAGTACCGAAGTGAGACGGTGGACAGGCCCCAGTTTTCCGCGTACAAGCCACACAAATGTTCTGCGGCCAGCTTCGTCACGCCGTAGGGACTGTACGGACCGGGCAGGTCGGTCTCGACGGTGGGGTACCGGTCCTGGTTGCCGTACACCGACGACGACGACGCGTAGACGAACCGACGGACGTCGCGATCGTGAGCCGCCTCGAGGAGTCGTTGGGTGGCCAACACGTTGTGGCTCGCGTACTCGGAGAAACCGTCGGACCACGACAGGCGCACGCCCGGTTGTGCTGCCTGGTGGAACACCGTGTCGACGCCATCGAGCAGTTCGGTCAGTGGGGCATCTCGGAGGTCGACTTCGACGAGCGTGAAGTTGCTGTGGTCCAGCGCGCCGGCGACCGCGGCGCGTTTTGCGCCCTGTGAGTAGTACGGCGTGAAGCAGTCGACGCCGATCACGTCGTCGCCGCGGGCGACCAGCGTGTCGACCAAGTGACTGCCGACGAAGCCGGCCGCGCCGGTCACGAGCACGCGACGCGGCTGCGCCTGGGAAGTGGCCTCCGACGAATCGGACGCGATGGGGTGTTCGGTCGTCATGGTGCTCCTGCCAAGGGACCAGTGGGCGGGTGAATGGACAGGACTATAAACCGGGCAAAACCGTCAGATTCCCGAGATCGGCCCGAATGAGCACAACGGCCTAGCGCCGCGAAACCGATGGAGGCATGACGCGGTGGCGCGCCGCGCCCACCGGGTGGGGGGGGCCCCCGGGGGCGGGGGTCGGCGGGGGGCCGGGGGGGGGGGGCCCCAACCCCCCGCGGGGGGCCCCGGCCGCGGCGCGG
>JANLRZ010000112.1:0-8666 GCA_031362155.1 Acidimicrobiia bacterium | reverse complement strand
CGCGAGTTCATCGAGGCCCTCCGAGCGATCTTCGCGACCTGGCAAGACGGAGCACCCCTGCGGTTCGAGGGTGAGTACTACCGCCACACTCTCATGACGCCGTTCTTCACCCCCGAACCGATTCCGGCCGGGCCGCCACGCATCTTCCTCGCAGGAGTCGGCCCGGCAATGACCCGCGTCGCCGGTGATCTCGCCGACGGATTCTTCGTGCACCCGTTCAACACCCGCGACCACCTCGAGTCACAGACGCTCGTCGCGCTCGATGCGGGGACCGCGGCCTCCCGACCCGATTTCGAGATCGCGTGGCCAGTCATGGTCGCGACGGGCATGACCGACGAAGCCCGCGCCGGAGCCGAATACGCAACCCGGGCTCAGATCGCCTTCTACGCGTCGACCCCTGCGTACCGCGGCGTGCTCGATCACCACGACCGCGGCGAACTCCAGCCCGAGTTCAACCGGCTCAGCAAGCTCGGCGACTGGGACGCAATGGTCACCCTCGTCGACGACGAACTGTTCGATCTCATCGCGGTCCGCGGCACCCCATCGGACTGCGGCCGGGAGTTGGCCGAGCGCACGGTCGGGCTCGTCGACCGGGTCGCGACCAACGCGCCCTACGCGTCGGCACCAGAACTCTGGGCCGCCGTACTCAAGACCTTCCGCGAAACCGCCGACCAGATGAAGGACCGGTCGTCGGAGGGGCCATGAAGCTACGCATCGCCACTGCCGACGGGCTCGTCGAACCGCCCAGCGGTACCACCCGGACCGGACCCGTCCGCGTCTTCGGTGACGCCCTCGTCGAGAACGGCCGGCACCTGCTGTGGCACGGGCAGGCCGGATGGTCGCTCCTCGGTGGCGTCGCCGGAATGCTCTGTGCGATCGACGCTCCGGGCGGCCTCCTCGTCGGCTCCGAAGGCGCGCACCTGTACCGCCTCGGCGCCGGCGGTCTCGAGCCGGTCAAGACGTTCGAGCAGGTCGTCGGACGCGACGAGTGGTACACCCCGTGGGGCGGCCCACCCGAGGTGCGATCGATCGCCTGCACTGCGGGCAACGTGTTGCTGGTCAACGTGCACGTCGGCGGCATCGTGCGCTCCGCCGACAGCGGGCGGACCTGGACGCCCACCGTCGACATTCACGACGACATTCACCAGGTTCGATCGGTCTGGGGCCGCGATGAACTCGTCGTCGCGGCCGCGGCGACCGGATTACTCGTCTCCCACGACGCCGGGCTCACTTGGAACACCCTCGACCGCGGCCTCCACGCGACCTACTGCCGGGCCGTCGCGGTCCCGGACCAGGCGATCCTCGTCAGCGCGTCGGAAGGCCCGCGTGGGCGCCAGAGCGCGATCTACCGGACGAACATTCATGCCACCGAACGGTTCGAGCGAGTGACGCACTGGATCGACGGCAACATCGAGACCCACGCGCTGGACGGCTCGGGCGAGTTGGCCGCGTTCGGCACCCGCAGCGGTGAGGTCTACGAGTCGACGAACGCCGGCGAGACCTGGACCCGCACCCATCGCGGCCTCGCGCCCATCACCAGCCTCAGCATCGTGGGTTGAGCCCTCGCCGTCGCCATCAAGACGATCATGGCGCTTCCCAGCGAGCGAGTTCGGTGCGGAGCCATCCGTGCTCCCAGAAGCTCACATCGCCGCCGTGGTCGAGCAGGTACCGATGCGCCCCGGCCATGAGCGCACGGAGGCGGGGGTCGTCGGGCGCCACGGCCTCGACCGCCTCCCCGAGCCGAACCGCGAGCGGGGCATCGCCGCGGGCGAGCGCGGCTTCGGCGCGCGCCAGCGTGGCATCGGTTCCCGCCAGGTCCACCAACTCGGCGAGCGCGGCCGGCGCACTGTCGGGATACAGCTCCGTCGTCGACGCCAGCTTGAACCAGCCGACGTACTCCTCCCAGAACGTGCGGACAGCCCATGCCACCTTGCCGTAACCCTGGCCGACCCGGAGTTCCGGCGGGAGCGCGATGTCGCGCATGAGCGTCCACACGTCGGTGCCGGCGTTGAAGCCGTCGAGCGCGCGGTCGTGCACGTAGGTGACGGCACCGTGCAAGCGCTCGAGCGACGCTTCGATGAGGTCGGAGCCGACGATCGGATCGTGGCGGCCGGTGACGAGCACCTCGGGTCGCAGCTCGCGCACCATCCGGTTGGTCGCGAGCTGAGGCTCGACGAACCGGTACCGATCACCGCGGATCGTGTTGACGTTCGGGAAGTGCGGGAACAGCGGCCCGAACAGGTTGCTCACGAGCGCGACCCGGTGTTCGGGGAGCCACACCACACAGCAGTCGATCGTCTCCCCCACCGCGGCGAGCAGCTCGACGCGCAGGCCATCGAGGTTGAGGCCGAGGCGCTGGTCGAAGGTGATGTCCGGTGTCGGTACCGACTGCGCCATGGAGACGCCGGGGTTCTCCTGGTAAATGCGTTTCGCGTCGGTGCCGAGCATGTCGAACCAGATGCCCGCGGTCCGCATGCGTAGGCCCTGAATCCGTTGGTCGTCGCGCTGACACGCCGGATTGTTCGCCTGCGCGATGTAGCTCGTCCCGGGCTCGGTGAACAGGTCGACACCGCCGACGTGATCGACATGGGCCTGGGTCGTGACGATCGTGTGCGTCGGCCCCGGACAGACCGCGTCGAAGAGCCGTTTGTGGTGAGGCGCCTCGAAGCCCATCCCGGTGTTGACGATCATGCGACCCGTATCGGTGAGGACCATGTATGCGGCCGTGGTCCCGCCCGAGCGGTACACGAGCCCGTCGACCACGGGATGCGCAGTGGCGTCGTAGGTCGGGACGAGCAGCTCGCGCCCCGGGCGGGTGTCGATCAGATCGTCGACCTGCTGTTGGATGCTCACGTAACCTCGATTCGGACGGGGAAGCGGTCGAGATACGCGCCGAAACGGGCGCGTACCTCCTCGGGAGTCGTGGAGAAGTCCCGGCGCAGGTCATAGACCACTCGCCCGTCTTTTCCTCGTGGGTGCGCGGCGCGGTACGCCTCGATCTCGGCCCGGGCGGCGTCGCTCAGTTCGATGCCGGCCGCGTCGTAGACGCGTTGCAGCGTGCCGAGCTCGTCGGCCATGTATTCGTCGAAGAACACGTCGACGGTGCGGTCGGCGGGCAGCAGGTGGCGGTCGCGCAGCGACGCGTCGAGCAGCAGGCCGATACGCTCGGTCCAGTAGTCGCGGTACCACTCCGGTCGGGTCGTGCGGTAGGCGGTGCGCGCGCCGTAGGTGAGCATCGTGATCGTCGACTGCACCACCGCGACGGGATCACGGTGGGTTACCACGATCGTCGCGTCGGGGAACGTCGTGAGCAAGGGACCGATCTGCTCCAGGTGCTGCGGTGACTTCAACACCCACCGCTCGCGCGGCCGGTACCACTGGAGGATCTGGAGCACGGTCTTCATGTACGCGTAATGAGGTGTCTGGTCGTGGGCGAGGTAGTAGTCACGCCACCGCGGGGTACGCGCGACCCACTCAAGGTTGTAGTTCGAGCAGTCCGGCGCCATGAGCTCGTTCTCCTCGTGGACGTGGTCCGGAGCCATCGGGTGCATGGCTGCGACGAAGGGCGCGCCGGCCTGCATCGCCTCCCACGCCAGCTGACACCGGGTCCACCGAGGGTCGACGCCGTCGACCGGTTCCTCGCGAGGGTCCGGCACCGGCTCGTAGGACTCCCACAACGGCATCGAACGGAACCGGGTGTCCGCGGCGAGCAGATTGACGAGATGGGTCGTCCCCGATCGTGGCAAGCCGATCACGATGACCGGTGCCGCGATCTCGATGTCGAGGATCTCGGGATGCCGAGCGAGCAGGTCGCGGATGCGGAGCCGGTTCACGGCGTACCGCACGCAGTCCCCGAACATCAGCAACCGGCCGAGACCGGTGCGCTCGGGGTCGGTGTCCATCTCCGTGAGTTGGAGTTCGAGTCGTTCCCGGAAGTCATCGGGCCCGAAGTCGTCGAGCCCGGCACGCGCCACCGCGGCGGAGCACACCGCGTCGACGGTGAGGTCCGTGGGCTTCGACTCGCCGTAGTCCAGCCCCATGCGCTGCACATCGTTGAGTACGGGCGCAGCGAGATCGTCGATGCGAATCTCGCCGGTCATGTCATCTCGGCGACGACGCGCGGGTTCACTCGTCGCTCCCCATCGTGATCATCACCTTGCCGCAATCCTTCGAACCTTCGAGCACCGCGAGCCCCTCGCCGAATTCCTCGAGCGGCATCGTGTGGGTGATCAGCTGCGAGAGGTCGCGCCGCGCGAGCAACTCGACCGCGTCCTCGAATCGCTCGGGATACTCCATCGAGCCACGGATCGTGAACTGCTTCATAAGGACGTTGACGAAGCTGGTCGGCACCGGTCGGTAGTGGAGCGCGACGATCACGAGGCGGCCGTCCACCCGACCGTGCTGGAGAACCTCGCCGATCACCGCGTCGGCACCGGACGCTTCGATGAACACATCGGTCGCCGCGGTCGGGCCGAACCTGAACGGCACGGTGCCGTGGATCCGCTTCAGCTCACCCCAGACGTCGGCTGCGGCCGGGTCGAGCGCGTGCGTCGCCCCCAGCTCCATCGCGAGGTCGCGACGAGCACGGCTGAAGTCGACGACCACCACATCGGTGATCCCGCGATCGGCCAGCGTGGCGAGTGCCATGAGCCCGATGGGTCCGCATCCGAAGACCGCCACCTTCTCGCCCGGCACCACGTCGGCCTGGTTCACCGACTGCATCCCGACCGCGAGAGGCTCCGCCAGCGCGGCGGTCGTCAGCGGCATGCCGTCGGGAACGGGGAACAGACGCCGGCCCGTCGCGACCTCGGGCACGTGGAGCAACGGGGTGAGCCCACCCTGACTGCCGCCGGTCCCCATCGTGCCGGAACCGAGATCGGACGGGCAGACGATCACCCGGTCCCCGACCGCAACGTGGGCCACTTCACCGCCCACCCATTCGACGACGCCGGCCATCTCGTGGCCGAGCGGGATCGGGTGGCCCGGGATCAGCCCCATGTGGACGTAGGACACGTCGGTGCCGCAAATCCCACACGCGGCGACGCGCACGAGCGCGTCACGCGGACCCGGCTCCGCATCGGGAACGTCGTCCAGCCGCCAGTCGTTCGCGCCGTGCAACATGATCTGCTTCATCGCCGAGACGCCTCCATCGGTTTCCCACGCGTCCTCGACGGCGAGTTACTTCGCGTCGATGGCGTAGAAGATTTCCGCGAGGCGGCCTTCGGGCAGCCCCGCTTGCTGGGCGTTCGCGCCGCCCCATTCACGCAGCAGGCTCTCGACCCACGCAGGATCACCGATCTGGCTCTCGTGGGCCTTCAGGGCTGCAAGCTTCCGATCGAACACATCGGTCGTGTCGACGAACACATTGCACTCACCGCGAAGACCGATCCACAGCTGTGGCACCGTCCACGGGTCGAGACCCTCGTCCAAGAGTTCAGTGTGGGCGAAGGGGTTGCGCGAGTCCGGGTACACCGCGGCCATGGTGGCCTGACCGGTGGCCAGGTGATCGGGATGACTCGCGTACACCCGTTCGAAGTTCCGTTCCGGCGACATCGAGATCACCCGCTGGGGACGGACCTGCCGGATCACGCGCGAGATGTCTCGCCGTAGGTCCAGGTTGTATTCCACCCGACCGTCCGGGTACTGCAAGAAGTACAGATCACTCACACCAACGTGCTTGGCCGCCGCGGTCTGCTCCGCCTCTCGCTGTGCCGCCATGTCGGCGCGCGACTGGGAACGGTCGTCCCCGCCCGCATCGCCGCTCGTGACCAAGCAGTACGTGACATCGATGCCGGCATCGGTCCACGTGGCGACCGAACCGGCGGTGCCGAAGTCGATGTCATCCGGGTGGGCCACGACGACGAGCACCCGCTCGACGCCTTCATCGGTGGCGAACTCGGGGATTTCCATCAGTTGAGCCTCTCGTCGAGCAAGCGGTTGAGGACTTGCGGGTTCCCGGATCCCTTCGAAGCCTTCATGACTTCACCCATCAAGAACCCGCGCTTCTTCTTCCGTAACTTGTCGTCCCCGTTGCGATATTCCTCGATCGTGTCGGCGTTTTCGGCGAGGACCGCATCGACGAGCGCCCCCAGCTCACCCTCGTCGTTCACTTGCGCCAGCCCCCGCTCGGCCACAACGGCCTTCGGATCCTTCGGCTCGCGCAGGCACTCGCCCAGCACGTCCTTGGCGAGGTTGCGGGACAACGTGCCGTCGCTCACGAGACTGCAGAGTTCCGCGAGCTTCCCGGGCGTCAGCGGGAGCACCGCCAGCGACAGGCCGGTTTCGTTGAGATACGCCAATACCTCGCCGCTCAACCAGTTCGTGACGTCCTTGCCCGGTGCACCCTCGGCCACGGCCGCGTCGGCGAACTCTGCCAGGCCGGGGCTCTCGACCAACGTGCGCGCGTCGGTGTCGCTGATCCCCCACTGCTCCACCATGCGGGCCCGGCGCGCTGCCGGCAGCTCACCGATCGCGGCCCGTGCCGTCGCGCGCATTGCGTCGGTCGGCGCGACCGGCACGAGGTCCGGCTCGGGGAAGTACCGATAGTCCTCGGACCCTTCCTTCGAGCGCATGCCGTGGGTAATCCCTGCGGACTCGTCCCAATGTCGCGTCTCCTGCACGACTCGCCCACCGCTCTCGACGAGTTCGACCTGCCGCGCGATCTCGTACTCGATCGCCCGACCGAGCGACCGCAGCGAGTTCATGTTCTTGATTTCGGCGCGGGTCCCCAAGGTCTCGGTGCCGACGGGTCGGACCGACACGTTCGCGTCGACCCGCATCGAGCCCTCTTCCATCTTTACGTCGGAGACGCCAATGGCTTCGAGGATGCCCCGCAACTCACTGACGTACCCCTTGGCCTGTTCAGCAGTGTGGAGTTCCGGCCGGCTCACGATCTCCATGAGCGGAACGCCGGCGCGGTTGTAGTCGACATTGCTGTGATCGGCGTCGTGGATCCGACCGCCGCCGCCGACGTGTGTGGTCTTCCCCGTGTCCTCTTCCATGTGGGCCCGCTCGATGCCGATGCGCACCCCGTCGACCTCGAGGAAGCCGTCGGCACAGATCGGCGAGTCGTACTGCGACGTCTGAAAGTCCTTGGGCATGTCGGGGTAGAAGTAGTTCTTGCGGTGGAAGATCGACCGCTCGGGCACGTCGAAGTGCAACGCCTCCCCGATGCGGAGCGCGAACTCGACGACCTTTTCGTTCAGCACCGGCAGCGAGCCGGGCAGGCCGAGACAGACCGGGCAGATATTGGTGTTGGGCTCGGAGCCGAACTCGTTCCGACAACCACAGAACAGCTTGGTGGCCGTCGAGAGTTCGACGTGGACCTCGAGACCCATCACGGCTTCGTACTGCGTCATGCCCGCACACCTTCGCTCATCGTTCCGCCTCGCTCATGCCAAACTCCTGAAATGGCTCACGATCTTGATCCCGCGCGGTTCGCGACCCACCGCGCCACGCTGTCGACGGGCGCCACGCTCGCATACCTTCGAGAAGGCGTCGGCGGCGTTCCGCTGCTGCTCGTCCACGGCTGGCCAGAAACTCGGCGCATTTGGTGGCGCAACATCGAACCGCTGGTCGCCGCCGGCTTCGAAGTGATCGCGCCCGACCTGCGCGGCTTCGGCGACAGCGAACTGGCCCCCGACGGGTTCTACGACGTCGCCGCGTTCTCCTACGACATGTACGCACTCGTCCACGAGGAACTCGGTCACGACTCGTGCTTCGCGGCTGCGGGCGATGCCGGCGGGCCGATCGTCTACGACCTGTCGCTCCGCTTCCCCGGCTTCGTGCCCAAGCTCTGCTTCTTCAACACCCTGACCCCCGTCCTGCGCAACGGGGAGTACGAGGCCGCGGGCATCCCCGGTGACGACTTCGCCAACCGCGTGACTACCGACTACTTCATCCGGCAAGCCACCGACGCGGACGCGCTCGCCGAGGAACTCGACACGCCCGAACGCCGGCGCGCCTATATCGCCGGCATGTACACCCATCGCCTGTGGGCATCGCCGACCGCGTTTGCTCGCGACGTGGTCGACTTCATGACCGAACCTTTCGCCGATCCGGCCAAGCTGCGAGCGAGCTTCTCCATCTACGAGACCGCGACCGGGGCGAAACCCATGAAGGAAATGCCGCGGTTCCTCGAAACGAACCCGGTGCCCACGCTGGTGCTCTACGGCCCCGATGATCACGTCGTGCCTTCGAGCTTCCCGGCGCGGTGCGCAGTGGCCTTCGACGAGTGCGTCGGACCGTTCGTCGTGACCGGCGCCGGCCACTTCCTCCAGTGGGAGGCTGCCGACGTCTTCAACCGCGCCCTCACCCACTTCTTCCTGTAATCGGCTCGTCCGCTCGGCCAAACTGCTCGTCCGCTCGGATGCGTCAACCTGCGTGCGCGTCGGGACGCTCCCGAGCTGCTCGCCTCTGCTCGTCCCTCGCTCCGGCTCGGGTGCCGGCAGAGGTAGGGAGTGCATCACCGGTCTCATCAAGGCGCTGCGGCCTCGAGGGCGCGGGCGGCACGGAACATGACGGCTTCGCCGAGCGCCGGGGCCAAGACCTGCACACCGACGGGGAGACCCTCGGCGCCCACACCGAACGGGACGGTCATCGCGGCGTGGCCCGCGAGGTTCGTCGGAATGGTGCACACGTCGGAGAGGTACATCGCGAGCGGGTCG
>JANLRZ010000108.1:0-7331 GCA_031362155.1 Acidimicrobiia bacterium | reverse complement strand
CTGGCCTGGGCGCGATCAGAACATGTGCACGGGAAGGCGGCTCGGCCCGCGGAACACGATCGAGGTGACGCTCTCCATGGGGCCGGCCGCCTCCAGCCACGTGGACCGCGCCATGAGCTCCTCGATCGCAGTCGTCGCTTCCTGCCGGGCCAGGGCCGCGCCGAGACAAAAGGGATGCCGTGGCCGAAGCCGAGGTGCCAGGCGAGATCACGATCGGGATCGAACCGGTCCGGTTCGCTGAAGACCTCGGGATCCCGATTCGCTGACCCGATCAGAGGAATCACGGTCGCGCCCGAAGGGATGACGACGCCGGCCAGCTCGACCGGGTGGGCCGTGGTGCGGAACATCAGCTGGGTCGGCGTCTCGTAGCGCAGCGACTCCTCGACGATGCTGGCGATCATCGCATGGTCGCGCCGTACCCGACGTTGAAGTTCAGGATGCTCGAGCAACGTGCAGACTGCACTGCCGCCCAGGCGCTCACGAGGTCGGTGCGCCACGGCGTACGACCCGGGTGCCTGCGAGACTGCCCTCGTCGCGCCACTGCCGCGGGTGCTCGGCGTAGTCCATGGGTGAGCCGGGGAAGACCGCGCCACGTGCCGCGCTGCCTGGTGGGCTTGCATGAGCCGGCCGCAGATGCCGCAGGTGAGTTTGCCCCGCACACACCGCCGCGGCGGCGCTCGAACACGGCGACATGCTCGGCATCTATCCCGAAGGGACGCGCTCGCGCGATGGCCTGCTGCACCGCGGTCGAACCGGTGTAGCTCAACTGGCATTGATGACGAACGCAATGATCGTTCCGATTGGCCTGGTCGGCACTGAACGGGTCCAACCAATCGGCGCCAAGGTGCCACGACCGTTCCATCCGGTGGTCGCACGATTCGGAACGCCGATCGACCCGTCGACCTACGTGGGAACCCAGCGGCGTCATCGTCGACAGATCCGAGATGATCTGATGGAAGCCATTCGCTGTCTGTCAGGCCAGAACGTGTCACCCGACTTAGCGTGACCGTCACGACACTCGCAAACCTGGATCGCCGATGCCGGCGCATGGAGTGGTGTTTGGTCTCGGCCATCTCAGGGAACACCGACACGTGACCCAGACTGCATCCGACCCGACCGTCAATGCCATGTTGCGTACGACCGGCGCGCACGTGTTTTACGAAGTGCGTGGTGTCGGACCAGGCGTACTACTGGTCGGCTGCCCGACGGACGCCACGGCGTTCGCGTCGCTCGCAGATCTGCTCGCCGTGGATCACACCGTGATCACGACTGACCCTCGCGGCATCAACCGCAGCTCGGTCGACGACCCCGATCAGGATGTCACGCCGGAGATGCTCGCCGATGACCTGTCGCAGTTGTTGAACCACCTGAGCCTCGGTCCGGTCGCAGTGTTCGGGTCGAGCGGTGGTGCGGTCAGCGCGTTGGCGCTCGCTCAAGCCCACCCCGACCAGGTGCACACCGTGGTGGCCCACGAACCCCCGCTGGAAGAACTGCTCGACGATCGGGCCGAGCTGAGAGCCGTCACCGAGGACATCGTCGCGACCTATCTTTCGGGTGACGTCGGCGGGGCATGGGGCAAGTTCCTCAGGTCAGCAAACATCACGCTCAGCGAAGAAGACATTGCGCAATGGGCCAGCGAACCGACCCCGCAAGCAGCCGCCGACGAGTTGTTCTTCTTCGCCCACACCCTGCGACCATCCACCTACTGGTTACCCGACCTCACCGCGCTCCGCGCTGGCGGCACACGGATCATCGTCGGAATCGGCGAGGCATCAACAGGGCAAACCTGTGAACGCACGTCGAACACGCTCGCCACCTCACTCGGCATCAGCCCGATGTCGTTTCCCGGTGACCATGTCGGCTTCACCGTGCACCCCGAGCTGTTCGCTGGCCGCCTGAGCACCGTGCTGCCGGACAGCACTTCACCACCGAACTCGGGCGGAACTCCAGGGACCGGGAGCCGACCAGAAAGCAACCGCCCATGACTACAGCGAAGAAGCCTGAGCTCATCGACGAAACATTCACTGCGTCGATCACGACCGAAGCGAACAGCGGATGGACATGTGTCGCCATGCCTGATTCCGGCGACATCTTCGCTACCCGCAAAGCGGTCAAGGTCGCTGGCACCATCGATGGCAAACCCTTCCAAGCAACGCTGCTCCCGATGGGTGACGGAACCCACATGGTCCCGCTCAAAGCAGCACTCCGCAAAACCCTCGGCAAGGGAATCGGCGACAACGTGGCCGTGCACCTACAGCAGCGTCTCAGCTGACCATGACCAAACGGGGCACAGCACACCAACGTGTCGCAGCCACCGGGCTGATGGTCCGCGACGAGCGAGACGCAGAATCTCGATGTCACACTGACACCAGGCGACCGAGTTCGGTTCAGGCCCGTGTCCCTGAATCCCAACTCTGCGCAGTAGTGAACGATGCTAGAAACGGCCGATGATCATTGTCGCAGGCTTTCTCCGGGTCGATCCCGACCAACGCACCAGCTATCTCCAAGACTGCGAGGGAGTCATTCGGGCGGGTCGTTCGGCGCCCGGCTGCATCGACTTCCATCTGTCCGCTGACCCGCTCGAGGCGGATCGAGTCAACATCTTCGAGCAATGGGATTCGGTTGAGTCCGTCGAGGCGTTCCGTGGATCGGGGCCGAGCGATGACCAACAGGCGACCATCACTGAGGCGAACATTCTACAGCACAAGATTGCCAGCAGTACCTCGTTGACCTGACGTCGGGCAACCTTGCGCACACCTCGCCAGGGCAGAATCACCACCGAATAGCCGATCACCAGACCGGCTTCTACCCAAGCCGGGCGCTCGGTATTCACGACCGTTGTGCTAGCCGTGTCGATTGAAGACAAGGCGAGACTCTTGCGATGGGTGAAGGCTTGGAAGGCGTAGGGCTCACGAATGCCATCAGCACAGCGGCGATCGCCGCCCCGCCAAGTTACGGTGAACGCATGTCAAGCGCCATCCGCTTCAGCTCGGTCACCTTGGCGTGTCCGGATCCGGGGGGATTGGCGGCCTTCTACGCCGATGTCATGGGCGGCGAGGTCACGTTTGTCCACAACGAAGAATGGGCATCCATGCCTTCTGAGGGAGCGCGCCTGGAGTTCATGGGCGTCGTTGACTACGGATGATGTGCTGCTCGTACGAGTAGGCACCGGCGACGAGCCGTTCAAGCAACCGGATGTGGGGCTCTCCTCGATTTTCCACTGGACGGTCGCACGAGGACCGACGCTTTGTGACATGACACGAGCCTCGGAGGCGAGGCGAGATATCTCTCAGATGCGTCGAGGCGCAAGTCGGCGTTCCTCGACCGGGTGGACCTGATCCAGGACAGCGCAAGCCGTCTTCATCACCCACCGCACCAACGCAGGTCGGGCATGACGCTCAACACGCTCAATGAGACCACTGCTTGCGGGTGACATCCGAGGGAGAATCGCATGCAAACGAGCGGGAGCGTTACGGCGTTGCGCCTCGAAACGCTCAATGTGACTCGGCCAACGCTCGGAACGTCCAGGGTTCAAGGTACGCCCAGGGAACTCGACGTCGGGCCGCCTATGACACCGCGCTTCAGAGGGACGAGAGCGGGGGCGTCGCCATCACTTTGCCTGATTCGAGGTAGGTCTTGAGGTTGGAAAGCAGCGCCGGCCAAACACGGGCGACGCCCGAGCATGTCGCCTCATCGTCCAGTTCGGTGTGGGTCATCGTGAGTCTGACGAAGTCGGTGAACTCCTCCAGGTCGAAGGCCACCGTCGATGGCTTGAGCGTCGGAAAGGTCATTGCAAGGCGGTTTGGTCGGACGCTCTCGAGCACCTCACCTACACCGTCGACCTCGCCGCTTCCGTCGGCCCGGACGTGCTTCCAGGTCGACCCGACCTTCCAGTCAGAGACGTTGCTGTGGCCCCACCACGCGCCAGTGGCGTCGGCATCGGTGAGGGCATTCCACACCGTGCCGGCGTTGCCGGTTATGTAGATGACGTAGTCGCATTGCAAGGAGGTCACGGCGGGCCCATCTATCGTTGAATCGTCTGAGAAATCGCCTTGCCTCTTGATGTACCCAGTCCCACGGGCGCCCAAACTGATCGACAATCGTGGATTACAGCAAACGGTATACTTGATGGTATGCCTGAAACGACTACCATCAAGGTCTCGGTCCAGACCCGTGATGCGCTGCGGCAGCTCGCGGATCGCGACGGTCTCACGCTCGACGCACAGGTCGAGAAGCTGATCCGACGGGAACGTCGTCGCATCATCGGTTCTCAACTCTCCAGCGCATCTCTCGATGACCACGACGTGGCCGTACTGGACGCGTCGGCAAGCGACGTCGCTGATGCGAGCCGGTGACATCGTCCGCTGCGACTTCGGCACCCCCGCACGTGGTGAGCCCGGGTTCATCCGACCGGCAATCGTCGTCACGTCCGACGATGTGCTCGAGTTCCGGCAACACGCGATCGTGGTCGTCCCCTGCACGACGGTCAAGCGAGGATGGTTGAGCGAGGTCGACATCGCCTCGTTCGGTGTCGCTCAGACGCATCTCCCCACGACGATCAGCGTCGACCGCATCGTCGACACGACGGGCACGAACGTCGGGCCCGTGACGCTCCAACAGATCCGAGAGCTCATCGCCGACTTGCTCGGACTCTGACCCAGAGCGGCGACGGGGCATCCGCGGAAGCCCGGGAACTCCGTGGCGCGCCGTGTCCGTCGTCGGGTCCGCTGCTGAGTTTGGTCTCACGCCAGAAGTCGCTTGATCACGTCGTGGGGTCATGGTGCAACTCATCCCTCCGACACCACGGCTGACCTGCGGAATGAGAACGGGCAGATCAGCCGGGGTTCAGACCCCGGCTGTGTCGCGACCGATCGCGGAGGTGCCGACGACCTCAGCTGCCTCGGGCAGGCATCGACGGAGCCGATTCGTGGTCGGCGACGGTGGTCCGGTGCCCGGCCAGGACGTGGGCCAAGGTCCGGACGGTCCACCAGACCGAGGGTGGGGACAGCGCCGCGGGCGACCATCCCGGCGCATGACTTGGAATCCGGACCCGGAGAGCGCCCGGAAGCGACCGGAACTCGAGCGGCGGATCGAGGGTGAGCGCCTCGCCGTCGACCCCGGCCTCGATCGGCCCGTCGGCATCAACCCGGAACTCCGCGGTCGTCCACTCATGAAACCCCCGGTAGTTACCGAGTAGTCCGGCAGCCTCCGCGGCCACGAAACCCGCCACCTCCAATGCGGAGTCGATTTCGACAGCAGCGACGCCGAGTTCACCGCCATCGAGCTTCTCGCGCGTGCCCAGCCCCGAGAGCCGAGTCAACGTGTATGCATTGTTGGCAACCAGGAGCAGTGCCGCGTCGTGGTGGAGTTCACCGTCTGGACCACCGAAGGTCATCGGGCAGGTCGGACCGTCATGTCCGAAGAGTTCGGGCAGCATCGACGCCGCGGTGCGGACCTTCGCTTCGCGATATTCGGACGATTGCACGACGGTGGCGTACGCGCCGAGCGACACGTTGTTGACGAAGACCCGATCTCCGATCTGGGCGAGATCGACCCGCCGTTCGTGTGCATCCCCGAACGCATCGAGGGCTCCGATGACGTCGTCGCGATCGAGTCCGAGGTCCAGCGCGAAATGGTTCCGGGTGCCGGCCGGTATGCACACGTGCGCGATCCTGTGCTTCATCGCGAGTGACGCCACCACGGCCTGGGATCCGTCACCGCCGGCCATGCCGATGGCATCGGCACCCGCGGCGATCGCTCGTGCCGCGAGTTCGGCGAGGTCGAGGCCCTCATCCAGCATGACGACCTCGATACCTCGTGCTTTCGCAGCGTCGATCAGGCCGACGGCGTCGGCAACACCGTCACCGGATCGCGGATTGACGATGAGTGCCGGGCGCGCGGCCGGCCCGACCGGCACGCCGGGCGGTGGTGCCGCTCGCAAACTCTTCCGATCGCGCCCGAGCGCATACCGAGCGCCACCGATGGACACCGCGAGGCTGACGAAGAGCAGCGCGACGAATGCGAGTTGCGAGCTGGCGCTCGACGAGACCGAGAGGAGAACGACGAACCCGCCGGCAACGACGACGCCGCCGATCGCTCGCCCAATTCCGGTGGTCGTGACGAGGTACCAACCGCTCACGCCAGTCATCAACACGGCACCGAGCGCAACCGCGACTGCGGTCACCGCGTCGATCAAGACGACGGCGACGACCGCCGAGGCGACCAGCGTCGCGAACGCAATAAACGCGAAGACGCGGCGGCGCTCCATCGATTTATCCTGCCACCCCAACTGGACCCCTCTGGACCGTCGAGGCCTGCGTCACGACAACGTGTCCGAGAAGAGGGCGAGCATTGGGTTGGCCATGTGTGGCCGCGCAAGCTGCCGTTAGTTGTCGGGATCGATGTCGTCCGCTTGCGCGTTGAGGTCGTCGGCCGCTGCCCGATGGCTCGCGGCGGCCATCTGCTGTTGTTCGGCCGCGATGGTCTCGCGCTTGGCCCGGGCGGCTCGCTCTTCGGCCTCGGCACTGCGCCGATCAGCTTCGAGGTCGCTGACCTTCGCCAGGTCCCGGCGTTCCTGTGCCTCGTGACGATGCTCCGTGTCCCGGACCTCGCCGCGCCGTTTGGCGAGGACAACGGCCAGGATCACGACGATCACGACGACGATGACTGCAATGATGATGATGGTCTCCATGCCAAGACGTCTTCCCGGCCCCGGGCGCCGGGAAACGTCGTCCGCTGAATCCGTGTCCGTGGTGCCGACCCGGAACCCTTCGTCGGCGACCTCGACGCCGCCGGTTCATGCGGCAGCGAACCACGCTTCCCACGGGTCGCGTGCACTGGGAGTGCTTCGCCACTCCGACACCAGCGTTTTTCCACCGTCCGAGTCCTACTTCCCAGAGCGGCGCGGCGACGCCGACGCGGGCTCGAGTGGCCAGTGGTGTTTGGGGTACCGACCGGCCATGTCCTTGCGCACCTCCGACCAGCTGCCGGCCCAGAAACCAGGAAGGTCCGCGGTGATCTGCACCGGACGCCCGGCAGGCGAGAGCAGGTGGAGGACGAGGGGGATCTTCCCGTCGGCTACCGACGGGTGCGTCGTTGTGCCGTAGAGGTCCTGCACCCGAACCGCAATCGCCGGCTGCTCTCCGCTGTAGTCGATGGGAACGCTCCGTCCATTGGCCAGGGTGAATGTTGTGGGCACGATGGCATCGAGCTGGTGGACCCGGTGGTGACCGACGAGGTCGCGCAGCAGACGGCCCACGTCGATGCGCTCGAGTTGAGCGCGGCGCGTGACGTCTTGGAGGCGTGGCGCCAACCACTCGTCGAGGGCCGCG
>JANLRZ010000096.1:0-4336 GCA_031362155.1 Acidimicrobiia bacterium | reverse complement strand
GTGACCGAGATGCCGTCGCCCAAGGTGTGATCGGGTTCGGCGTCGGAGAAGAACTGGCGGAGTTCGCTGAGGTTCCCGGGTTCGTCGCGGACCTGCTGGTACAGGCTCGGACTCCACAGCACCGCCAGGGTTCCGAGGGCGACGAGCACGACGATGCCGACTCGGCGCCACGGCACGAGGTTCCGGACGGCGCACACGATCACGATGCCGGCCGCGCCGGCCAAGATTGCGACCGTCACTGCCGCGTAGCCGACGTGCGACTGCACGAGGAATGATCCGCCGGCAACGGCGAGCGGATACGACCAGAGGTCGCCCGCGGTCGCGTTCCACGCGAGGAGCAGAACGCCGGCGAGCGGCAGGATCGTGATCCATGGGTTCCACGGCAGGCGGAACACCTCGGGACCGAGGGCCCAGACGAGGATCCCGACGACGACCATCGACCAACCGAGCAAGCGAGCCCCGCCACGACGGTGCAGCACGAAGGCGATGATGACCGTCGTGATCAGGGCGGTCAGAGTCGACGCGGCGAAGAGCGCGCGCGCGTTACTGCCGAGCACGCGATACGGCAAGGCGAGCCAGTCGAAGAGCAGCGGCCCCGGATGGTGCCAGTGGTAGCGGGAGTAAGGCCCCAGCAGGACGGCGTGATTGCCGACCTCTCGCACGCGCAACTCGATGAGTGCCATGTCGCCGTAGGTCCGCGCCGTGCCCTGACGGGTCGTGAAGAGCGCGATCAGGCCGACGCCGAACGGCAGTGTTGCGAGCGCCGTCAGGAGGAGCGAACTCCGCCGCTCGCGGGCCGAACGGCTGGTCGACGTCCCGAAGTCGCCGGATCCGCCGCGCCTCCGGCCCGCGGGTCGCGCCGGAGTGTCAGTGGCGAGCCCCATCGCGCTCCGAGTGTAGGGGCCGATGCTTGGCGCGGGTGGTCGCGTCGGTGACCGAACTCAGACGACGAAGTACTTGGCCTCGGGGTGGGGCACGATGATCGCGCTGGTGGTTTGTTCCGGTTCGAGTTGGAACTCGTCGGTCAGCGCAACGCCGATTCGCTCGACTTCGAGGAGTTCGACGAGCTTGGCCTGATCGTCGAGATCCGGACAGGCCGGATAGCCCCACGAATACCGCGAGCCACGGTATTTCTGCCGGAACAGACCTGCGAGGCTCGGACCGTCCTCGGCCGCGAACCCCCACTCCTCGCGAATGCGCCGGTGCCAGAGCTCCGCGAGTGCTTCGGTCATCTCGACCGACAGCCCGTGACACATCAGGTATTCCTGATACCGATCGGCCGCGAATAACTCACGTTCGCGCTCGCTCGCGACCGAGCCGACGGTGACGACGTGGAACGCGGCATAGTCGGCATCGCCGGATGCTGCAGGTCGAAAGAAGTCGGCGATGGAGAGGAAGCGGTCTTTCTGCTGCCGGGGGAAATGGAACCGGAACCGCTCGGCCCGGCGTTCGTCGTCGGTCCAGACAATAAGGTCGTCGCCTTCGGCATTGACGGGGAAGTACCCCCACGCGACCGCGGGGACGAGCCAGCCCTGGGACTTCGCGCCGTCGAGCTCGGCCCGCAGGGTCGGCCGGATCCGCGTCTTGAAATCGTCGTCGGGCTCGCCACTCTGCGGCCGGAACTGCCATTGGTTGCGGAACAGCGCGGTCTCGTTGATGAACGTCGCGATCTCGTCGAGCGGAACGCCCTTGGCGACACGCGCGCCGAGGAACGGAGGTGTGAACACCGGGACATCGACCGCGACATCCGAACGCGCCGGCACGTCGACGGCCTCGACCGCTTGCTCGCTCTTGCGCGGAGGCAGTTTTCGGCCCCCCGGGGCGCGACCGAGGTCCGGATCGATCGTGCCCGACTTCTTGGCGGTCATCAGGGTGTCCATCGTGTGGAGGCCTTCGAACGCGTCTTTGCCGTAGAAGAGGCGACCTTCGTACACCGCGCGCAGATCGACTTCGACGTAGTTGCGGGTGAGTGCTGCGCCGCCGAGCATGACGGGGACTTCCGCGAGGCCGAGTTCGTTCATTTCGACCAAGTTCTCGCGCATGATGATCGTGGACTTCACGAGCAGCCCGCTCATCCCGATCGCGTCGGCGTTCACTTCCTTCGCCTTGTCCACGAAAGTCTGGAGCGGGGCCTTGATCCCGATGTTGTGAACTTCGTAACCGTTGTTGGTGAGGATGATGTCGACCAGGTTCTTGCCGATGTCGTGCACATCGCCCTTGACGGTGCCGAGGACGACGACCCCCTTGCCACCGGCGTCGTCCTTCTCGAGGTGGGGTTCGAGGTAGGCGACCGCGGTTTTCATTGTTTCCGCGCTCTGGAGGACGAACGGCAACTGCATCTCGCCGCGACCGAAGAGATCGCCGACCACTTTCATGCCTTCGAGGAGCACATCGTTGATGATCGACAACGCCGCGCGTCCGCCGGTGAGAGCTTCATCGAGGTCGGCTTCGATGCCGTCACGCTCACCGTCGATGATGCGATGCGACAGGCGCTCCTCGATGGTCCACCCCGAGCGATCTTCCTTCTCGATCGCGCCGGCCTCGACGCCTTCGAACAGCGAGAGAAGTTCGGTCAACGGGTCGTAGCCATCGCGTCGGCGGTCGTAGATGAGGTCGAGGGCGACCTCGCGGACGTGATCGTCGATCTTGTGCATCGGGATGATGCGGGCCGCGTGGGCGATCGCGGAGTCGAGGCCGGCCTCGCGGCATTCGTGGAGGAACACACTGTTGAGGACGTGACGGATGGCGGGCTTGAGGCCGAAACTGACATTGGACAGCCCGAGGACGGTCGAGGAGCCCGGAAGCTCGGTCTTGGCGCGGCGGATCGCCTCGATGGTCTCGATGCCGTCGCGGCGCAGTTCGTCCTGGCCCGACCCCAACGGGAACGTGAGCATGTCGAAGATGAGATCGGTGGGGTCGATGCCGTACTTCTCCGTGGCGAGCGTGTAGATCCGCTGGCAGACCCGCAGCTTCCAGTCGGCGTCGCGCGCCTGTCCTTCCTCGTCGATTGCGAGGCAGATCACCCCGGCGCCGTACTCCGCGGCGAGGGTGAAGACCCGATCGAGACGCGAACCGTCGTGCTCGCCGTCTTCGAGGTTGGCGGAGTTGAGGATCGCCTTCCCGCCCGAGTGCTGCAGCCCGGCCTCGAGCACCTGCGGCTCGGTGGAGTCGAAGACCAGCGGCAGTGCAGCTTGGGTGGCGAAGCGGGACGCGATCTCGTCCATGTCCTTGGTGCCGTCACGGCCGACGTAGTCCACGCACACGTCGAGGACGTGAGCGCCTTCCTTCACCTGGTCCCGTGCCATCTGCACGCAGGTGTCCCAGTCCGCTTCGAGCATGGCGTCGCGGAATTTGCGCGATCCGTTCGCGTTCGTACGTTCACCGACCGCCAGGTACGCGAGCTCCTGGTGATACGGCACGTGGGAGTACACGCTCGAACATCCCGGCTCGAACACCGGCGTGCGGGCGACGGGAGCGCGGTCGTTCCCGAGCCGCTGCACGACCGCGGCGAGGTGCTCGGGGGTCGTGCCGCAACAGCCGCCGACGATGTTGAGTCCGAACTCGCTGACGAACCGCTCGTGCGCGTCCGCAAGGAGTTCCGGCGTGAGGTCGTAGTGCGTGCGGCCGTCCACCACCGACGGCAGTCCCGCGTTCGGCAAGCACGAGAGGAACGTGCGGCCGTGCTGCGCGAGATAGCGCAGGTGTTCGGTCATCTCGATCGGACCCGTCGCGCAGTTGAGGCCGAGGACGTCGGGGCGCATCGCTTCGAGGGCGGTGACCGCGGCGCCGATCTCGGACCCGACGAGCATGCGGCCCGTGGTCTCCATCGTGACCTGCACCATCAGCGGCAGCTCGGTGCCGGCATCGGCCATCGCCCGCCGGCACGCCACGATCGCGGCCTTGGCTTGCAACAGGTCATAGACGGTCTCGATGAGGAGCACGTCCGAACCACCGGCGATGAGGCCGGCGGCCTGCTCCTGGTAGTCGTCGCGGAGCGCGTTGAAGCTGATGGCACCGAGTGAGGGCAGCCGGGTCCCGGGTCCCATCGACCCGATGACGAAACGCGGTCGGTTCGGGGTGCTGAACTCCTCGGCCGCTTCCTTCGCGAGCCGGGCCGCAGTCACGTTCATGTCGTAGGCCTGATCGGCGATGCCGTATTCAGCCAGCACCAGGCCGAACGATCCGAAGGTGGCGGTCTCGACGGCGTCGACGCCGACCGCGAAGTATTCGGAGTGCATCTGACGGATCAGTTCGGGCCGGGTCACCACGAGGTGCTCGTTGCAGCCCTCCAGGGCTTCGCCGCCGAAGTCGTCGGGTCCGAGATCCTGGCCCTGGA
>JANLRZ010000093.1:0-5398 GCA_031362155.1 Acidimicrobiia bacterium | reverse complement strand
GGAGCTCGATGCCCGGTTCATCGCGGGCGAGGGCGCCGAGCACGCGCACCTGCTGACCACGTTCACCGTGGGCCTGCGCGCCATGCAGTCCGGCGATCTCGAGGCCATGGCGGCGCTCGCTTCACCCGACTTCGACTACGTGGACCATCGTCCGACGTCGTTCGGAGCGCTCGACACCGGTGCATTCCTCCAGATGGCCCGCAGCTACGAGGACATCGCCCGGCTGTCCGTTGTGCAGAAGGTGTACTTCGCCGACCGCGCCCTCATCGCCCGGCTCTGGACTCGCGGCGTCACGGCCGACGGGGCGGAGGTCGAATGGGTGAGCTGTAACGTCTGGCTCGCTGACGACGCGGGCCGAGCGCTCCACGGCGAGCTGTTCGCCGCGGACGACTGGGACGCCGCGCTCGCCCGTTTCGACGAGCTGAGTGCCGCAGCGACATCGGACTCGAGGACGCTGGAGGTCGAGAACGCCGCAACGCGCGCCGCCCGTCTGACCTGGCGACTGCTGGCGGAAGGTCGCTTCGACGAACTGCCGGCGGTCGCTCCGGGCTTCGCGCTGGAGTCGCGACGCCGGTTCCTCCGGCTCCCAGTGGAGGAGGACTGGCGCGATGCGCTGGTGCTCCTGGTCGAGCAGTACTCCTCGTTCGTGGTCGAGCCGCTCGCGGTACGCGGGCGACGGGCTGCGGTCGTCCGCATCGTGGCGGGCGACGATTCGGGCAACGAGTCCCCGTGGATCGCGACGTTGCAGCTCGACGAGTCGGACCGACTGGCCCGGCAGGTCAACTTCGACGACGAAGACGAGATCGCGGCGATCGGCCTCCTCGACGAGTGGTACATCGAGGGGGAAGGCGCGGAGCACGCGTCCGTCCTGACCGCTCACCTCGAGGGGATTCGCCGCTACCACGCCCAGGACTGGGACGGCCTGCGCGCGATGTCGGCACCCGGCTTCGAGTTCGTCGACCACCGGCCCCTGCCGTGGCCGACGTCCGACGCGGAAGGTCTGCTCCGCCTGATACGGGAACGGGCCGCGCAGGCTCCCGACGTCCGGAGCCGGGTCCGCAAGCTCTTCGTGGAGGGGCGGGTGGTTCTGAGCGAGGGCAGCATCGTCGGTACCGACGAGCACGGCGGGCGCCAGGAGTGGTTGGCTCTGACGGTGGCGGAGTTCGACGTCACCGGTCGCCACCGCGGCATCGAGTACTTCGCGCCCGAGCAGTGGGACGCCGCCCTCGCCCGTTTCGACGATCTGGCGGCCGAGGAGACCTCCGATCCTCGCCATCCTCGTGCGGAGAACGCCGTCACTCGATTGCTCGCGGGTGGCCGGCGGCAAGAGGGTCACGACCCAGGCGACGACGAGGCCGCGAGCCTCGCCCCCGACGTGACCTTCGAGGACCGTCGTTCCGGCGTGTCGCTCCCGCCGCTCCAGGGCGTCGACCAGTTGCGCGAGAACATGGCCGCCCAGGACGAGTCGTTCGGCCCCACCGACTTGGAGCCGATCGCCGTGCGGGGTGACCACCTTGCCCTCGTCAGCACCCGCTCGACGTCTGCATCGGGGTTCGAGCTCGTCTCGCTCATGGTCTTCGAGACCGACGACACCGACCGGATTCGTTCCATGGTGTCGTTCGACCCCGATGCGCTCGCCGCGGCGACCGACGAGCTGGACGACCGGTACCTCACGGGCGAGGGCGCGCCCGACGCGCGGGCCCTCGCGGTGGTGCGGTCGGCGTTCCACGCGCTGCGGGATGGCGACACCGACGCGCTCGGCCCGCTCCTGTCACCGGCGCTCGTCGCCGCCGACCACCAGCGCATCGGGTTCGGCGAACAGGACCGTGACTCGTTCTTGGAAAACGTGCGCTCCGACCAGGCGGTCATGCGGCGTGACCGTGAGTATCTCCGGAAGGGGTTCGTGTCCGGCGCCGCGGTGCTCGTCGTGTACGAGTCGCAGCGTCTCGACCAGCACGGTGGCGAGATCCTGTACCAGTCGCACTTCGTCGCCCGGGTCGACGCGTCGGACCGGATCGACCGGATGGAGTGGTTCGACCTCGATGACTGGGACGCCGCCCTTGTTCGCTTCGACGAACTCGCGGCGGAAGCGAACGCGGCTCCGTCCGCTAGGTACGGCTCCGACGCGCGCACCCCGGAGATCGACACCGCAGCTGCACGTGCACTTCCCCGGCTGCTGCGCGTCGCCCAGGAGGACTTCCTCGCGGCGGCCTCGTTGTTCGCTCCCGATGTCGCACATTTCGACCATCGCAGTCTTGTTTCGCTGCCCGACGGGACCGGCCTCGAAGCCGTCGCGAACGTCTACCTCTCGATGGTCGACATCTATTCCGAGTTCGACGCGCCGGTGTTTGCGGTCCGCGGGGATCGGCTGGCGCTCGTGTTGTTTCGGGCCACGGCCCCCGAGGGGTTCGAAACGACCGCTTGGGTCGTCGTCGGCCTTGACGCGGAGGGGCGCATCGACCTGTTCTGGTTGTGTGACGAGTCGGATCTTGCGGCAGCGATCGAGGAGCTCGACGCGCGCTACGTCGCGTCGGGTGAGGCGACCGAGGCGGAGATCGACCTCTTCGGCACGATCTCGGCGCTGAACCGTCGCGACTGGGAGGCGTTCACCGCGTGTCTGGCGCCGGACCTCGTCACGATCGACCACTCGCCCCTCGGCTTCCCACCGGCGGGCCGTGACGAGTTCGTACGGAACCAGATGCAGGGCCTCGTCGCCATGGTCCCCGACGCGGTCGTCATCCCGGTCACGTCGATCTCGTCCGGCGACGCGGTGCTGACGTCGTTCCACACCATCGGTAGGACCGCCGAAGGCAACCGATACGAATGGAAGCCGTTGCAGGTCGCCCATCGTGGTGCCGACGGTCAGATGGATCGCGCGGAGTTCTTCCCCGTCGAGGAGTGGGACGCCGCGCTCGCCCGCTACGACGAGTTGGCCGCGACATCCGCCCGCACCGAGATCGCCGTCGAGCCCGCGATCGCCAGCCTGGTGACGGAGCTCTACGACGACGCGGTCGTCATGTTCGCCACTGGTGGCGATGTTCAGGCGTTCGCCGCCCGTTGGTTCGCCGCCGATGTGCTCCGCGTCGATCGTCGCACGGGCGTCTCCATGCCCGATGTCTCCGGACGCGACGCCTATGCCGAGGTCTATCGGGCCACCGGCGAGACGTTCGACAGCTTCGCGCCGGAGTACCTCGCGAGCCGAGGAGAACAGCTCGGTCTCGTCCGGATGACCTTAGAGACCGACGGATTCGAGATCGCCTATCTGATCGTCGTCGAGTTCGACCATGCCGGACAGGCAACGCACTTCGTTCACTTCGACCCCGACGACCTCGCCGGCGCGTACCAGGAGTTGGAGGATCGCTGCTGCGTGGGCGAGGGTGCAGCCGACGCCTACACGATCCGGCGGTCGGGCGACTTCATGCGATCGCTCGCCCACCTTGACGGTGCTGCGACTCTGGCGCTGCTCGACCCGGCGGTCTCGCTCACCGACCACCGACTCGCCTTCGGCAGGATCGGGCTCGACGGTATCCGGGGAATCCTCGCCGCGCGCACCGAGCAGATCGCGAAGGACACGTCGTACTTCCGGACCCTCGAGGTCCGGGGCGACACGTTCGTCGGCTGGTGGGACGAACGCGAAGTCAGCCCCGACGGCACCGAGTTCGACTACCAGCTGTTCCTGGTCGTCCACTTCGTCGGCGGGCGGATGCGGCGGATCGACTGGTACGACGTCGACGACCACGCGGCGGCCTACGCGCGGTTCGAAGAACTCGCCACCGCCGACCCGCGGACACCGGCACTCGACAACGACGCGGTCCGGCAGATGGCGCGGGTCCTGTGGCTGGGGAGGTACGACTTCGATCGCGCCGTCGAGCTGTTCTCGCCCGACGTCGAGTACGCCGACCGGCGGGGTGTCATCGCGCTCCCGACCCTCACGGGCCTCGAGGGCATTGGCGCGATGTTCCTCTCCGTCTTCGAGGTGTACGACGACCTCGTGATCGAACCCACCGCAGTCCGCGGCGAGCGGCTCGCGCTCTTCCGCCTTCGGATGTCGACCGACGGTGGAGCGGAGAGCGTCAGTGTCGGTCTCGCCGGTCTCGACGGTGAAGGCCGGATCGATGCGATGGTCGTTTTCGACGCGGACGATCTCGCGGCCGCGCTCGAAGAGCTGGAGCGTCGTCACGAGGAGCTGAGCGGCGACGGGTACGCGACCGTCGAGCGCACGTACGCGCGGGCGAGCACCGCGCTGGCCCGAGGCGACATGGAGGCGTGGCAGTCGTGCCAGGCGCGGGACATCAAGGTCGTCGACCACTCGCTGCTCGGCGTGGGCGAGCTGGATGGCGAGGGAACCTCCGACCACCTGACCGTCTGGCGGGACCAGACCCCCGACTTCGTGAGCTACCGGACGCGGTCGTTCGTACGGGCCGACGCGATGCTCTCGGCGCTGGCGATCCGCGGGACGACACCCGAAGGGAACCGGTACGAGTGGGATCGCGCGAGCGTGGCTCGTGTCAATACGGCCGGGCTCCTCGCCGAGGAGCACTTCTTCCCGGTCGAGCAGTGGGACGACGCCCGCGCCCGCTTCGACGAGTGGTCGCAGCCGCCGGAACCCGAGACCGCCGATACACCGGTGAGTGCGACCGCGCTGTCGAACCGGGCCACGCGGGCACAGGACGCGTACAACGCAGCGTTCGCGGCCCGAGACTGGGACGCGATGGCCGCGTCGTACACCGATGAGATTGTCAATGATGACCGGCGCACGGGTGTGAGCTCGGGCGTCACCGTCGGGCGCGAGCAGATCCTGGAACTCGTGCGCGGGCTGGTCGAGGTGGGTTTCACGACGGTCACGACCGTTCCGATCGCCATCCGCGGTGAAGGACTCGCGTTGCTGCGGCGCACCTGGCACCAGGCCGACGGGTTCGACCTGCCGCTGCTCGCGGTCGGGGAGGTCGACGCCGACGGTCGGACGACGGCGAACGTCATGTTCGACGTCGAGGACAAGGCTGGCGCGGTCGC
Organism: Acidimicrobiia bacterium; assembly: GCA_031362155.1. Classification (GTDB taxonomy): domain Bacteria; phylum Actinomycetota; class Acidimicrobiia; order IMCC26256; family JAENVU01; genus JAENVU01. The sequence continues at coordinate 385 of JANLRZ010000093.1, read as the reverse complement.
CGAGCTCGAACGCCGCTACCTCGACGCTCAAGCAGGCAACGGTTCGACGTGATCCGGCTCCCCATGCATTGGCGCGCGATGCTGACGCGCCACGACGAAAGGGTTCGACGATGTCGCGACTCCGCACGGTGAGAACTGCACTCCTGGTCGCCGATGTGGCCGCGCACCTCGTTGCTTTCCGTCAGGCGCAGCGGGCTGACGCCCCGGCGCGGGTTCGCGCGGGCATGCTCGGTGGTGCGGGGTTTTACGCGCTGCTCGCCGCGGGTGTCGCCGGGGGGAACTCGATTGCCGAGCGCGAGGCTGCCCGTGCTCCGGTCGGGGGTATCGCGGCGCTGGTCGTCACGTGGAAGCAGTCGGCGATCCCCGCCGCGACTCGCCAGGCGAT
>JANLRZ010000076.1:0-13277 GCA_031362155.1 Acidimicrobiia bacterium | reverse complement strand
CCAGCACCGCATCATCCGCGGGCAGAAGGAACCGATCCCCGAACAGTTCACCTGGCTTCGAGTGAACGAAGACCTCGGGACCGACCCGATGGTGCACGCCTGCGCGCTGGCCTACATGTCCGATGAAGATCTGCTCGGCGTCGCCGCGCTCCCCCACAGCCACGGCGGCGACTGGGACACCCTCATGTGCGCAAGCCTCGATCACGCGGTGTGGTTCCACCGTCCGGTCCGCGCGACCGACTGGCTGCTGTTCGCACTGTCCGGCCACGGCGTCGCCAACGCGCGCGGGATGGCGGTGGCCCGCGTCTTCGACCAGACCGGTGCCCACGTGGCGACCGTGGCCCAAGAAGGCCTCGTCCGCGTCAGACGGTGATCGCCGTCACGATGCCCGGGTCGGCCGCGTGGAACGCGGCGCGGACCTCGACCACCCCGGATTCACGGACCATCGCGCCGTCTACTCGCACATCGAGCATCCCGAGATCGATCGAGAGATCCATCGCCTCCGACGCGCCGCCGGCGACAATGCCCGTGCGCCCGAACCCGACCAGGCGCCACCGGGGTCGCTCGAACGCGGAGTCGGGGTATCCGGCGTAGATCTGCACAACGGTCGCCGCGTCGCGTGCTCCGACGTTGACCACGGTGACGCCGGCGGAGTCGGCGCCGGTGAGCGTGAAGTCGGCCAGCACGAAATCGGTCGTACTCAGTCCGAATCCGAACGGGAATACGGCCGGAATGCCCGTGCGGTCCAGGTGCCATTGCCCGTGGAAAAGGTCGTAGGTCGCAGTGGTCGCGTCGGGGTCGAACGGAACCAGATCCTGCTCGTCACTCGGGACCGCAAACGGCAAGCGCCCACTCGGCGCGACGGCACCGAGCAACACGTCGGCCAGCGCGTGGCCGCCCTCCATCCCGGGATACCAGAGCATCATTACCGCGCCGACCGACTCGGCCCACGGCATCACGACCGCGGATCCACTCATCACCACGACGACCGGGTTGGGGTGCAACGCGGAAACCGCCTCGATCAGCGCTTCGTCCTCGGCACTGAGGCGCAGACTCCGCCGATCGCCACCGGCGGCAATGACGGCTTCGTCACGCTCGAGCGGTCGGGCGGGTGGCGCCGCGGGCAACTCGGGCATCGGCGCGTCGGTGCCGAGGCGCGGATCGTCGAGCGGCGGGAACAAGTGGAACAACGCGCCCGAGGTGCTCCCGTCGACGAACTCGCCCTCGTCGGCCTTGGTGTAGCCCACGACGACGACGGCGAGATCGGCACCGGTCGCGATCGTCGCATCATCGTCGGCAGCAACCAGGTCGACACCGGGGAGCGCGGCGCGGAGCCCTTCGAGTGGGGTGACGACCGTGGGCGGATGCACGGCCGAAGAACCGCCGTCTCCGAGGTTCACAACTCGGGCGAGCCCGCCGACCACCGCCACGCGCCGCAGTGCGCCCCGGTCCACCGGTACGAGGTCGTCGCGATTCGTGAGGAGCACGATCGATTCCTGCGCGGCGCGGCGGGCCAGGGCCCGGTGCTCGGGCGCGGCCATCACCGTCACCGGCGGACGCGGCGCGGCGAGCACGTCGGCGAATCGCAGCAGGGTCGCGACGGTTCGGATCGCGGGCGCCGCCAACTCGGGCCCGGTGATTTCACCGGCCGCCAGGGCGGTGCGCAACGCGCGGGCCCGCTGCTGCGCGAAGGGCATCTCGACGTCGAGTCCGGCGCGAACACTCGTCACCGAATCCCGTAACCCGAAGATGAAGTCGGTGATCACGAAGCCGTCGAATCCCCATTCGTCGCGCAGCACGCGCGTGAGGAGCGCCGGCGACTCCCCGCACCACTCACCGTTCAGCGAGTTGTACGAACTCATCACGCTCGCGACCCCGGCCTCGACGACCCGGCGGAAGTGAGGGAAATACACCTCGTGCAGTGCACGAGCATCGGCCTGCACGTCGACGGTGAAGCGGGCGTTCTCCATGGAGTTGCACGCGAAGTGCTTCACACAGGCCAGCACGTGCCGCTGCACGCCCGCAGTGAGCGCGGCGCCGAACTCGCCGAGTTGGTAGGGGTCTTCGCCGTAGGTCTCCTGGGCGCGACCCCACCCCGGATGGCGCAGCAGATTGACGCATACCCCGCCGAAGTAGGTCGCACCGGCGGCGCGAGCTTCGAGCCCGATGACGTCGCCGATCGCCGCCTCGAGTTCGACGTCGAACGACGCGGCACGCGCCATCGCGACCGGGAAGCAGGTCGCGTTGCCGATCACGACGCCACGCGGACCGTCGGTGAACGCGATTCCCGGGATGCCCAACCGCTCGTTGCTCGCCGCGGGCCACGCGTGGGTGTAGTAGCCGCCGTGGGTCATGTCGGTGACGCCCGGCCAGAACGGGGTGTCGCCGTCGAGAAGGTCGATCACCTCGTCGTCACTGAGATGAGCGACGAGGGCCTCGGCTTCACTTCGGGGGTCCGCGCCGGTCGAGACGCGCTCGGCAGCGTCGGAGAACTCGGTCATGGCGCCGAAGCGTACGGGCCGCGAGTCAGACGCGCGCCAGGTACTGCTGCGAGAGTTCGGCGAGGCGGTCGAGGCATCCCTGCGCGCACTCCGAGATGATCTCGGCGACGGGCCGGATCGCGTCGATCCGACCGGCGACCTGCCCGCACAAGGCGAGGGCCGCCTCCATGTCGCCGCCGAAATACAGGTCGTGGTGGTGCATCATCTCGGCCATCGCGTTCCGTTCGGTGTCGAACTCGAGCCCCGAGGTCTTCTCCGTCCGCAACGCGCGCAGCGCCGGGCTCGTGTGCTGATTGAGGAACACGGTGTCGGTCTCGGCCGCGTCGAGGATCGCCTGCTTCCAGTTGCCGTGGATCGGCGACTCCGCCGCCGCGACCATCTGCGTGCCGAGTTGGATCCCCTCGGCGCCGAGCGCGAGCGCGGCGGCCATGGTCGGACCGTCCAGGAATCCACCCGCCGCGATCACCGGCACCTCCACCTTCGAGACCACCAACGGCAGGAGCACCATCGACGCGACCGGGCGCGGGTTCTTGAAGCCGCCACCCTCACCACCTTCGACGATGAGCCCGTCGACTCCCGCGTCGACCGCCTTCAACGCGGCCCGCAACGTGGGCACCACGTGGAAGACCGTGAGCCCGGCCGCCTTGAGCGGTTCGGTGTAACGCGTGGGGCTGCCGGCCGACGTCGTGACGAATTTGATCCCTTCGTCCACGACAAAGTCCACAATCGACGCATCGCGGACAAAGGCCTGGGCGATGTTCACACCGAAGGGACGGTCGGTGAGGTCGCGCATCCGGCGGATCTCGTCGCGGACGATGTCGAGTTCTCCGGAGGACGTTTCGATGATCCCCATCGCACCCGCGTTGGAGACCGCCGATGCGAGCTGGGACCGGGCAATCCATCCCATCGGCGCCTGCACGATCGGAATGTCGACGCCCAGCAGTTTCGTGACTCGGTTTTCGAACATGCGCGAACTCTAGAAACTCGGTGGGCGAGGGGGGACTTGAACCCCCACATCCTTTCGGACACAGGCACCTGAAGCCTGCGCGTCTGCCAATTCCGCCACTCGCCCGAGTGGAGGGCGCAGGTTAGCAACCCAACGCCGAAAGTCCCTGTGCGAACGCCGCGGTTTGTCGAGGTAGGGGCTTTACACTCGAACGCATGGGAGTGCAAGGTTTCGAGCGTCGCATCGAGCGCATGGTGGAAGGCGCCTTCGGCAAGGCCTTCCGCAGTGGGCTGCAACCCGTCGAGGTCGCCCGGCGCCTGCTGAGGGAAATGGACGCGAACCGGACCCTCGGTGTGCGCGGGACCGTCGTTCCCAACGATTTCACCGTCGTGCTCTGCACCGAGGACGCCCTGCGCTTCGACGACTACGCCGATGTGCTCGAATCCGAACTCGAGAACGAGGCACGCGACCACGCCCGGGCCGAGGATTTCCACTTCATCGGGCCGGTCAAGGTGCGCCTCGTCGAGGACCCCGACCTGCGCAAGGGCGATCTCGAGATCGACGCCGTCCGCAAGGAGGGGGAGGGCGGTCGTCTCGGTGCACTCGTGCTCACCGATGGCCAACGCCTTCCGCTCGGCGACGCCATCTTCTCGATGGGCCGGCTCCCCGAGTGCGACCTCAAGATCGACGACGCCCTGGCGTCGCGCCGCCACTGTGAGATTCGCCCCGAACCCGACGGCTACCGGATCGTCGACCTGGGGTCGCTGAATGGCACGACCGTGAACGGGGCGAAGATCAAGGACCAGATGTTGGTCGACGGCGACCTGATCGGCGTGGCCGCAGTGGCGATCCGCTTCGAAGCGTCGTAGCGACGGGAGCCCTCGTGCCCGAAGGTGTCCTCACTGTCCTCAAGTTCTGCTTCCTCGCGCTCGTTTATCTCTTCCTCTGGCGCATCATCCGCACCGTGACCGCCGAGCTGCGACCGTCGAAGGTCCCGGTTCCGGCAGCAGTCGCCGTGGCCGAGGCCCCCGCGGCGGCCGAACCCCGGCGCGAGCGCGGCCGGCGCTGGGAAATGGTGATTGTCGCCCCGCCGGCCCGCGCCGGTGAGACCTTCAGTCTCGGTGAGGAACTCTCCGTGGGCCGGGCGCCGGGCTGTGCTGTGGTGCTCGCCGACGACACCTTTGTGAGCCAAGTCCACGCGCGACTCTTCACGCGGGGCAATGACCCCTACGTTGAGGACCTTGGTTCCACCAACGGCACGACTCTGAATGGTGACCCATTGCTGGAACCGACGCGCCTGCGCCGGGGTGACCGCGTGCAGTTCGGTGAGACCGTGATGGAGCTCGTGCGATGAAGATCGTGTCCGGCGCCTCCACCGACAAGGGCCAGGTTCGCGACGGCAACGAGGACTCCTACCTCGTCGATCGCCGTCTGCGCCTGTTCGCGATCGCCGACGGCATGGGCGGCCACCGAGCAGGAGAGGTCGCGAGCGCGACGGCCCTCGAGGGTCTCCAAGCCGCGGTGGACGAAGGCATTCCGGTGGCCGATGCGGTTGGCCGAGCCAACACTGCGGTCTGGGACAAAGCGTCCGGCGACACGTCGCTCGCGGGCATGGGCACCACGCTCACCGCCGCCTGGTTCGACGGCACCGTGCTCACGCTCGCGCATGTCGGTGACTCCCGCGCGTACCTCTGGCGCGATGGCGAACTCTCGCGCATCACGGTCGACCACAGCCTCGTCGAAGAACTGATCCGCGACGGCAAGCTGACCGAGGAGCAGGCCGCGGTCCACCCGCAACGCTCCATCATCACCCGCGCCCTCGGTATCGACTCGACCGTCGAGGTCGACGTGTACTCCCTGCCGCTCCACGCCGACGATCGGGTGATGCTCTGTTCGGACGGCCTGACCGCGATGGTGCGCGCCAACGGCATCGCCGAGTTGCTCGAACAGGAGGCCGACCCGACGGCCGCGGCCAACGCGCTCGTCGACGCCGCGAACGCCGCCGGCGGCGACGACAACATCACGGTCGTGGTGCTCGACGCACAGTCCGACGGGGTCGATCCGTTGCCGAGTTCGGTCGCCGCGTCGATCACGGGCGCCACCACGCGCACCGGTGCGACGACCGACGTCGGCGACCCGGCCGAACCGACCCAACCGACCGAGGTGCTCGACGGCGCCGCCGTGACCATGACCACGACCAGCACGAGCATCGACGCCACCTCGACGACGGGCCCGGCGGCGCCCGATCCCGACCCGGACCTGCCCCGCGACACGGCGAAGTACCGCGGCCCTCGTCGCCGTCGCGGCCAACGCGTCGGCCGGGGCATCGGGCGCTTCCTCCTGTTCGCAGTGCCCATTGCCTTGATCGTCGGGATCGGAATCGGAACGATCGCGTGGTACGCACAGAACTCCTACTTCGTCACGTTCGATCGCGGGGTCGTGGTGATCGAACGCGGTCGGCCGGGTGGGCTGCTGTTCTGGGACCCGGAGCTGATCCAACGCACCTCGTTGACCCGTGACGACCTCACGCCACTCTTCGAACAAGGAGTGAAGGACCAGAAGGAGTTCTCGACGCGCGAGGCCGCGGTTGCGTACGTCCGGCGCGCGCGAACGACCGCGACTTCCACCTCGACCACGACCACGACCACGACGACGCTCCCGGGCGGATCCACCACGACGATCGTGCCGGCGACGCCTCCGCCGTCGTGACCGTCGCGATGTCGCCGCTCGCGCGATTCCGACGAACCCGGGAACTCAGCCTCGGCGCCCTGGCCCTTCTCGTCACCGCGGGCGGGTACGTCCTGCTCGCGCTCTCGGACGCGCCCTCGGTCCCGCCGCGGTTCTGGGGGTTCCTCGCTGCGCTGATCGTCTTGTTCGCCAGCGCCCACATCGCGGTGCGCCGTTTCGCGCCGAAGGCCGACGCCACGCTGTTGCCCCTGGCGGCGATGCTGCTCGGCATCGGTTTCATCACGATTTCGCGGCTCGACCTCGACGCCACCGCGGCCGAGCCCGCGGTCGGCCCCGCGCAGTCGGTGTGGATCGCGGTCGGCATCGCGGTGTTCGTCCTCACCCTGTTCGTCGTGCGCAACGTCCGCACCCTGGCCCGCTACCGCTACACGTTCCTGTTGCTCGGCGTCGGTGCGTTGATGCTGCCGTTGATCCCTGGCATCGGCGCCGAGATCAACGGCGCGCGGCTGTGGATTCGCCTCGGCGGGTTGACGTTCCAGCCCGGCGAACTCGCCAAGGTATTGCTCGTCATCTTCTTTGCCGCGTATCTCGTCGAGAAGCGAGAGTTGCTGAGTTCGGGCAGTCGTCGCATCGGTCGGCTCTACCTGCCGGATCCGAAACACCTCGGACCACTCCTGCTCCCGTGGGGCGTCTCCATCCTGATCATGGTCCAGCAGAAAGACCTCGGGTCTTCGCTGCTGTTCTTCGCGGTGTTCGTCGCGATGCTCTACATCGCCACACTGCGCAGCGCCTACCTCTTGGCCGGCGGCGTCCTCTTCGCGAGCGCGGTCGCGATCGCGTATCAGACCTTCGGCCACGTGCAGGAGCGAGTGAGTGTGTGGCTGAACCCGTGGGCCGACGCGAGCGGCGACGGCTACCAGCTCACGCAGAGCCTGTTCGCCTTCGGCAGCGGCGGGTTCGCGGGCCGGGGCATCGGGCTCGGCAACCCGGACATCATTCCGGTGCACTCGACCGACTTCATCTTCGCGGCGATCGGCGAGGAGTTGGGTCTGTTGGGCACCATCGCCGTGGTCGGCTGCTTCCTGTTGCTGGTGGGCAGTGCGTACCGCATCGCGATCCAGGCGACCCGGCCGTTCTCCCAGCTCTTCGCCGCCGGATTGGCCACGATCCTGGGCGTCCAGGCGTTCGTCATCATCGGTGGCGTCACCCGCGTGATCCCACTCACCGGGGTCACGCTGCCGTTCGTCTCGTACGGCGGATCGTCACTCATCGCGAACTTCATCATCCTGGCGTTGCTGCTCCGGATCTCGCACGAGAGCGCGGTCGACGCCGAGGCCGAGGCCGCCGGTATGGCCCGTCTGGCCGAGATCGAATCGGCCCACGCGTGAACGTCGGTATCCGTCGCGTCGGCCTCGCGGTCACGGCCATGCTCCTCCTCCTCGTCGGCCAACTGACGTACCTCCAGGTGGTCGACGCGAGGACCCTCGCGCACCACGAAGGCAACGGGCGCGACCGGCTCAAGGATCTGCGTTCGCCACGCGGCACCATCGTGAGTGCCGACGACAAGATCCTCGCGATCTCACGGCCGAGCGGCGACGAGTACCGCCTCCAGCGTGAGTATCCGCTCGGCTCGTTGACCGCCGAGGTCGTCGGGTACCAATCGATCGTCGTCGGGTCGACGGGTCTGGAGTCGACGTACTCGGGCGTGCTCTCCGGGCGCGACCAGACCGGGCGCAGCCTTCGCGATCAAACGGTCAACTTCTTCCGGGGAACCCAGACCGCCGGCAATCTCAAGACCAGCCTGCGGGTCGACGCCCAACTCGTCGCGAAGAACGCGCTCGCCGATCAGAAGGGGTCGATCGTCGTGCTCGATCCCACGACCGGCGAGATCGTCGTCATGTACTCGAATCCGTCCTTCGATCCCCAGCCCCTTGCGGGTCACACCAACGAGAAGGTCCAGGCCGCGTTCGACGCGCTGAACAACGACCCTGCCAAGCCGTCGCTCGCCCGCGCGTTTCGGGAGATCTATCCGCCGGGTTCGACGTTCAAGGTCGTCACCACCACCGCCTCGCTCGATGCCTTCCCCGAGACGGCCGACCGCGTCTTCCCTTCGTTGCGGGCCCTCGACGTGCCGCTCTCGGACCGCGACATCGGCAACTTCGGTGGCCGCAGCTGCGGTGGCAACCTCGAGTCGGTGTTCCGGAACTCGTGCAACACCGCGTTCGCGCAACTCGGGTTGGATCTCGGCAATCTCTTCCCCCCGGCCATGGCGAAGTTCGGGATCTACGAGCCGCCGCCCATCGACATCGCACCGGGAGCGGTCGCCAGCCAGGGACCGGCGGCGGGAAGTTTCGATCAGAACAAACCGCGCTTCGCCCTCGCCGGCATCGGCCAGGGTGACGTGTTCACCACCCCACTCCAGATGGCGCTCGTTGCGGGGGGCATCGCGAACCGCGGCGTCGTCATGCGACCCCACGCCGGGACCGAAGTCCTCGACGATGAGGGCCGGACCCTCACGCGCATCAAGCACACGCCATGGAAGACCGCGACGACCCCGGAAACCGCAGCCCTGCTCAAGGACCTGATGGTCCAGGTCGTCGAGAACGGCACCGGCACCGCGGCGCAACTGCCCGGCATCGCGGTGGCGGGCAAGACCGGCACCGCCCAGACCGTCGAGGGCGCGGCACCGCATGCCTGGTTCGTCGCATTTGCCCCGGCCGATGCGCCGAAGTACGCGATTGCCGTGTTGGTCGAGAACGGGGGCAGCCAGGGTGGCGACGCCACCGGCGGCCACCTCGCCGCGCCCATCGCCAAACAGGTCCTGCGATTCCTCCTGGGCGTGTGACTCCCCACGACCGCCGCTCCGACCCCCACCGCCTACCCAACGACCTACCCGGAAGCCCCCGAGACCCCAACTAGCGTGACACCACCGCATGGCTGATCCCACGACATACGCAGACCGGTACGAGATCATTCGCGAGATCGCGCGCGGCGGGATGGCCAACGTCTATCTCGCCCGCGACACCAAGCTCGATCGACCCGTGGCCCTCAAGGTGTTGACCGCGGAACTGTCTCGCGACCCCGCCTTCGTCGAACGGTTCCGCCTCGAAGCCCAGGCGGCGGCCAGCCTCAACGAACCGACCATCGTCTCGGTCTACGACTGGGGTCAGGAACAAGAGACCTCGTTCATCGTGATGGAGTACATCGAAGGTCGGACCCTGCGCGAGGTCATCGATCACGGAACCGTGACGCCCGACCAGGCGGCTCAGATCGGTGCCGACATCGCCAAGGCGCTCGCGGCGGCTCACCGCGCCGGCGTGGTCCACCGCGATATCAAGCCCGGCAACGTGATCATCACCGACGCCGGCGAGGTCAAGGTCACCGACTTCGGTATTGCCCGCGCCAACGGCGCCGGCGATGGCCTCACCCGCACGGGTGCGGTGATGGGGACCGCCACCTACTTCTCGCCCGAACAAGCCCAAGGACTCCCGGTCGATGCCCGCTCGGACCTGTACTCGTTGGGGGTCGTCCTCTACGAGATGGTGACCGGTGTCGTTCCGTTCACCGGCGACAACGCAGTCTCGGTCGCCTACCTCCACGTGCGCGAACCGGTGCGCGCACCCTCACAGCGGCGGCCCGATCTGCCCCCAGCCCTCGAGCAGATCATCCTCACCTGCCTCGCGAAGGACCCCAACGAGCGATACCAGACCAGCGACGAACTGCGGGCGGATCTGCTGCGGTTCCGGCGCGGTAACGCCATCGTCGGGGGACCGGCCACCGCCATGATCGCGGCGGTGGGTGACGAGACCCAGGCCGTCGCGAAGACCACGGTGAGCTCGGCCCTGGTCGCTTCGGGCGCCGCCGGCAAGAACAAACGACGGGGTCCGGTGATCATGGTCATCGCCTTCCTCGTCGCGTTGATTGCGGTCGTCGGATTCCTCCTGATCCAGGTCTTTCGCGACGACGGCAACTCCGGCAAGAGCGTCGCGGTGAAGAACGTGGTCTCGCTCACCGAGGCCGATGCCCGTCGCGTCCTGGAAGACCAGGGCTTCAAGGTCGACGTGACGAGGGAACCCAACCAGAAGCCGATCGGCACCGTCTTCGATCAGGACCCGAGCGAGGGCGAGTTCCGCGTCACCGGCACGAGCGTGACGATCTTCGTCTCCGACGGCGCCGGCACGGTCAAGATCCCCAAGGTCGCCGGCCTCGACCAGCTGACGGCAACCTCCCGACTCGAGAAGCTGGGCTTCGTCGTCACTCCGATTCCCGAAGAGAGCGAGACGATCAAGGTCGGCGAGGTCATCCGGAGCAATCCTCCGGCCGGGAAGAAGGTCGATCCCGGCACCAACGTCGAGATCTTCGTCTCGGCCGGACCGCGACCGACCGCGGTGCCCGACGTCGCGGGCCTTGACCAGGTCGAGGCCACCCAGCAACTCGTGGCCCTCGGCTTCCGGGTCACCAAGGCCACCGAGCCGAGCAGCAGCGTCGAGGTCGGCCGCGTGATCCGCACCCAACCCGGTGCGGGCACCCCGGCCGCGAAGGACAGCACAGTGACCCTGGTCGTGTCGTCCGGCCCGAAGCAGGCGGCGGTGCCCAACGTGGTCGGCATGAGTCAGAGCGAGGCCGTCAACTCCCTCAGCGCCGCCGGCTTCCGCGTCAATGTGAGCCAAGTGGTGACCACGCCGGCGAACGTCGGCAGGGTCATCACCCAGAGCCCCGACGCCGGTACGCAGGCCGACGACGGCTCCACGGTAACGATCACCGTCGGTGCAGCCGCGGCCACCACGACGACGTCGTCGAGCACACCACCCCCGACATGAGCGCAGCGCGGACCCCCGCGCTGGAGCGTTGGTACGTCGACCACGGCCGTCATGATCTGCCGTGGCGGGCCACCCGCGACCGGTGGCCGATCCTGGTCAGCGAGGTGATGCTGCAACAGACCCAGGTCTCGAGGGTCCTCGCCCGCTGGCCGGAGTTCATCGGTGAGTTTCCGACCGAGCCGGCTATGGCCGCGGCCGGGGTCGGCGCCGTCATCACCGCGTGGGGCCGGCTCGGCTATCCCCGCCGGGCCCGACGGCTCTGGGACACCGCCCACCAGATCACGACCGGCGGTTGGCCCGATGATCTGACCGAGTTACCCGGCATCGGCCGGTATACCGCCGCCGCGATCCAGGCCCAAGCCGACGACGTCGACGTTCCCGCGATCGAGGTCAACATCCGCCGGGTGGTCCAACGGGTCCGCGGCACCGTGCTCGGTGAACGGGCGGCCGAGAGCGCGAGCATCGGGGTCGGGCGCGGCCTGCACGGGCGCGACCGGCTGCTGGCCTTGATGGACCTGGGTGCGTTGGTCTGCACGCCACGAGCACCAAGGTGCGCCGCGTGTCCGCTCCGGCGCCGATGCACCACGCGCGGTCCGTTGCCCGGCGAAGTCCGCCACGCCCAGGCCGCGTTTGCCGGGTCGTTCCGGCAGCGCCGAGGCGAGGTCATGCGCGTGCTGCGGGACTCCGCGGGCGTGCCGGTCGAAGATCTCGACGCCGAGGCGCTGACCTCACTCGTGGCCGACGGGCTCGCGGTGGTAGTGGGCCGGGTCGCTCGGCTCCCCTGACTACGGGACGAGCGCGAGGAAGTTCCGGATGATGTCGTGGCCCCCGACGGTGAGGACGGCCTCCGGGTGGAACTGCACGCCATGGATCGGAAACTCGCGGTGGGCCAAACCCATCACGATGCCGTCCGCGGTCTGCGCGGTGACCTCGAGCACCTCGGGGATCGAATCCGCGGCCACGACCAACGAGTGGTACCGGGTCGCAGTGAACGGGCTCGCCAGACCCGCAAAGACCCCCTCGCCCGAGTGAGACACCTCGGACGTCTTCCCGTGCATCACTCGCTCCGCCCGGACGACCTCGCCGCCGTAGCGCTGACCGATGCACTGATGACCGAGGCAGACACCGAGCACGGGCACCCCGGCCTCGCCGAACGCGCCGATCGCGTCGAGCGAGACCCCGGCATCGTCGGGCCGACCCGGCCCGGGCGACACCAACACCGCGTCGGGCGCGAGATCCATCAGTTGCGCGAGGTCGAGGTCGTCGTGGCGGTGGACGATCGGCTCCGCTCCGAGCTCACCCAGGTACTGGACGAGGTTGTAGACGAAGGAGTCGTAGTTGTCGATCACGAGGACCCGGGCGCCCATCACCGGGACGGTACCGGACGCCACGGCCCGACCTCGGCTCGATTACCCGGGATCCGGGGTCCCGATCGGCTTGGTGGCCTCGACGTACACCGAACCCACCCGGCGCCATTCGGTGTCTTTGAGGAGCGCGGGATCCCGACCGACCCCGAACTCCACCTGCGCAACGTCGACGAACCCGACCTCGCTCAGCAGAGCGGCGAAGGTCTCGAAGTCGTAGATGAACCGGTGCCCGAACTGGTTGAACACCCGGTTGACACTCATGATCGGCGTGAGGATTCCCAGGATTCCTTCGCGACCGGCACGCGGCATATTCCCATCGCCGCCGTTCGCGATCCGGGTGTACTCGGTCGCGTACAGCGCGCCATCCGGCGTGACGAGACGAACGGTCCCGCCCGGTCGCAGGACGCGCAGGCACTCTCGCATCATCGCGACCCCGCCCCGAAGCGGAAGATGTTCGATGCAGTGCTCGCTGAAGACCCCGTCGAGCGAATCGCTGTCGAGCGGGATCCCCCGGGTGACGTCCCAGCAAATATCGACACCCGGGCGCCACTGGAAATCGAGGCCGATGACGTCGGACGTGGTGTTCGGTCCACCACCGATGTCGAGATAGCGCCGGCCCCGCAGGCGGTTGCGGCGGATGTGCATCGGTCGATTCCGGATGACACGGGAGACGGCGAGTCGCAGCCTCCGATCGACCCGCGGCGGGAGTCGGCTCGACGACCAGGCCGGCGGTGCGGGAGATTCGCCATCGTCCACGCCGCGCAGCCTAAGTCACTCCTTCGCCGAGCCCGCCGCCGTTGATGCGGTCGCGCGATCGCTAACCTCTCGGGCGTGCCGCAATCAAAGTCTCGGTCCAGCTCCAAAGGTCGCATGAGCGCGACCACCAAACCGGCATCGCTGCCGCCGAGCCCACTGTGGGTCCCGACGTTGATGTTCAGCCTCCTCGGGCTGGGCA
>JANLRZ010000072.1:0-5892 GCA_031362155.1 Acidimicrobiia bacterium | reverse complement strand
ACCTCGTACCGACACGCGGGCGCTCCGTCGACTTGGCATTCCAGGTGGGTCACACTCAGGAGGTCGAGTCCGAAGATCGGTCCGATGGTGCGGAGCAGGCCGATGTTGAGTTGACAGTCGCCGCGGTGCGGAACCTTGTCGGCGTCGAGTCGGTAGGTCACGAGCGCGCGGTGGCGGTCGACAACGTCGGCCTGCATGGTGGCCACGGTGGAGAACTTGGGGCACGCCTTCGCGACATTCGCGATGACCATTCGCGGCGAGCCGAGCGCGCGGATCAGGATCCGGATACCCGGTCCGACCTCGTGATCGAGTGCGTGCTCGCCGATGTGGAGCAGCGCGTCGGGATCGTCGAGCGCGACGCAAGCCGCGTCGAAGAGGGCGATCTTCTGCTCGTAGGAGCTCCAGCGATGTTCGTCTTCGAGCGCTTCGAGCGGACGGGTCTCACCTGCGAGCTCAAGCAGGCGGGTGACCGCGTCGTCGCCGGCATGGGCGCGCACGTACCGAACGATCAGGCAGATCGTGGTCCCGGCAGTTTCCCGCGGCTCGGACTCCATCCCCCGAATATCGGCTGAAATCGGACTCGCTGTAGGCGTCCTTGGGCATCGGTGCGTCACCGCCCGGCCGTCGATGCAATGAACGCTCCCGTGGGAGGACAGTCCGGGCATGGGATTCTTCGAACGGAACCGCGCCTCGTTGACCGAACGGGGGATCAACGCCAGCCGGCTGCCGCCTGGTCAGTACTTCACCGACCGATTTCCGGTGCTGCACGTGGGCGATGTGCCCACCTACGCGCCGGATTTCTCGGACTGGTCCCTCACGATTTCCGGTCTGGTCGCCACGCCGACGACCTTCTCGTGGACCGATCTGCTCACGCTGCCCGCCACCGAGATCGTCACCGACATCCACTGCGTCACCAAATGGTCGAAGTTCGACACGCAGTGGAAAGGCGTTCGGGTCCGGGAGTTGCTCGATCGGTGTGGGGGAGCGGCGCCGACGGCCAGCCACGTGCTCGAAACCGCCGAGCACGGCTACACGACCAACCTCCCGGTGGCCGACGTCCTCGGTGACGATGCCCTGGTCGCGTACGAGTTCGACGGTGTGCCGATCGAGCCGATCCACGGTGGCCCGGTTCGCTTGGTCGTCCCCCACCTCTATTTCTGGAAGTCGGCGAAGTGGCTGCGCTCGATCGAACTGTTGGACCATGACCAGCCCGGCTTCTGGGAGCGGAACGGCTACCACGATTACGGCGACCCCTTCCGCGAGCAGCGCTACTCCCACAGCTCGGCCTCTTCCGGCTCGGGGTGACGCCGGGTGTGATGGAGGACCGCGGTCTTGAGGCCGGAGAACGAGAAGTCGAGCCCGTCGCCCTGCATCGGGCGCGGGAACCGGATCGCCTGCGGGTCACCGGTGCGCGCCAGTCGGTCGATCACGGGGCCGCCGGGGTACCCAAGGCCGAGGAGACGCGCGACCTTGTCGAAGGCTTCACCGGCCGCATCGTCGACGGTTTCGCCCAGCAGTTCGTAGTCGGCGTCGCCGTGTACGCCGACGAGCATGGTGTGACCACCCGAGACCAGGAGCACTGCGAGTGGGAGTTCGACGCTCGGATCCTGCAACCAGGCCGCGTGCAAATGCCCTTAGAGATGATTTACGCCCACGTACGGGATGTCGCGCGTGAGCGCGATCGACTTGGCCGCGCTGTTGCGCAAGCGTCGCGCCACCGTTGCGAAGCACGGTGGACGGATGGAGAACGGGGATCACGATTGCGCCGTCGCGAAACGGCTGGGACTGACCACGCAGTTTCGTGATCCCGGCCTTCGTGTCGAGCAACAGCTTCGTCGCGAAGTTCCCGAGCGTGACCACGACGTTCGGTTGGATGAATCCGATCTGGGCTGCGAGATACGGCCGACAGGATTCGATCTCGACGGGATGCGGATCCCGATTCCCCGGTGGCCGACACTTCACGACGTTCGCGATGTAGACGTCGGCGCGCGTCAGACCGATGTCTCGATGAGGGAGGTGAGCAGCTTTCCGGCTCGTCCGACGAACGGCTCGCCGGTGCGGTCCTCGTCGGCGCTCGGGCCTTCGCCCACGAACATCAGGCTCGCGTGCTCGTCACCGGTCCCGAACACGACCTGCGTCCGACCCGCGGCGAGGGGACACCGAGTGCACGCCAGGGCTTCGTCGCGTAGCGCCGCGAACGAGGCGAACCCGGGAACAGACGGCTGGTGAGACACGCTGGAGGCTACCGAGAACAGTGAGGCTGGCGCCCACGGACCCCGTCAAAACGGGACCGTGAATACCTTTTGTTCCACCCGTGTCCGGTCGAGTTCGAGTTCGGACCTAACCGACAGTCAACCCTGGCCGCGAACTGACCGATAGACGCGGTCATGAGCACGAACTACGCCACGGAAGCCACGATGATCCCGAGCGGGAGCCGCCAACAGGCGCGCGCATCACGCCGACGCGGCTCGCGCACCGGCCTCGTCATTGCCGCCGCCATCCTTGCCCTCGTGGTGGGAGTCGGAGGCGGGTATCTGCTGTTCCGCGACGACTCGTCAACGAAGGACACCTCCAAATCTGCAGCGGCTGCGCTCGCGGCCGGGCTCCAGGCCGAACTCCAGGGCAAGACCGCTGAGGCGACGGCGAAGTTCCGGGAGGTCGTCGCGCTCGATCCGAAGAACAAGTTGGCGTACTACAACCTGGGCCTCATCGAGCAGACCGCCAAAGACGCCACCGCAGCAGAGGCCGACTACCGAAAGACCATCGAACTCGATCCGAAGTACGCGCCGGCGCTGTACAACTTGGGCATCATCCGCTCCGACGCAGGAGCATCACGCGAGGCCATCGACCTCTATAGACGAGCGACCGTCGCCGACCCGAAGTTCGGTCGGGCGTATCTCAATCTCGGTCTGCTGCTGTTCGACACCGGCGACAAGACCGGAAGCGCCGCGGCGCTGAGCGAGGCCGTGCAACTCGACCCGACGTTGCTGAGCCGCATCCCGGCAAACCAGCGTCCCGGACCCTGACGCGACGAGGGCGGGCCCTCCGAAGAAGGCCCGCCCGCACTCGTAGTTGTGGAGTGTCAGTTCGTCGGCATCGTGATGTACGCGATGTTCAGCGTCGCCGGTGTCGGCGTCAGGGCTCCGCCACCGTTGAGGTCCTCGAAGTCGAACGTGAAGCCCGTGTTCGTCGACGTCAGCAGCACGATGTGTCCTTCCGTAGTGTTCCCGGTGAATCCGAGGTTCTGGTTTCCGTTGATCATCACCTCGGTGACGTAAGTACCTGACGGCAGCGCCGAGCCGTAGGTCACCGAGAACGTGTTGCCGCTCCTGGTCGCTGCGGCGGTACCGGAACGGAAGACGGTGAAGGCCCCGCCGGTCGCACCCGTGGCACCAGTATCACCCTTCGGACCTTGGGCACCGGTCGCGCCCGTGGCCCCCTTAATGTTCGCGACGATCGAATACGTGCCTGAGGTCCTCAGATAGACGTCGTCGGTCGAGTGGTTCAAGTAGTAGTCGCCGTTCGAGCCGAGCGAGTTCAACGGCGCGCCAGTCCCGTCACGCCACGTCGCTCCGTTCGTTCCGGCGGAACCCGTGGCACCAGTCGCACCCGCCGCACCCTGCGGACCGACTGCGCCCGCAGGACCTTGGGCACCGACCGGACCTGCGGGACCCGTCGCGCCCGTCAAACCAGTCGCACCCTGAGCGCCGGTGGCGCCGGTGTCACCCTTCTGACCTTTCGGACCCTGAGGACCAACGGGACCCGCCGCTCCGGTAGCGCCGGTGGCACCGGTCGCACCGTCGACACCGTTCGTGCCATCAGCACCCGCCGGACCCTGCGGCCCTTGAGGACCAGCCGGACCCGCAGGCCCAGTCGCACCATCAGCACCAGCGGCGCCCGTAGCTCCGGTGGCACCGTCGACACCGTTCGTGCCGTCAGCACCGGCAGCACCAGTTGCGCCGGTCGCACCGTCGACACCATTCGTGCCATCAGCACCCGCCGGACCCTGCGGCCCTTGAGGACCAGCCGGACCCGCAGGCCCGGTCGCACCATCAGCACCCGTCGCTCCGGCCGCCCCTGTTGCACCGGTCGCACCGGTTGCGCCGGCCGGACCGGCCGGACCCTGCGGGCCAGCGGGCGCGGACACAATCCAGGATGTGACCTGCTGGGTCGCGGTACAAACCGGGATCAGCTCGTACTTGATCGTGCCCCCCGCCACTGCTTTTGTCGTCTTGTTCATGCACGCGTAGTAGGTGTTGGCACTCCCCGCAACGAGGGCACCCGCGCCGGGGGCGCCGAACGCACCGAGCACCAGCGCCAGCGATCCGCCGGACGCGATCACGGCCGCACGACGAGCGGTACCGCGGATTTTACGTGTGTTTGACATTTTTGCTCCCAGAGTGCCCATTGCGATAAGTATGGGATATTACATGCGCTTTAACCGATTCACATCACCATAAGGGTGAATTGGTCGATTGACCTATTCAGTTCTTTGTCCTTTGACCGATACGGCCGGCCCCGGATTGGCCCTGGGTATCCCGAGCGAAATCGGCGATCAGACTGTTGACGGTCGTCGCCCGTTCGAACATGAGCATGTGGCCGCCGCCTTCAACGACCTCGAGTCGGGCGCCAGGGATAGGGCGAGCCATCCGGCGCGATTCTGCGAGCGGTGTCACCAGGTCGGCAGTGCCACAAATGATCAACGTCGGGCGATCGATGCGTCCGATCCGATTGGACAGGTCGAGACCGGCGAGCGCGGCGACGGCGTCGCGTCGCGTCCCGGTCTTCGTGTCCAGGATCATCTGGCGGGTGGCCTCGACCTGGCTCGCCACCGGGTTGCGTCCGAATCCGAGTCGAGAGACCGCTAATCCGAAGTCTCTCGCCCGCAACATTCCGGCGGCATCGGGAAGGTGATCTGCCGTCCAGGTGGTCGCGGCGGCAAGTTTCGGGACGCGCGCCAGAATGCTGCGGGTGAGCGACGACAACAACACGATGCCCGCAACGCGTTCATGAGCGACGTCGACATGATTCAGGCAGAACGACTGCACCGCAACGCCGCCCATGGTGTGGCCGACGAGTACGACATCGTGAAGATCGAGACCCTCGAGCACTGTGCGGATGTCGGCCCCGAGATTCTCGATGGTGTGGCCGCTGTCGCCGACGGTCGACTCTCCATGACCGCGGTGATCGAAGGCCACCACCCGGAACCCTGCTTCGCTCAACCCGGTCAGCTGCCTCGCCCACGTCCGCACCGACAGGGTTACCCCGTGTGACAGCACGATGACCGGACCTTCGCCCTTCTCGACGACGAAGACCTCACCACCGTCGTGAGACGGCAATCGGTACGAGCGGTCGTACTCCGCCACGATCGGTGTCCCGGCGTCGGGATCCTCTTGGCGCCGAAGCCGCCGCACCACCGTGCGCTCGGCCGCGATACCGACACCGACGAGCCCACTGACGGCACCGAGAGCTAGAGCAGCGCGCTTCCATCCACTCACGAGACGTACTCCCGGGGGACTCGCCTCGCGCCACCTCGTCTTCAACCTCGGAAAGCGCGAGCTGCGCGTCAAGTACAGCCAGGCCGTCTTGGGCAGTTGACTGCTCTGGAACCAGACAACTACAATACAAGTCATGCGATACCTGGATGTGGCCGAATCTCTGCGGAGTGAGATCGCATCCGGCCGCGTCGGCCCGTTGCCGAGCGAGGCCGAGCTGGGGGAGTCCCACCAGGTCTCCCGGGTGACCGTCCGACGGGCGCTCGAACTTCTGCGCGAGGAAGGGCTGGTCACCAGCCGTCGGGGTGCCGGGTGGTTCGTGGCGACCGACCCGGTCCGCCAACCGCTCGGTCGGGTCACCACCATCGAATCCGCCCTCGAAGCCGCGGGTGCGCGC
>JANLRZ010000028.1:0-52631 GCA_031362155.1 Acidimicrobiia bacterium | reverse complement strand
GGCGGGGTCGACGCGGCGACGGTGCGCGCGGCACCGTGGAACTGCATCACCGGCGACATCGCCGACCTCATCGCCGGATAGCGACTTCGGCGGAACGGGCGCCCGGCACCGTCTGTCGGACACAGCGATGGGCCCGCCCCTTTCGGGGCGGGCCCATCTGCGTGGTACTCAGTTGCGGTACGGGTCAGGCAGGAATGCTGACCTTCAACGGGTCGGCCGTGGTGTTCTGGTCCGAGCCGTCAGTGAGCGTGACCGCCATCTCGGTAAGCGATGCGTCGTTGCCATCATCGGTCACGTCGGCGTCGGTGCACTCGTCCGGGTTGAGGTTCTTGGTGGACGACGTCGGCCACATGCGAACCGTCGCCGAGATTTCCGAACCGATCCCAGGACCCTTGAAGACGGTGCCTCGCAGGATGAAGTGGGAGGGATCCGGGTCCGCGGCGTCCTTGCCGAGGTGGACGGTGGCCAGAATCTTGATCTGCTTGGTGAGGGCGTCGGTCTGATTGAAGCCCATGATCAGCTTGCCCTGCAGCGGGTAGGCCTGGGGGTAGCTGTTGTTGACCGTCGCCTGCGCCACCGTCTGGCACGAGGCCGATCCGCTGAGGACCATCGTGACCTTCGAGGTCGGGTTGGTCGTGGTCAGGGTGGACGCCAGATTGGTCTGGTTGTCGAACGGGTTGGACAGGGTCGAGTTCGACGTCGGGTTCTCCGTGCGAATCCCGTTGTCGACATCACAGGTCGTCGCGTCCGCCGGGATGACGGCGTTCGTACCGAACTCGGTCTTGTCACCCAGGGAATCCGAGGCCGCGAGCTTGGTGTACTTCGCCGAGCCCGAACCCAGCGCCGGGCTGAGCTTCGCAATGAGGCTCGAACCGGTGCAGCTGACCAAGTCGTGCGTCGTCGGCGCGACGGGAACCGATCCGATGCAGCTGATGGTCTTCGTCGAGCCCGAGTTCAAGTCGTTCGGGTTGTCGAGCACCGCAATGGAGCCCGAGGTGCTGGTGTCGCAACGGACGGCCGTGCGGGAGTTGAGGGCGAGCAAGCCGGCCGAGTCGCGCACGACGAACGTGTCCGAGCCTGCACCTGATGCGTTGCTGGCGTCACCCGCGACCTGCAAGGTGAGGAACTCACAGTCCGCTCCGCCCGCGCCGGTGCTCGGTGAGTTCTTGCACTGGACGATCGAGGGGGTGCCGAACGGAGTCAACCCCGTCCACGACACCGTGACGACGGTATCGCCCGCCAGGTTCGTTCCCGGAGTCACGTTGACGGTGCCCAACGCGCTGGCCGGGCCGGCCGCGGCAAAGAGTGCCGCGCCCGAGAGTGCCACTGTGGCCAGAACGGCCATCGTGCGACGCATGTTGCCTCCCATTTGATAAGTGTGCGATCGCTGTCTCCGCCAATATGGGGACGGTCGGGATCCACATCAAGGTCTGCGGGGAAGGCTCCACCCAGTGTTCGTACACGCGTCATGTCCGACGCCCGCGCGCCACCTGTTGGACCATCGGGCGCCCGGCCGGGCCTGACGGCCGGTCGCGGCCTACCCGAGACCGTGGGTGGTCTTCTCCCAAAAGGACGGCGCAATAACGAGCTGCACTGCCGCTTTCACCGCGGCGATCGACATCATGATCCAGTACACGGGAGCGACCAGCGCCGTGATCAGGAGTTCGGGCCGCCGAGAGATACGAGCGCTCACCACCATCATGTAGATCACGACGAAGTTGCCCAGCGCCCAACACAGGACGCCGGCGTAATACACGGGGGCCGGAAAGACGTCCTTGATGACCGCCGGCTGGCCGATGAACCACACCGCGGTCATGCCCCAGAACAGCGGGTTGAGTAGCGCCAGGAGCGGCGTACCCCCGACGAAGAGGTGCATCTGCACGTACGCGGGAAGCCCGAGTTCTCGCGCCGCTACCACCGGCTGGCGGCTGTGAACCAACCACGTCTGGAAGTACCCCTTGTACCAACGGGATCGTTGCTTCGCCCAGTTCACGAAGTCGCTGTTGGCCTCTTCGAGCGTGACCGAGTTCAGGACCCTCACTCCGTAGCCGGCCCGAGCAAGCCGGATACCGAGGTCTGCATCCTCGGTCACGTTGTACGGGTCCCAGCCCCAGAGTGCATCGAGAGCAGTCCGGCGAAAGTGATTCGACGTCCCACCCAGTGGGATCGGGGCACCGAGGTCGGAGAGTCCGGGCAGCAGCAGCGTGAACCACATGGCGTACTCCGCGGTGAACCACTTCGTGATGATGTTCTGCCCGGCGTTGGCGTACGACAGCTTGGCTTGGAAACACGCGACCTCGGAACCGTGTCGGCGAAAGGCGGCAACTGCCCGGCGGAGTTGCAAGGGGTCCGGATCGTCCTCGGCGTCGAAGATCGTGACGAACTCACCCCGCGCCAGGGTCAATCCGTAGTTGAGTGCCTTGGGCTTGGTACGGGGCTCCCCCGGCGGGACGAGGACCACCTCGAAGAGCGAGACGTCACCCAGATCCGCGACCGCATCGAGCGTCTCGGTGTCATCGGCCTCGAGGAGCAACTTGACGTCGAGGTGGTCCGCTGGGTACTCGAGTCGGCCCAGCGAGACGAGCAGACTGCCCACGACCTCGGGCTCGCGGTACGCCGGAACGAGGACGGTGTAGACGGGCAGCCCCTCGGCCGGCAGCGCGCGGGCTTCGTCATCGTCGACGTTGACGACCGACCGGCTGCGGATCGACCGATGGAACAGCAGCACGCGGTACAGGACACTCAGCAGATAGAGACCGGTCGCAATCGCGACCAAGACCGTCAGGGCGAACACCGGAAACGCGATGAGCATCACGACGGCAACGACCAGAGCGATGATCATTCCGTAGCGCTGACGCCGATCGAGCGGGCGGGATGCGGAGAGCTCCGGATGCCGGCGCGCGAGGCCGAACGCCGCCCATTCGAGCCGGGCCCGGGCGTCCTCGGCCTCCACCATCTGTACCCGCATGTCAGCTCCCTGCCCACGCCGCCGCCGGTTCCGCCAACCCCTTGCGCGAGTCGCGGGCTTGACGCTCGACGAGGTGATGGGCGTAGGACACGAGGAAGGTCTGCGTGTCCTTCATGCGTCGCCGGGCGACGCCGGATCGGGTCTGATCGCGCGATGCATCGTCGAGCTGGATCCCGAGCGCGCGCGAGAAGGACGGATCGGGTGCGACCACCCGAGCACGGGCGTCGCTGGAGTCGGTCAGCATCAGATTCACGCGTTCGAACCGCGTACCGTCGCGCCCCTTGACCGGCCAGTACCAGTAGACGTTCGTCCAGTCCGAGCGCGTCGACGAGTTCCAGTAACTCAACACATTGCCGACCACCCCGCCGCCGAGGTCGACGGTACGCGAGTCCTGCAAGCCGAAGCCGTGGAACGTGTAACACGCCTCGATGCCATAGGTCGAGAACGAACTCAAGTCGTCGGTGGAGATCACGTCGGCGATCACCGGCGTACCGGATCGAAACTCTGAAGCTTTCGACCCCGTCCAGCTGTACGAGTAGCGGAACCACTGCGACGTGTCTCCGAAGAAGCGACGAGCCCACGAATACTCTGCGACCTTCGTGGACAACCAGCCTTCGACCGGGGCCGGATGGCCGAGAAACGTCACCAACTTGGGGCTCCCGAGATCACCGGCGACGAGGTCGTAGGAACGAAACCCCGCATTCACGAACCCGAGAACGAGACCGAAGGCCACCACGGTGACCAGGGCGAGACGGGCCCGGGGTACGGCGCGGCGCCGGACGGGAACCGGGGCATCGCTCGGCGAGCGTCGATGGCCCAGCTCACGAAACGACAAGCCGAACCGACCCATCGCCAGCACCATCGCGATGACACCAACGTTGAACGTGACCAACCCGAGATACGGATGGAGGCCGTCGATCGCCACGGACTCGCCCCACAGATTTCCTGCAAAGAAGATCAACAGGATGCGTCCGACGTTCATCAGCCAGATGCAGACCAGGCCGGCGACCAGCCACGCGAGCTTCCTCCACCGACTTCCGACCACCAACGAGGTAAAGGCGACGCTGACCAGCACAAAGCCGACCATGCCGTTCACGCCCGAGCACGCCGACGCAACGCTCAGCTGAAATCGTTCCGGGCCCGAACCGACTGCGAACAG
This sequence comes from Acidimicrobiia bacterium, assembly GCA_031362155.1. Lineage (GTDB taxonomy): Bacteria > Actinomycetota > Acidimicrobiia > IMCC26256 > JAENVU01 > JAENVU01. The sequence goes on along the minus strand of JANLRZ010000028.1, from coordinate 48,504 downwards.
CGAACCGTCAGTCCCGGGAATGGCATGCGCGATGTTGAGGATGTCGAGCCCCGCATTCACACCCACCAACGTCACGTTGGTGAAGGTGTCGAGCCACCGCAACAGGACGATCGTGTAGGGAAACGGCCAGGCAAACAACAGGAACCCGACCGGTACCCTCTGCCGCCACAGGGTCCGAACCCCGAACACGATCGCAATCGCGCCGGCAACGAAGAGTGGCAGTGAAACCAGATCCACTCGCCATACCCAGAACATCGTCGACAGCCGGATGGGAAGAAGCAGATTGATCGCGACCGCGGTTGCGAGCAAGGGCAACCCGATGATGTAGTCGATCTGACGATCGTGAATCGACGGCTCGTGCGCCGCCGGCGTCCGGCGGGCGAGCGCGAGCATCAGCGCGATGAAGGGCACCAACCCGAGATACGCGAGCGGCGTGTCGACTTGGACGCTGCGAATCAACGTCTGGAGGGAGTAGTGATAGGCGACGCCGACGACGGTGAGCACCAACGCGATTCGTACGGCGGTGAGGTACTCCTCTCGCCATCGAATGCGCGGGCTGCGTCCGAACCAGCCGGCGCGACTGGCCGCGACGGCGCGGCGTTCACGGCGAGTCGGCACCAGTTGCGCGGTCGTCATGGTTGACCCGGCTCTCGGGCGCGTCGGCGAACCCACGCGGCCACGCCGATCCCCCCGGCAATCACGCCGGCCGCCGAGATCGGCAACGCGAGCGGCACCGCTGATTCCGCCACCGTCGGCGGTGGCCCGGCCCCGGCAGTCGTCGACGTCGTCAGGAGCGGAGCCGCACCGCCACCGATGGACCCTTGCCCATCCCCGTCGAATCCGTCGCCAGAAGGACCTGACGAGGTCCCATCCGAGTATCCGGCTCCCGAGCCGGATCCCGCGCCATCGACCGGCACCGCCTCCGCGAGCGTCGTCGTCGTCGGTTCCGTGCGAGTACGGGCGGCCGTCGAACTGGTGGTCGTGATCGGAACGCGTTGCGCCTTCGGGGCCGAGTCGGCTCCGAAGACCGTGACCGACGCGACACCGAGCGCACCACACAGGGCGAGGCCCTGCAGGATCAGTTTCCCGATCGCCCAGTTCATGACGGGCGAACGGCACCGATGAGTGACGGCCGATTGATCGACGCCACTCGGACGACATCGCCGGTGCGCGGGGCGTGAATCATCATGCCATTCCCGATGTAGATCCCGACGTGGTGAATCGTGGGGTAGAAGAACACGAGGTCGCCAGGTTGGAGCGCATCGAGGGAGACCCGCGGAAACTGTTCAAATTGCGTCGCCGCGAAGTGCGCCATCGACACCCGGGCCTGGCGCCACGCCATCATCGTGAGTCCCGAACAATCGAAGGTGTCGGGACCGGCCGCCGCGAAGACGTAGGGCTTCCCGAGCTGGGCAATGGCAAACGACACCGCGAGCGACGCACCCGGGCTGGGTGCACCGGGCACTGCCGCGGTACCAAGCAGCCGGATCCGATCCTGCAATGCCCACGCCCCCGGGTCGTCGGACGCGAGCCGCAAACGGAGAACCGCGCCGAGTTGACCCTGCGCACTCGCCAGCAACGCTCGTTGACGAGCCTCGAGTTCGACGGCGCGTGACTTCGCGACCGTGAGAACGATCGTCTCTTTTTCGACTTCCGCCCGAAAGGCATCGAGCTTCCGAGCGCGCGCTCGGAGTTGCGCTTCGACCCGACTCAGCTGGTGGACGAGGTCTTGATCTTTCCGAGCGACCACCTGGGTGTAAACCCGCCGACGATCGCTGGTTGCCGTCGGTCGACCCAACGGGACCGGCGGCATCGTGTGACCGGTGCTGCGGTACAACACGGCCGCGCGGCGGCGAAGCTGAGTGCTCAGCTCCGATCGACGCTCCATCGACTGTCCGAGGAGCGTCTCCCCCACGCTGATCTGCTGCAACGCCAGCTCGCGCCGGAGCCGCGCGCCGTTGTACTGCTCGGAGAGCGCGCCGATCGTCGAGCCGTTCTCGACCAGCGCGTCGCGAATCACGGTGGCGCGACGCACCAAGTCATCCGTCGGAGTCGCCGCGCTCGTGCCCGGAACCGCGACTGCCAACGCCAGGGCGAGCCCCCCACCGACGAGCGCGCGCAGACCGGGGCGGTTCATCATCAGTAGTTCGCCGGGAGCAGCCTGCTCAGCTGTTCGAAGAGCGGGAACAACAAGGCCAGGACCACCGGGATCCCCACCACGAACGCGGCCCGCCGGACCCACCGCCGGCTCAGCCACACCGTGGCGAGGTAGGCGCCGAGTACCAACGCCGCCCAGAACAGGACGGGAAGCAGCGCCCCGGCATCGCCGCTCGTGCTCGCGTCCGCTGCTGCCTTCGTCCCCGTCGCCGGCGTCTTCGGCTTGACCTTCGGTGCCGCCGCCGGCTCGTCGCGCGGGGACAGCTTGGCCACGACGATCAGGCGCTTCGCGGCGCTGTACTTCGGATGGCAGGTCGTGAGCGTCAGTCGATTGTCGCCCTTGTTGAACAAGACATCGTTCTTCGAGGGGCTGACCGCCACCGGAGCCTCACTCACGACGTACTTGAAGTCACCTTGCAAGGTGGTGACCAGAATCGGATCACCCGGGGCCAGCTCGTCCAACCGATTGAACGGCGCACCGTAGGTCGTGCGGTGACCGGCGACGGCCGCGTTGCCCGGCTGTCCCGGCATCGGCGTGTTGCGGTAGTGGCCGGGCCCCTTCCGGAGATCGCTCACGCTGGTGCCCTCGACCACGGCCTGTTCTAAACCGATCCTCGGAATCTTGATGACCGCGACGGCCTCACCGCTGGGCGCGGCCGGGGGCGCCACGGCGGTCGTCGGTGTCGTGACCGTCGACGGGTCGGACCCATCGTCGGCGATGTTGCTCGGCGCAGTTTGGGTCGCGATCGCGAGCTGGAACTGACTTCGCAACTTCGCCTGGTCGCGGCCCTGGAGCGCGGAGGTCCCCCACAGCTGGAAGGCCACGAACAGCAACAGCAGTATTCCGAGATTGCGCAACCCGGTCCCGACCATCGCCCACCGGCTGCGGCGCGCGCTGGCGCGCGCTCTCCGGCTGGTGGGCGCTTCCTCAAGCGACGGGGTCACTGGCACCGGAATCGGCACCGACGTGGGATCGGCCACTCCCCGACTGTCCGGGGGGACAACGTGCAAGAACGGCGCGACCGGCGTGGCGTCGAACATCGACGGCGGCGCCATCGGCATCGGGGCCGTCGCGACGGCCGTTCCGATGCCGCCACCCGAGCCCATCATCGGGCTGGAGGTCGGCGCACCCCCGGGCGTCGCAAGTGCCGCCGCGGTCGTCGCCGCCACCGCCGCGGTCGCCATGGCTGCACGCTGATCCGGTGCCGACTGAGCCGGTGCGGCCGGCGTCGGCGGGACGGGCGGTACCGGCGGCGGGACGGGCGGAGGCCCGGGAACTGCCTCTGCCCCTCGGCCGGCGATCGACGACGTTCCGACCGCGGTCCGCAGGTCGGCGAAGAAGGCATCGTCCGGGCCGAGAACCGGCGAGTCCCAATCGACCGCAGCCTCCGGAGGCGCCTCCGGTCCGGGTGACACGGGTACCACCAGCGGTACAGATGGCGTCGGCACGGTCGGCACGGTCGGCATGGTCGGCGCGGTCGGCACGTTCGCGACGTCCGCCGCCGGCGGCGCCGCGTCGTGCGGGTCGCGCATCACGGCGTCGACGCGAGCCGACGTTCCCTGCACTCGTGTTCGCAGCCGCTGCTCGAGTGCAGTCAGCTCGGCGAGGCCGGTCAGCAGTTCGGCATGTTCCTCGGCCAGCACCTGAGCGACGGCTCGGCGCGTCAGCTCGGCGACTTCATTCGCGCGAGCCGTCGCCTGCTCGATCAGCGCCTCAGCATCGCGGCGCGCCTCCGCCCGGGCGTTGTGGATCTCGGTATCGGCGCGCCGACGCGCGTCCTCCTCCATCCGTTGCACCATGAGCAACGCCCGCCCGATCGCCGCTTCGGCCAGCGTCTGCTGGTCGACCGGTGCTGGCGGCTCTCCACCCGCGAACCCATCCGGAACCACGGGACCGTTCACCGGCGCACGCGTCGGCGAACCCACGATCCCGCCGCGACGAGTCCGAACCCGCTCCCCAACCAGAGTCCGAGTTCCGGCCCACCGGTGAACGCGAGTTGCGATCCGCTATCGAATCCATTGCTGAGCTCTGCTCCGGACACATCCGTGGAACCGCCGGCCGGAGCCGTCGTGGACGTCGTCGAGGTCGAGTCCGCCGGGAAGGTCGCGGCCAGCACGCTCTGGCTCCTGGCCACCACCGGCGCCGGCAACACCGGAGCGCCAACCGTCGTCGCCGCGGCCTGGCCGGTTCCCACTGCGTACTTGGCCAAGGTTGCAAGACTGGATGCGACATCGGGAGTCGTGCCCGATGTCGGTACCACCATGTAGTTGATCGTCGCGAGGGGGTACGCCCCGGGGTCGGTGACGCCGTAGTCAATGGTCAGCAGGTTCTTGTCATCGAGCTTTGCGGCGTCGAGGGTCTTCTGCGTGCTCGCCGGGCTTGGCGCGACGTACACACCGGCCGCGTTCTTGATCTTCATCACGTCGGCCCCATTCGCGAGGGCGCCTTTCGCCCACGCCGCGTCGACGTAGGCGATCCGGCCATTGCTGCTCTCGTTGGAACCGACGATGTCGGCAACCGCAAACGACGACGTCCGAGAATCGGCGCCCGCGAAGAACGGAAAGAGTTCGCGCGGCTCATCGGGAAATCCGCGTTGGGGGTCTTCCATGAAGGCCTTCCACACGGCCGGCGCCGAGTATCGGAAGTAGGAGGTCGCGGCGTAGGTCGCGCCACCGGCCTGACCGCGCACCGTCGGAATGACCTTCTTCGCGGGAAGTTCGACCCCTGGATTCTCGGCCGCGATCGCGGCATCGTTCCAATCCGTGATCACCCCGGTGAACATCTTCGTCAGCGTCGGACCGGAAAGCTGCAACCCCTTGATCGACTCACCTTGCGGCGTGAAGAGGTGGTACAGAAAGACCAGCGACCCTCCGGCGAGCGGAACGTAGACAAAGGTCTTCTTCGCCTCCGTCAGCTTCGCCTGTTCGGCGGCGGTGAACGGGAGACCGGTCACCGCGAAGTTCGCGCCGCCGTTGATGAACTCGGCCCGGCCGGCGGCCGACCCGTCGGCCGAATAGTCGACCGGTGTCGAGAGCGGCGCGGCAGTGACGGCCTTCTGCCAGATCCCCATCAGCGGATCCACGGAGTCGGCACCGGCACCTTTGATCGCCGTGCCCGCGCCGGCACTCCCTGAGAACGCGGCAACGGCCGATGCCACGAAACCCGCCACCAAGACCCGGCGCACTGATGCCCTCCTCACGACGCCCTGCTCTTCCGGAGTGTCCGACGCCGGAACCATTCGCCGAAGCCGATCAACGCGACCCCGACGGGAATCAACTGGACGACTTCCGAGCCCGTCCGACCGAGCGGACCGGGGGTCGCGGCGGCGACAGCACCGTCCCCGGACGGGTTGGACACCTGCGCGCCCCGAACCTGGGTCGTCGGTCGCTTCACGCTGTTGCCCGCCACGGTCGCGCCGACCGTGATCGCGGCGTTCGGTGGCGGCGCACCTTGGGGTCGCGGTGGCGCGCCCGGGATCTTCTCGGCCGCGTTGAGCGCGAGCGCCACCAAGTTGGTCGGCAACGCCGCGTATCCGAGGGAGTTGGCCTTCTTCTGCCCATCGAGCACCGAGTACTGGATGTAGGCAGCAATGGTCTTGCCCTTCGCCGCCGAAAAACCCGTCGTCGGAGCGATCAGGTAGCTGTAGGACGAAGGGTTGTACAGCGTGGCGCCGGGCGCCCGGAAGTTGAGCTTCTGGGTGCCGTCCGCGTTGGCGCTGGCAAAGCCCAATGCGGCGGTCACCGCCTGGAAGGTGGGTTGGACGTACGCGCCGCTGTTGTTCTTCATGTACGCGTTGGGAATGCCCCGTTGCTGCGCGAAACCGGCCTCCACCGACGTAATGGAACTGTCGCCCGTGACCGGGTTGGCCACCAGGTTGGCGCACCCGTCAGAACCATTCGCGCCACGAGCTTCGCCGAAGTTTTGCGGCCAGAACGATGTCGGCTCATTGGCGATGCCCTGTTCGGCTGCGAACTTCTTCCAGACGTCCGGAACGAGATCGATGCAGTACTGACTGAAGAAGTACGAGGTCCCCGAACCGTCGGAACGCACGACCGGTCGAACCGGCGAGTTCTTGAGAACTCGGCCGTTGTTGTCGGCAGTGATCTGCGGGTCGTTCCACGACGTGATCTGACCGGTAAAGATCTTGCACGCGGTGTTGGGCGAGAGTCGCAAGTCGGTGATGCGCCGACCCGCCGCGTCCTTGAGGTTGTACATCATGCCGAGACCACCAGCGGTAATCGGCACGTAGACGAACGCTCGCTTCAGGCCTTGGAGTTCGCTCTTACTGAACTGGATGTCGGAGACACCGAAGTCGACCGCATTGTTGATGAAGTTCGTGCGCCCGGCAGTCGATCCGTTCGGCTGGAAGTCGAGGCGCAGTCCGCACAACTTGTTGACGTCGGCTCGCCATTGGTCGATGACGATCTGCGGGAAGGACGCGCCCGAACCGACCGCGGGCGAGGCGCCCGCACCGGGACAGCCGAACGCCGCCGCCTCGACCGCCGCCCGCGCGATCGCCGTGGTCTGCTGGAGGACGGCGCGCGTGGTGGTCGTGGTCGCGACTGCAAGCGCGGCACTGCCATCGGCCGAGAATCCACCGGTCGGGGTCGATTCGGTCGCTTCGGTCGCGGGGTCGGCCACGGCTTGGGTCGGCGCCGCGTCCGGGTTCGGCGCGACGGGATCGGCGCCCGCAATCGCAGGCATCGTCCCCACCGCGATCATCATGATTCCCAGCGCGTACAGCACGACGACACCAGCGGTGCGACGCATAGTTGCCTCCCAAGCACTCTGAAGCTGCAGAAAGTACCGATACGAGTTGAACGGCTCCGAGGGTCGATCTGAACTCCGTCTGAACCCCCAGAGAACTCTGGAAATGAGCGGGCCACCTCCGCCGAATCAGCCGAACCGTCCCTGGATGTAGTCCGACGTACGCGGGTCGCCCGGCGCACTGAACATCTGCGAGGTGGTCCCGGCCTCGACGACTCGACCCGGCTGTTCCATCTCCTCGACGAGAAAGAACGCGCATTGGTCCGACACGCGAGCAGCCTGTTGCATGTTGTGGGTCACGATGACGATCGTCACCTGCTGCACGAGTTCGCGCATGGTTTCTTCGATGATCCGGGTAGACATCGGGTCGAGCGCGGAACACGGCTCGTCCATGAGGAGCACGTCAGGCGTGACGGCCAAGGCCCGAGCAATGCACAGTCGTTGCTGCTGACCACCCGACAACGCGCCACCGAGTGCGTCGAGTCGAGTCTTGACCTCTTCCCAGAGACCGGCCCGCCGGAGGCACGACTCGACGAGCTGGCGCTTGTCCATCGTCGGCTTGGAACCCGAGAGCTTCAGTCCCGACAGCACGTTCTCCTCGATCGTCATCGTCGGGAACGGATTGGGCTTCTGGAACACCATCCCGATCTTGAGCCGGGTCTCGGTGACTCGCATCTGTGATCCGTAGATGTCGACCCCATCGAGGAGCACCTGGCCCGCCAAGCCCGCACTCGGAACCAGTTCGTGCATGCGGTTCAGGATGCGCAGGAACGTCGATTTGCCACAGCCCGAAGGTCCGATCAGCGCGGTGACCTCGTTCGGTCGCATCGCGAGCGACACCTGCTCCAAGACCTTCCGTTGACCGAACCAGGCACTGACGGAATCGGCGATGAGCGTCGAGCCCGGCCGCGGCGTGACGGCCGCCCGAGCGTCGGCGGTCTCGCGGGCGAACACATCGTCGGTCGTACGGAGATCGATCGCGGGAACGGTGATCGAACCGGTGGCTGCGACATCCAGGTTCAACGGGTGGCCTTTCGTCGGTCCCGGCCGAGGATGCGCGCCAGGGTGAAGAGGAACAGGACAAGGGTCACGAGCACCAGCGCGCCTGTCCAGGCTCGAGCGATCTGGGTCTCGTTCGGACTACGGATCAACTTCAGGATGAAGAGCGGCAAGTCGTCCTGGTTCGCCTCGAAGACGTTCCAGTTCAGCGATGACGAACCGAGGACCGTCAACACCATGGGCGCGGTCTCGCCGATGGCCCGAGCCGTCCCGAGAATGGCGGCGGAGATCAAGCCACTGCGAGCGTTCGGCAGTACGACGCGCAAGACGGTCTTCCATTGGGGCGCACCCAATGCAAGGGATGCCTCGCGGAGGCTGTCGGGGACGATGCGCAGCATCTCCTCCGATGCCCGAGTCACCGTCGGGATGAACAGCACGATGAGCGCCATCGATCCCGCGAAGCCGGAGAAACCCTTGCCGAGTTCCACGACCCAGAACGAGTAGACGAACAAACCGGCGACGATCGAGGGAAGTCCGCTCATCGAGTCGATGACGAATCGCACCCCGCGCGACATCCGCCCCTTGACCTCATTGAGGTAGACCGCAGTCAGGATCGCCAAGGGGATCGCGACCGCCGCGGCGAGACCGACCTGCTGCAGGGTCCCGACGATCGAGTGGAAAGCGCCACCGCCGGAGTCCTGGGGGCCCACCGCCTCGAGCGTGTCGGTGAAGAAGCTCGCCGTGAGGTACTTCAACCCCTTCGACACCACGAAGATGATGATCATCACCAGCGGAACAAAGGCCAACGCGGCACACGTCGTCAGGACGACCGTCATCACGCGATCGGTCGCAACCAGCCGACCATGAACCGCCCGGGCCACTGTTCGGTACATCACGATGAACGTGGCGTACCAGATCAACAGCGCGCCGAACGCCCCGTTCCACGCGACCGCACTGAAGAGCAACCACGTCAGCGCGGCCGCGGAAATAGCCGACCCAATGATCTCGGCGACGTCGATCCGGCCGAAGCGCGCGATCACCCGCGGCTCGTCGGGCATCGGCGATGCCAGCGACGGCGACTCGGCGGGGTAGAGCGCAGTGTCGGTCATCGAGACGACGCTCCCGCACCCTTGCTGCGCGACACCGCGAGTCGTGCGATCGAGTTGACGACGAGGGTGAGGACGAACAGCGCCAGTCCGATGGCCATGAGCGCCTGGCGATGAGCCAGGTCGGCTTCGTTGAACTCGTTGAAGATGGTGCTCGCAACGGTCGAGCCACCCGGCTTGATGATGCTCGCCTGGATCTTGAACAGCGGCGAGAGGATCAGGGCGATGGCGACGGTTTCTCCGAGGGCCCGACCCAGTCCGAGCATGGCGCCGCCGATGATTCCGCTGCGGCCGAACGGCAGAATGACCCGGCGCACCATGCCCCATCGAGTTCCACCCAGGCCGAGTGCTGCCTCGCACTGATCCCGTGGGACCTGGGCGATGACTTCACGAACGATCGACGTCGTGATGGGAACGATCATGATCGACAGCACGATGGCGGCCATGAAGATCGAGTTGGTATAGAGCCCACCGTCGGCTTGGAACAACGGGATCCAGCCGAGGTGGCGGCTGAGCCAACCCGCGACTCCGTTGGCGTTGGGCATCACGTAGAAGAGTCCCCAGAGGCCGAAGATGATGCTCGGAAACGCCGCGAGAAGATCGACCAGACCCGTCAAGGTCGATCGCAACCGCTTGGGCGCGTACTCGTTGATGAGGACCGCGGTCCCGACCGAGACCGGCACCGCGGCCACGAGCGCGATCCCCGACACCAAGATCGTGTCGTACAGAAGACCGGCGACGCCATAGCTCGGCTTGAGCCCGACGGGTTGCCATTTGGTGCTGGTCAGGAAGTTCCCGAGTCCGACGCTCGAGATTGCCGGCCAACCGTTGATGATCAGGAACGCCGCGATCGAGCCGATGAGGATGAAGACGAAGACCCCGGCCGAGCTGGTCAAGCCCCGGAAGACCGCGTCGCCCCGGGTACGCGACGCGCCGAACGACCGCGGTCGTTCCTCCACCGTCATCATGTTCGTGGCGGGCATCGCCATGGATCGCCTCCTCGGTTACGAGATTGGCGACTCCGGCCGTTGGTGTCAGGCTCAGGCGGGTGAAGAACGGGCGAACACTGGGCAACGTCTTTCCCCAAACCACACCTGGATGACCAGCGAGCAACGAGGAAGCAAACAGTCGCCGGACAACGCCGCTGCGCCTTGACCCCCCGGCACGGGGCCCGTCACCCTGGCGCCACCAAATCCGCCGCACCGACACCTTGGGTCGGCGTGCGCGGATCACGTCGAATCACAGCGTCGCTGGGAGACCAAACCTCGTGAGCCCCCGAATCATGCACCCTGCCACCAGCCGAGCAACGCGCCGCGCGCGCCGCTCCGTCGCCGCCCGCCGGCGTTGGAGTCGTCTGGCGGCCGTGGTGTGCGCCATCGGTGCCGCGATGTTCGTGTCCAGCATCTTCTTCGTCCAGGTCGGCGGTGCGGCCGGCTCGGCGTCGGCCAATCCGAACTCGGGCCTGACCGATGGCGCAGTCGTCACCGTGTCCTGGACCGGACTCACACCGAACTTCAGCCCGATCATCGAGCAGTGCAACGCCGCCCCGGTCAAGCCCGTGACTGATTGCGATTTCCTCACGGTCACGGTGTCCGACTCCAACAGCGCTGGCGCCGGGTCCGACACCTTCACGGTCTTCGCCGGCGAAGGCCCGAGCAAGCTCTTTGCCTGCGACGTTCAGAACGCCTGCACCATTCGCGTGGCCGACAACCCGAACGACATCACCACCGGCGCCATCGGCTCCCTCAGTTTCTCGACCGCGGCCACGACGACTTCGTCGACCTCGACCACGAGCACCACGACCAGTTCGACGAGCAGCACGAGTTCGACGTCCAGCTCGACATCGACCACCAGCACCACCACCGACGGCAGCTCGACGACGAGTTCCACGAGCCCGGGCGACACGACCTCGACCACGAGTTCGGTGTCGGTCTTGGGGGCGGACGCTTCGAACAGCGGAGGCGGCGGCGACGGATTGGTACTGGCCTTCACCGGGACCGCGCTCCACCTCCCCACCACATTGATCATCGGCGCGCTCCTGTTCCTCATCGGCCTCGGACTCCGACGGTTCGCCCTCGCACCTGGATGATCCGCCCGTGGTAGCCGTCGCCGACGCGCCACCGTCGGCATCATCCGCAGTTGCGGTATCGCACCCACCCGGCCGAGCACGAAACCGCGGGATCCTCGAGTTCTCGCTTGCGTTCTCGATCTACTTCATTGCCGGGTGGCAGCTCGCCATTACCCATCATGCAATCGTCGGCGACGCCATGGCGCGGGTCGCGAACGGCTCCTACGTGATCTTCAGTCGCGACCCGCACTTGGCCGCCATCGGCTTCGTCTGGAACCCACTGCCGTCGTTGGCGACGATCCCGCTCCTCGGACTGAGCCAGTGGTGGCCCGACCTCAAGGCCCAGGCCTTCGCCGGGAACATCGTCTCGGCCGCGTTCATGGCCGGCAGCGTTGTCGTCATGCGGCGCATCTTCGATGAACTCGACCTCGCGCGGGTCATGTCGTGGTCGTTGACCGCGCTCTTTGCGCTCCACCCGATGATCCTGCTCTACGGCGCCAACGGCGACAGCGAAGCGCCACTGTTGTTCTTCCTCGCACTGGCCTGCCTCGGACTCCTGCGCTGGATCGCCCGACGCGATCTGCGATCCCTGATGATGATCGGTCTGGCCCTGGGCCTGGGTTACCTCAGCCGGCAGGAGTTCCTGGCAGCCGGCGGCTTGACCCTCGTGCTGATCCTCGTGATGACCTACCGGAGCACGACTGGCGATCGGGTACACCGACGGTGGAGCGCGTTCCTCGACGCGACCTTGGCCGGCCTGCCCCTGGGCTTCAGTATCGTCTGCTGGGCCGGGGCTGGGTTGCTGATCATGGGCACCGCGACCTCGTATCTCTCGGTGAACGCTGAGCAAGTGACGGCTGCACAGGGCGGAATCGCCAGCGTGGTCGGTGGATACGAGGCGATCGACCGTCTGGGCTACAACCTCGGACAGCTCTTGCTCCTCGAACCGTTCTGGAGCGTCATCGTGCTCGGCGCGATCCTCGTGAGTGCGCGCCGGCGCGATGCCCGCATCTTGGCGCCGGTGGCGACCTTCGGTGCGGTCGTCGCGGCGCAGGTGGCGCTCTTCACCAACGGCTCGACCTTCGGGTGGCTGCGGTTCGCGATCACCGTGATTCCGTTGACGATCCTGAGTGCTGCCGTCCTGGTTGCCCCGCGCCTCGGTACGACCGAACCGTCTCGAACCGTCTCGAACCGCTCGCGCGCTCGACGCAGGGCCCCGATCATCATCGGCATCGCGGTGATCGCGGGATGCGCGGTGGCGATCCCCCGATCCGTGAGCGGCATGGCCAACTCGCGGTGGGGCCGGGAAGAGGCCGCGTTGGTACACCTCCTGCCCGGCTACGGCTGGGCGGACTCGGCACCCTCGGCGTATTCGCCGGGTTGGCTCGACGGGTACGACAAGGCCGCGCAGTACTTCTCCGATCGCAAGCTCCCGGACGGCAGCGTCCTGACCGACGTCCAGTACACGTTCCCGATGGTGCTCAAATCGGATCGACCCCATCAGTTCGTCATTCCGTCGGACTCGGACTTCGAACGTGACGTCGCCGATCCGGCGACGTTCAGGGTGCGATATCTCCTCATCAGCAACGGACCCTCCGATGTGCTCGCCCGCAACTACCCCGTTCGCGGTACCGGGAACCGTCGCCGGATCGCGATCGGCCGGTTCGTGCGCGATTTCCGCACTGGTGCGCAGACCCTCTCGCTGTATCGGGTGACGCGGAGCGTGACGGGGGGTCGGGCGTCGGCCACCGCGGAGCGAGGCTGAAGGTTCGACCCCCGGCCGGGTAACCGCAAGCCGTCGGCCATCCGCTGGTTACCCGAGGACGGTACAAATGTCGGGTGAACGAAACTGTGGCCGCAGCACACCCGACGATCACGATGCGATCGAGCGGCACCCGATCGATCACCCCGGTCCGGACACCTTCGACCGTCCGTCCCCCGGTGGTCGATATCACCGTGATCATCCCCACTCGTCACGAACGCGAGACCGTCGACGTCCTCGTCGAACGCGTCCGCCGGGCGCTGGGTCCCACCGGGTACCACTACGAAGTTCTCTTCGTCGACGACTCCGACGACGAAACTCCCGAGGCGATTGCGGCTCACGAAGGGGTCGGATCACCAGTCCGACTCCTTCACCGCCGCCCCGGGACTCGGGCGGGCGGTCTCGCCGGTGCCTTGTGCGCGGGCTTCGCCGACGCGCGCGGCAGTCATGCGCTCTGCATCAGCGGAGACCTCCAGCACCCGCCCGAGCTTCTCGCCCCGATGGCGCGGGTCCTGATCGATGGCATCGCCGATGTCGTCGTCGGGACTCGCTACGTCGCCGGCGGAGAAAGTGCAGGACTCGGCAGTGCATGGCGACGGATGGCGTCGGCCGCGTCTCGTGACGTCACCCGGCTCGCACTCCCCCGGTTGCGGGCGACAACCGACCCCGGGAGCGGCCTGTTCGGCATCCACCTCGACATTCTTCGAGGCGTCGAGCTGGACCCTCGGGGCAACAAGCCGCTGGTCGAGGTCCTGGCTCGGGGCAACTGGACCAGCATCGCCGAGGTCCCGTACCGCTTCGGTGCCCGCCCGACCGGGCGATCGAGCGCGAGTGTCGCCGAAGGGCTCCAGTTCGCCCGCCACCTCACCGGACTGGCCAGCAACCGGGCGATCCGTCGGCGCCGTCGCCCGGTCGGTACCTGCGTGGCGTTCGGCATGCCGAGCGGCGATCCGGACGGGCCCGAGTCGAGCACGCTCGTCTTGAGTTACGGCAACTGACTCCGACCGACGTCGCGCCGTTTCACGACCGGCGCGCGCGCCGGGCCGCGACCCCGACGGCGATCCCCGCGGCCGCGACACCGGCGGCGACGACCGCGAGTTCTGGTCCCACCCCTCGGTCGGATGCGAGGGCCTCGTGCGTCTCGAGCAGGGTTTCTTCGTTCGTGTGCTGGGCACGCCATCCGATTGATTCGAGCCGATCGGTGGCAATCACCCACGGGTTCAGGACGTAGGGCAACACACTCGGCGGAATGTCGCCCACCCCGGAGCGCCAACTCCGAGTGAGGAGACGGCGCATGACGTCGAGGGGCATCGCAGGAAGTCCGCTGCGGGGCAGGAGACTGCGCACCTCGTCGGCACCGAGCCACCCCGGAGCGGCGACATCGAACACCCCGGGATGATCGCCGTTCACAACGAGGCACAGCGCCGACACCACGTCATCCACGTGGACGACCTGGATTGGCGCGCCTTCGCGCCGAATACGGAGCCGACGATGACCGGCGAACAGCCGGGCGAAGAGGTGGTCGGCACCTGCGCCCAACACCGGCGCGGCCCGCAACACCGTGACCGTGACCTCAGGATGATCGCGTTGCCACTCATAGATCAGTCGTTCAGCCTCCGCGGCATGGACCGCGGGAGCAAAGCCGGGATTGGGTCGCAACGGCGAGTCCTCGGTGAGTGGCACCGGGTTGGTGGCCCACGCGCCGTACACGGCGGCGGTCGACACCCGCACGAACTTCGTGATCCCGACCTTGGACGCGGCGGCCAATACCCGGCGGGTCCCTTCGATGTTCGCACGCGCCATGAGCGCATCGTCGACGATCGGGTCGACCACCGCGGCAAGATGCACAACGGTATCGACGCCCGTGAGGAGAGATTCGATCTCCTGGCCGGCCACATCAACGAGGTGGGGCTCGAAACCGGCACTGCCCCGCGCCGGATCGCGCACATCCAGACCCACGACGCGACTCACGCCCGAGCGGGCCAACTCGGGGACCAAACGTGATCCGATCAGACCGGAAGCGCCGGTCACAGCGATGGTGGGGGCGGCAGCAGAATCAGTCATGAGCGTCCCTAGACTGACCGCGTGGCCGACGATCCTCAAACTGGAGACGAATCCGAACCGGTGAACCCGTTCGGGGCGCTCGGATTGCCCTTCGACCTCTCCCAGGTCGACATGGCCGAGGCCATGCGGATTCTGCAGTCGCCGGGCCCGTTGAACTGGGAAATCGCCCGCCAGGTCGCCGAGCAAGTCGCACTCGAAGACGGAGCCGACGAGACCATCGCCGACTCGACGCGCCTCGAACTCATCGAACTCGCCCACACCGCCGTCGGGCCCGTCGTCACCGAAACCGGGCTCGCCGAGGTAGCCACCCTTGCGGTCGAGGTCGTGGATCGGCGCACGTGGGCCCGCCGCCACCTCGAGGGACTCCGTCCGGTGCTCGAGACCCTTGCGGTGACGATGCAGGACGCGATGTCGGCCGACCTCGCCGACGCTGACGACTCCGAGGTGGAGGCCGCCACCGCCGGAATGCTGGGTATGCCGATGGGGGCCGACGGGATGCGCGGGCTGATGAGCATGCTCGGCCCACTCCTTCTCGGCGCCCAGACCGGATCGATGATCGGCTACCTCGCGCAATACGCATTGGGAAGCTTCGACCTTCCGTTGCCATCCGTCGATGCGCCGACCATCACCTTCGTCGCGCCGAACATCGATCGGTTCGCGACCGACTGGTCCATCGAACCGCGTGATGTCCGCACCGCCGTGGCCATCGCCGAGACCGTGCGGGCCGCCCAACGCAGCCGACCGTGGGTCCGGGATCGGCTGGTCGCGATCGCCAACGAGTACGTCGGTGCCTTCGAACTCGACCCGCGGGCGTTCGATGCCGCGTTCGGCGATGTCGACCCCACCGACGCCGAGGCCATGTCCAAGCTGGCCCAACGCCCGGAGGTGTTGCTCGGCGCGCTCCGCAGTGAAGCCCAGCGAGCGATCCTCGAACGGAACCAGCAGTTCACGATGGTGCTCGAAGGTCACGCCGACCTGGTCACGGAGCGCATCGGTTCCCACCTGATCGACGAGTACCCGCGTATCCACGAGGCGCTCCGCCGCCACCACGTCGAACGCGGCGAGGCCGGCCGCTTCGTCGAAGGCATGCTCGGGGTCGAGTTGGACCGTGACCATTACGAGCGGGGTCAGGCCTTCTGCGCCGGCGTGGTCGAACGCACGGGCATGGCCGGCCTCAACCGGATCTGGGAAGGTCCCGAACTGCTGCCGACTCCCACCGAGTTGGATGCCCCCGGCTTGTGGTTGGCCCGTATCGATCTCCCCGACCTCGACCCACCCGACGCGGGTCAGTCCCCGACATCCTGAGAGGACCACGCCCATGGCCATCGAAACGATCGGAGTGCTGGGCGCCGGCGTCATGGGTGGCGGGATCGCGCAGGTGTGTGCAACCGCCGGGTACGACGTCGTCGTCTACGACATCGACCCGGCGGCGCTGACCGCCGGCCACGAACACGCGACCACCGGGCGATTCGGACTCGACTCCGGAGTCGATCGCGGCAAGCTGACGCGGGACCAAGCCGACGCCGCGGCAGCCCGATTGTCCTTCACCGAGGACTTCACCCGGGCCGCAGACACCGACCTGGTTGTCGAGGCGGTTCCCGAACGGCTCGACCTCAAGATCCGGGTCTTCCGCGACCTCGACGCCGCCGCACCGAAGCACACGATCCTGTGTTCGAACTCCTCGGGATTTCCGATTCAGGCGATCGGCGCCGCGACCAACCGGCCCGAACTCGTCTGCGGCTGGCACTGGGCGTCGCCCGCGCCGGTCATGAAGCTCGCGGAGATCGTGCGGACCCGGGCGACGAGCGACGCGACGGTCGAGACCGTTCGCGAGGTCGCCGCCCGCTGCGGCAAGCATCCCGTCGTCGTCCAAGACACGGCGATGGCCTGGGGGTACGTCGCGAACCGCATCTACTTCGCCATGATCGCCGAAGCGCAGCAGGTCGTGAACGAAGGCATTGCCAGCGCCGACGAGGTCGACCAGCTGATGATGGACTGCTACCGCTGGCCCTCAGGTCCGTTCGGCATGGTCAAAGGCGCCGGCTCCGGCTGGAGCTAAAACCAGGTCGACGCGAACGGCTCGCGCTCGGCGCGGAACATCGCGTCGGCAGTACCGACACTTGCCTCGTCCCTCGCGGTCATCCGTCGGGCCCGGACCAACACACTCGGCGCGACGCCGCCCAGCGCGACCGCGCCCAACGTTGCTGCGTCCATCGTGAGATCCGGCTCCCCGTCGGTGCGAACGCAGGCGGCCACTCCGCCACGCGAACTGACCCGGAAGCGACCAATCGTCGACTCCAATCCGAGGAACGGATCGGTGACTTCCAGCGTGAGTTCACCGTCATGCCCGTACGAACGCTCCCCCAAGAGCCGCTGGGTGTCGACCGGCCGCAACCAGAGGAAGTCACGCACACCCTCGGTCCGACACTGGCGCGGATCCGAGAGCAACCAGGGCAACGACGAGTCGGACGGCGTGTTCCAGGATCGCATCGCCACGGTCTGATCGATGTGGAGCAGGTAATTCCACAAGGCGTGTTCCGCATCATCCGAGGCCGCCATGAAGTCGCGCACGTCAACGACCTTCTGGGTATGGCCGCCCGTCCACTCGCCCGTGACCACATAGAGCGCGTACCCGACCGGCTGACCGTCAATCTCGACGACAACGTCGAAGCGTCGCCGGGGGGCAACCGCGATTGACGGTGCCCACTCGTCCCTCCACCAGGCATCGGGTCTCGACACCGCGCCAACCCGGGTTCGCCGAATCTGATCGAACAACGGTCGCGCGATCGTGATCCCGACGTCGGGCTCGACCATCCGCACCGCGGTGGTCGATGGCGGTGGGACCAACGTGGTCAGGTGCCGCTCGACCGCGACCGACGAGATCCGAGTGGCGATGCCGTACCCGAACCGGCCGTAGATCCCACCCTCCGATGCGGTCAGCATCGAAACGACCTCACCGCGTTCCACACTGTCGTTCACGAGCCAGCGCATGACTGCTCGGAGCAAGCCCTGGCGACGATGCGTCGGCCGGGTCGTGATCGCGCTCACCCCACCCGCCGCCACGATCCCGCCGCCGGGCAGGGTGAGTTCGAGGCCGTAGTTGCGCCCCGTCGCAACCATGTCGTCACCATCCACGGCAACGATCGCGCGGTCGGTCTCGGCGTAGGGCCACCCGTCCGGAGCAGGCGGTTCCCACCGATCGGCGAAGCCGTAGCCGGCGGCGCGGACGAAGGCGTCGACCTCGACGTCGGTGATCGTGCGGAGGCTGATGGCCATCGGCACGGTTCTAGTCGCCCGCGAGACCATCCGGCTCGGAGTTTCCCGACCCACTCCGCCCGGTGCGATCCCGCTCGGCCCGGGACCGCAACCCCGCGACGTAGGACAGTCCGGCGAAGAACAACACCAACGCCAGCACGAAGAACCCACGCCGACGATCCAAGACGCCGAGGAGCGCCACCGGAATCAGCGCGCCGGCGACCCAACTCAGTTGGAAGCGGGTCTCGAACCGTGCGAACGCACGCCCGCGCAGATGCTCCGGACCGTCTCGATGCACGAGGCTGTCGAACGCGATTCGGCCGGCGGCGGCTCCCGCGGCCACGGTAAATCCGATGCCGATTGCCCCCAGGGTTCCGCCGTCACGGGCCGCCAGCAGCGCGACCACCGCCGGAACCAACAGCGCAGCACCGAGGATGGACTCCTCGCGCAGGACCCGCCGCAGTCTCGGTGTGACCATGACCCCCACGAAGCCACCGACCGCGCTCGCCGCGAGGACCAAGCCGAACACCCACGCCGGCTCGCCCCGCTGCTTCAGCAGGAATGCCAAGAGGAACGTCAGGAAACCGACGCAGCCGCGGAGGATTCCCATGGCCGATCCGGCGTACACGATGCTCGGGATGGCCATCTCGGCCCGCTCCTCCGCGGTCTCGGGGGCATTGGGCCGAGCGGCGGCCTGAATCCGCATCGAAAGGAATCCGGCAAGACCGAAGAACGCCGACGCGAGGAACAGCGAGAAGCGGGCGTCGAAGACGGCAACCAGGCCGGCGGCCGGCAGCCCACCCGCGACGCTCGCCACGACCGCGATCAGCGAAAGTCGCGAGTTGGCCTCGACGAGACCGTCCTCATCGGCCACCACCGTCGGCACCAACGACGACTTCGCCACCGCGTGGCCTTTGGAGAGCACCAAGGCAACGAAGGCCAACGGGAACAGCAGGATGCTGTCGAGTTGGCTGATCATGAGGAAGCACACCAGGGCGCGGCCGAAGCAGCCAACGGCCAGCAACGTCCGGCGGCCCGCGCGGCTGCGGTCCAACGCCGGGCCGATCACGGGCGCGACGACCGAGAACGGAGCGAGGGTCAAGAGCAGGTAGAGGAGCACCTGCGTTCTCGATTCCCCGATGCTCTGGGTGAAGAAGATGGATCCGGCCAACGACACGGTGAGACAGGCGTCGCCCACCGAAGATGCCGCATGCGCGACGGCGAGGCGGCCGAAAGGGTTCAGTTCGTACGTTCGAGGATCACGAGTCACCATCGCCGAGGCGAGGCTACAGGCCGCCTTTTGCCGTCGCGTTCGTTCACCGAGAAGTCATGCCCTGGTTTCCCGGTGGTGAACCCCGCGCCACCTCGCTTCCGTAGTCTTCTGCATGTCGACCTGACCTCCGAAGGACGACCGCCAGGACATCGGTCCCCCTCCGGTCCTGGCCCCCCGATCCACCACCTCCCCGGTGGATCGCGCTCGAAATCCCCGACGATGGCGGGTCGGTACGATGGAACCCATGCCCACCCCGGACTCTCTCCTCAATCGGGAGCTCTCGTGGCTGGCCTTCAATGCCCGCGTCCTCCAACTCGTGGAGGATCCGACTCGGCCCTTGCTCGAACGAGTGAAGTTCCTCGCCATCTTCGCCACCAACCTCGACGAGTTCGTCCAGGTTCGGGTCTCCGGCCTCCAAGAGCAGGTCGCGGCCGGTGTCGTCGCGCCGTCACCCGACGGGCTGCGGCCCGCCCAACAGCTCGAACTCGTCCGGGATGAGATCCGTCGGCTCCTCGCCGACCACGCCCGTGCCTTCACCGCCGAGATCAGGCCGGCACTCCAGGACGTCGGCATCGGCTTCTCGCACTGGCACGAACTCGACGACGACGACCGGAAGTACCTGGTCGAAGTGTTCCAGACCCGGGTGTTCCCGGTGCTGACGCCGCTCGCCGTGGACCCCGCACACCCCTTCCCGTACATCTCGAACCTCTCCCTGAATCTGGCCGTCAAAGTCATCGACCCGATGACGGCGGAGCAGCGATTCGCGCGGGTCAAGGTTCCGCCGCTCCTCCCCCGGTTCATCGTCATGCCCGACGGTGTGCGGTTCGTCCCACTCGAACAAGTCATCGCCGCGCACCTCGATCAACTGTTCCCCGGCATGACCGTCGCTGCGCACTATCCGTTCCGCGTCACCCGCGACGCCGACTTCGAGCTGGACGATGAGAACGAAGACCTGCTCGAGGCGATCGAGAGCGTGCTGAACCTCCGTAAGCGATCAGGTCACGTGGTTCGCCTCGAGATCGATACGACGATGGCCGACGACATTCGCGAGTTGCTGGTCCGAGAACTCGAGCTCACCGCCGACGACGTGTTCGTGATCGATGGGCCGCTTGATCTTTCGGGCTTGTGGGCCTTGTACGCCGTGGATCGGCCCGAACTCAAAGACGAACCCTGGGTCCCCCAGACCCAGGCGACGTTGGCCCGCCACGACCAGCCGCTCGACATCTTCCGGGCCCTCCGCGGCGGGGACGTTCTGGTCCAGCACCCCTACGACTCGTTTGCGACCAGCGTCGCCGACTTCGTCGAGCAGGCATCGCGAGATCCCAAGGTCCTCGCGATCAAACAGACCCTGTATCGAACCGGTTCGCAACAGAGCTCGATCGTCGATTCACTCGTGCGGGCCGCGCAAGCCGGGAAGCAAGTCGTGGCGCTCGTGGAATTGAAGGCCCGATTCGACGAAGCCGTGAATGTCGAACGCGCACGCGAACTCGAGGAAGCCGGCGTGCACGTGGTGTACGGGCTCGTCGGCTTGAAGACCCACACCAAGGTCTTACTCGTCGTCCGCGAAGAGCCGGGCGGGATCCGACGGTATTGCCATGTCGGCACCGGGAACTACAACGCCGTGACCGCGACACTGTACGAAGACATCGGGCTCCTCACCGCCGACCCCGACATCGGTGAGGACCTCACCGAGCTGTTCAATTCGCTGACGGGCTATTCCCGAGCGCCGCACTATCGGCAACTGCTCATCGCACCCCATGGCCTGCGAGACGGAGTCCTCGCGCGCATCGAAGCCCAGGGCGCCCTCGGACCCGCCGGGCGAATCGTCATGAAGATGAACGCGTTGGTGGACCCCGAGACCATCGATGCGTTGTACCGAGCATCGGGGGCGGGAACCCCGATCGAATTACTCGTGCGCGGCATCTGCTGTCTGCGTCCGGGCGTGCCCGGGCTGTCCGAGACGATCCGGGTGCGATCACTGCTCGGTCGCTTCCTCGAGCATTCCCGGATCTTCTGCTTCGGTGCCGACCCTGACGACGCGGAATACCTGATCGGATCCGCCGACATCATGCCGCGCAACCTGGATCGGCGCGTCGAAGCAATCGTTCCGGTCCGCGCGCCGGCCCTTCGGCATCGGCTGGGCGAGATTTTGGCCATCGAACTCTCCGACGACACCCAGGTCTGGGAACTCGCACCCGACGGGGCCTGGGCCAGGGTCCCACGCCGCCACGGGATCAACGCGCACGAAGTCCTCATGGACGATGCCGTGCAGCGGGCACACGAATCCCGAGCCGATCATCGTGGGTGATGCAGTCGTGCGGGCTGTGGCCGCCGCCGGCGGAGTCGTGACGCGGGCCGACCCGCACGGCCGCCGGGTCCTCGTGGTCCACCGACCCAACTACGACGACTGGAGTCTCCCCAAGGGCAAGGTCGACCCGGGTGAGACCTGGGCCATGGCCGCGGTGCGCGAGGTCCGGGAAGAAACCGGTGTCCGGGCACGAATCTGCGCCCGGGTCGCCCAGACCGAATACGAAGATCGCCGGGGCCGGAACAAAACGGTGAAGTACTTCACGATGGCAGTCGACGATGACCCCGCGGGCCGGATACCGGATGACGAGGTCGACATCGTCGACTGGTGGGCGTACGACGACGCAGTAGTCAGACTCACCTATCCCCGTGACCGGGCGATGCTCGCCGACGCCTGCCTCGACCGCGTCGAGGTCCTCGTCGTTCGCCACGCCGATGCCGGAGTGCGCGGCGTCGAGCGCGACGACGTCCGGACACTCTCCATGCGAGGCGAAGCGCAGGCTGCGGCACTGGTGGAGCGCCTGGTGCCCTACCGGGTTGGCACCATCGTCAGCAGTGCGGCAACTCGCTGTCGACAGACCGTCGAACCGTACGCGCGAGCGACCGACCACGACCTGGTCGTCGACGAACGGCTCGCCGAGGGCGCGGGCCCGACCGGTTTGATCGCGCTCATCGAGCAGGCCACGACACCGATCGTGCTGTGTTCCCACGGGGACGTCATCGGCGATGCCCTTGGACTCATGGCCCGACGTGGCATCGAGTTGGACGGCGACGGACTCGCGAAGGCGGGGATCTGGTCGTTGACCGTCGAACGCGGCACCGTCGTGCACGGCGAGTACTGGCCGCCCACCTGATCGGGTAGGAATTGGCGAATTGCCCCACTCAAGTGGTTCGGGGTTCGCGTCGACAAGAAGGGCGCAATCACGGGACA
This sequence comes from Acidimicrobiia bacterium, assembly GCA_031362155.1. Lineage (GTDB taxonomy): Bacteria > Actinomycetota > Acidimicrobiia > IMCC26256 > JAENVU01 > JAENVU01. The sequence goes on along the minus strand of JANLRZ010000028.1, from coordinate 25,814 downwards.
TCTCCGCCGTTGGATTTGTTGTACCCCGTACACTTCGACTGTCTATCCACCGATGCAGGAGTGCACCTTGACCGTCGAGATCGGGCAGACCGCCCCCGAGTTCACCCTGAAAGATCAAGCCGGGAACGACGTCAGCTTGAGCGACTACCAGGGCAAGCAACCAGTGGTGTTGGTCTTCTATCCGTTCACCTTCACCGGCGTGTGCCAGGGCGAACTGTGTGAGATCCGTGATGATCCCTCTGTGTTCGAAAGTGCCCGCGCCGCGGTCCTCGCGGTGAGTTGCGATACGCGGCATGCCCAGGCGCAGTGGGCCGAACAACAAGGGTTCACGTTCCCGGTGCTGTCCGACTTCTGGCCCCACGGTGAAGTCGCACGGGCCTACGGCGTGTTCAACGATCAACTCGGGTGTGCGAATCGCGCCACCTTCGTGATCAACCGTGACGGAACTGTGGTTGCGAAGTTCGAATCGGCCGGCCTCGCGTCGCCCCGAGCGCGCGAGGACTACGAGGAAGCATTGGCGAAGGTGACATGAAGTTCTCCGACATGATGGGCAAGGGCGAACGCGATTCCACGGTCGTCGAAGACGCGACCGAGGTGGTCACCGACCCCGCCGACGCCGCGGCAACCGAAGTCGCCGAGGCGCCAATCCGCTTCGGTGGCGTCCGATCCGATCCCGCACCGACTGCGACGGCGGCGCCGAGCGTCGAAGCACCCGTTGCCAGCGAGCCCATCGTCGAACCCATCGTGCCGACCCGCGACTACGAGTTGCGCGATGTCGTGGCCGAGCTGGCACCATCGGCCCGGATCACACCGACCGTGGCGAGCGATCAGGAACTCGACGCGACGTCGTGGCTCGAAGGTCTCACCAGCATCGACGACGACCTGCTGCCCCACTGACGTCGGTCGTTCAGCTCCGCTCGTAGCGGTACCCCACGCCCCGGACGGTCACGATTCTCGTCGGTACCGACGGGTCATCCTCGACCTTCGCTCGCAGGCGTTTGATATGGACGTCGAGGGTCTTGGTATCACCGAAGTAGTTCGATCCCCACACTCGATCGATGAGCACATCCCGGGTCAGGACTCGACCGGCATTCAACATCAGGATCTCGAGCAGCTCGAACTCCTTCAGCGGTAGGGCGACGAGATCCGAACGCACGGTCACCTCATGGCGACCGACATCGATCCGGACGTCCCCAACCTCGATCAGTTCTTCACGTTCGATGGCCTCGACATCCACGTGCGGACCCCGACGGATCGCCGCCCGGACCCGCGCGATCAGCTCGCGCAGACGAAAGGGCTTGGCCACATAATCGTCGGCCCCAACTTCCAGGCCCACGACCGCGTCGATCTCCGATCCTCGGGCCGTCACCATGATGATCGGCACTTTCGACGTCGCTCGGATCTGCCGACAGACATCGATGCCCGACACGCGTGGAAGCATCACGTCGAGCAGCACGAGGGCCGGCTTCGACGCCTCGAAGCGTTCGAGTGCCTCGACGCCGTCGGCCGCGGTCTCGACGAGGAATCCCTCCGCACCGAGCGCGACCGACAACGCGTCTCGATAGGAGGCCTCGTCGTCCACGACGAGGATCAACGGTGGATCAGCCATCAGTGTCCTTCATCGAACAACGAGTTGGTGACGCCGGTCATCGGGAGCCGGAGACGAAAGACCGAGCCCTCGCCTTCGCTCGACTCGACCGTCACGTCGCCGTGATGCGCGTGGGCGACGTTCCGGACGATGGCCAGGCCGAGGCCCGTGCCACCCGTTGCCCGGCTGCGCGCCCGATCGACTCGGTAGAACCGTTCGAAGATGCGATCCAGGTCGCGTGAGGGAATGCCGACGCCGTCATCCGCGACTTCGAAGGTCACCCAGCCGTCGTTCGCCGACGCGCTCAGCTCGATCGACCCGCCGGGTTCCGAATACTTCAAGGCATTATCGAGCAGATTCGCGATCGCACTCACCACCTGACGGCGATCGCAATTGAGCGTCTCGTCACACGCGCGCACCTTGAGGTCATGGCCCGACGCGGTGGCCGCCGCTTCGACCCGATCGATGGCCGACGCCACGAGATCGCCGACAGCAACCCGGGACCGGGCAGCCGGTTGTGATTCGATCGATCCGAGGTCGAGGAGGTCGTCGACGATGGCGCCGACACGAGTGGCTTCGCCCGCGATCCGTTCGGCCAGCTGCTTTGCAATCGCCGGATCGGCCACATCGGCCAAGGTCTCGGCGAGCACGGCCAGCGCACCGACCGGCGTCTTGAGCTCGTGACTCACGTTCGCCACGAAGTCCCGACGGACGTTCTCGATCCGTCGCGCCTCGGTGACGTCGCGCACGATTCCGACTGCGCCGATGCGGCGGCCTTCGGCCACCAACGGTCGGGCCGTCATCCAGAACACCTCGGCCGGCGGGCCGAAGAGCTGCAGCTCGCGCGAACACTCTTCGCCCGAACGGGCCCGGTCCATCAGTTCTCGGAGCCCGTCGCCCGCGAGTGCGTCGGCATGGCGCGCGTCGTGAAAGCGATCCGCGGCATTGTTCCGAAGAACGACTTCGCCACCGGCGTCGACGACAACGATCGCGTCGCCGACGACATCGAGCGCTTCCGCCAACCGCCGCCGGTCCAGATCGATGCCCGCCGGGGAGTTGGAGGCGGGAGTGTCCGGGAGCAGGGTTCGTCGCCGCCCGTTCATCCGAACCGGCCGGTGATGTAACCCTCGGTCCGGGAGTCCGCCGGACTCGTGAAGATGGTGTTCGTCAGGTCGAACTCGACCAGGCGGCCGGTGCGAGCGCCCGCGTCGTCGACTTCGGTGGTGAAGAACGCGGTGCGGTCGGACACCCGCGCGGCCTGCTGCATGTTGTGGGTCACGATCACGATCGTGTACTGGCGCTTGAGGCTCACCATGAGGTCTTCGATGCGCGAGGTCGCGATCGGATCCAACGCCGAACAGGGTTCGTCCATCAGGATCACATCGGGCGACACGGCCAGTGCTCGGGCGATGCACAGGCGCTGCTGTTGGCCCCCCGAGAGTGCGAAGGCGCTCTTCTTGAGTTTGTCCTTGACCTCGTCCCACAACGCGGCGGCGGTCAATGCCTCTTCGACCAGGTCGTCGAGATCGCCTTTGAACCTATTGATCCGCGGCCCGTACGCGACGTTGTCGTAGATCGACTTCGGGAAAGGGTTGGGCCGCTGGAAGACCATGCCGATTCGCCGGCGCACCTCCGCGGCATCGACTTTCGGCCCGTACACGTCCTCGCCGTAGTAGTTGATCGACCCGCTGACCTTGGCGCCGACGATGAAGTCGTTCATGCGGTTGAGGCACCGGAGAAACGTGCTCTTGCCGCAACCCGACGGGCCGATGATCGCCGTGATCTCCCGCGAGGCGATATCGAGGCTCACGCCGTCGACCGCTCGATGGGAGCCATAGTCGACCGCAGCGTCGCGTACCTCGAAGACCATCTCGGCAGGCTCTTCGGCCAAGTCGTCGACGGGGTCGTTCACCGTCGCCAGGTTAGTGGGCGTCATCAGGCTCTCGTTCAGTGAGGTCAGGGTCATGCCGAATGCTTTCGGGCCAGCACGGTCGAAATGATCCGGGCCAGGATGGTGAAGACGAACACGATGCCGATCAGGGTCAGTGCCGCACCCCAGGCCCGGTTCTGCTGACCGGGAAACAGCGAAATCGCGTTCTTGAAGATCTGCGTGGAGAGTGCGGTGTTCGCGCCGCTCATGAGATCGGTGTTCTTGGCATTCACGAAGCCGATCGTGAACAGCAAGGGAGCGGTTTCTCCCGCGGCCCGGGCGATGGCCAGCAGCGCACCGCTGATGATGCCCGGCGCCGCCGCCGGCAACACGACCCGCACAATCGTGCCGGCCTTTCGCCCGCCGAGCGCGTAGGCCGACTCGCGGAGTTCTTGCGGCACCAGCTTCAACATTTCGTCGCTGGTGCGAATGACCACGGGCAACATCAAGCACGCCAGCGCGAGAGCACCACCGAACGCCGAGAAGCCGAACTCGAGGGTCCAGATCGTGTAGATGAACAAGCCCATGACGATGGACGGCACGCCGGTCATCACATCGGCGAAGAACCGAACCACGCGGCCGAGTCGGCTCCCTTCGCTGTACTCGTTGAGATAGATACCGCCGAGCACGCCGAGTGGTACCGCCATCGCAGTTGCGACGCCCGTGATCATGAGCGTCCCCAAGACTGCAGGCCCCATTCCTGGGCCTTCCGACCGGGACACAATCGGGATGTCGGCGGTGAACCAGCCCGGAGCCGTCACCGAGGACCAGCCACGGCTCACGACCGTCGCGATGATCATCACGAGCGGGATCATGACGATCACCAACGACATGACGATGAGGGTCGTGGCCACGGCGCTCTTGATCCGACGACCCCGACCCGCCGTGCTCTGGGTGATCGAGTTGGGAACGATGACCGCCGTCATGCCGCACCCCCGGCGCGACGGTCGGCCCGAATCACCATGGTCCGCGCGAGCACCCCGACGACGACGGTGACGATGAAGAGCACCACCCCCATGCCGATCAACGCCGACCGGTAGTTGCCCGTCGCCTCACCCCACTGATTGGCGATCACGGCGGCGAGGTTGTCGCCGGAACCGAACATCTTCGCGGTGATCTGCGGGCTGGATCCGATGACCAACGCGACGGCGATGGTCTCACCGAGTGCCCGGCCGAGCCCGATCAGCACTCCGGCGGTGAGACCGCCCCGGCTGTGCGGAATCACCGCGGCCCGAATCATTTCCCATCGCGTCGCACCGAGCGCACGCGCCGCATCTTTCAAGGGGTCGGGCACCGTGGCGAACGTTTCCCGCGCGATCGCGGTGATGATCGGGGTGATCATCACCGCGAGGATGATGCCGGCGGTCATGAAACTCTTCCCGGCGATCGGCGCGCCGTCGAAGATGGTGCCGAGCACGGGGACGCCGTCGAAGAGGTCGTGCCAGTGCTGATAGAAGCCCGGCAGTGCCGGGACCAGCACGAGTAATCCCCACAGCCCGTAGACGACCGATGGCACTGCCGCCAACAGGTCGACGAGATAGGTCACCGGCTTGCGCAGCCAGCGCGGCGCGACTTCGGTGGTGAACAATGCGATGCCGACACTGACGGGCACCGCCAACAGCACCGCGATCCCGGAGACGACCACCGTCCCGAACGTGAACGCGAGTGTGCCGAACTTGGCGTTCGCGGGGTCCCAGACGTCGGAGGTGAAGTACGACAACCCTTCCGAGCGAAACGCCGGGATGGCCTTCTGCACCAGGGTCGCGGTAATGAGCGCCAAGATCGCCAAGACCAGCCCACCCGCGACGAACACGACGACTCGTGCCACACGATCGGTGAAGAGTCCGGGCGGTCGTTGCGCACTGGCGAGGGTTGGAGAAGACGTGGTCACGATGTCAGTCCAGGCGTCAGGTGCGGGCAGGTCGATCCTGCCCGCACCCACTCTGCCTGATCAGGCTCCGATCTGGTCGATCTGAGCCTTGGCCTTGGCGAGGATTGCGTCGGGGAGCGGCGCAAAGTCCACGGTTTCGGCCAGCTTCTGGCCATCGGCGTAGATGTAGCCGAGGAAGCCCTTGAGTGCTGCGGTGACCGCGGCATCGCTTTGCTTGACGTACACGAGGATGTAGGTGGGAGCGGTGATCGCGTACGCACCCGCACCTTCTGCGTTCAGCGGGTCATAGGTCAGGTCGGCGTTGAGGGTCGCACCATCGAGCGCGGCAGTGGCCGACTCGAGCGACGGCTCGACGAACTTGCCCGCTGCGTTCTTCAGCGCGGCAAACGTGAGCGCACCCGCCTTGGCGTCGGAGTAGTCGACGTAGCCGATCGATCCGGCGGTGTCCTTGACGATCTGCGCGACCCCGGCGTTGCCATTACCGGCCTGCTGACCGGACGGCCACGCGACGACCTTGTCGGTGCCGAGCGTCCATGCCGTCGGTGCTGCCTTCGTGAGGTACTTGGTGAAGTTGGCAGTCGTACCAGAACCATCGGACCGGTGGACGACCGTGATCGTCGACGACGGCAACTTCGCACCCGCGTTGTCGGCCTTGATCGTGGCGTCGTCCCAGGTGGTGATCTTGCCTTCGAAGATGCCGGCCAGCGTGTCCGGCGACAGCTTCAGCTTCACACCCGAGAGGTTGTACGACACCGTGATGGGCGCGGCGACGGTCGGGAAGTAGAGGAACGCGCCGCCGGTGAACTTGGCGACATCTTCGGGCTTCACCGTGCTGTCCGAACCCGCCCACTGCACCAGGTTGCCCTGGAGGTCGGTCTGGCCCTTGCCGGAACCACCGCCACCGTAGGTGACAGTCACCGCGGGCTGCGCGGTCTGGAACTCGGCGATCAGCGTCTCGTAGTACGCCTGGGGGAACGTGGCGCCGGAGCCGTTGAGCGTCGCCGCTGCAAGCTTCGGAGCCGCCTTCGTCTCGGGCGACGTTCCATTCGAGTCTCCACTGTCGGTTTTCGAGGACGAGCCACACGCTGCGGCCACCAAGCCGAACGTGAGCACGAGCGCACCCAGCATGCGCGCGCGTGAACGTTGCATTGATTGCTCCTGTCGTTGAGATGTTTGATTCATCGCTCCGCACGGTACGGAGGTCGTCTGACCCCGGACTGGCGTCTCGGTGACATCGAGGTGAACAACAGGTGGCGATCCCAAGATCGGGTCCGCGCGACGGCCCTCCGGCAACCAGCGGGCAGACAGCCGGTGAACACCAGGAAAACTGACGCCGACGAGTGTTCCGGGTACGGTCCTGGGTCGAATCGCCGCGGTCAAGATGGCGACATGAACGGAGACGACGTGCCCGACGCAGGCCCCGATGCCCGCAAGACCCTCCAGGACGAGCTCGACGAGGTCCGTGCCGACCTGATCCGCCTCGGCGCGCTCACCGGAGAGGCGATCACCGCCGGAACCCAGGCTTTCCTCGACGGCGACCTCACGATGGCCGAACAAGTCATCGGGGCCGACGACGTGATCGACGACCTGTATCACTCGATCGAGGATCACATCATCCTGATCCTGGCGACCCAATCACCGGTCGCGGCCGACCTCCGGGCCGTGATCACGATGCTGCGGATCAACCACGAGTTGGAGCGCGACGCCGACCTCATGGTCAACGTCGCCAAGACCACCCGACGCATCTACCCGCACGAACTCGACCCCAAGACGCGCGGCATTGTCGACCGCATGGGGGTCCAGGCCGCGAACCAAACGCGGCTGGCGATCGACGCGTTCGCGGACCGCGATCCGAGTTGGGCCTCCGCGCTGGCCGACATGGATGACGCCATGGACGAACTCAGCAAGAGCTTGTTCCGACACTCACTGACGCTGGGCACCAACGCCGACGAAGGCACCATCGTCAAGGCGATGCAGGTCGCGCTCCTCGCTCGCCACTACGAACGCATCGCCGACCATGCAGTGACCATCGCCGAGCGCGTCCGTTTCATGGTGACCGGGACCCACGGCGAGCACGACCACGACCAGGACTGACCCGGGGTCACGCCGGACGGCGTGACGAGTTACTCGGTCTCTTCGTACCCGAGGTCCCACTCGAGGATCAGATGCTCGCGCTCGGCATCGCGCGCGACCCGTTCGCGGTTCCGGCGAAACTGCGGGTCGTGCGGCGGCAGCAGCTGCAACCGCGCCATGGCGCGTTGGCGAAACTCGTCGACCACGATCCGGTCTCCGAAGACGCCCTGCACTTCCCAGTGGGGCGAGACCGGCCCGAGGTAGATCACCCGCACGTGACCTTGCGGTGGGATTTCCTCGAGCACTTCGGGTTCCTGGGCCATCAGCGTTGCGCGTCCTTCGGAATCGACATCGGCGGAAATGGTCGGACCGACCGTGAGCCGGTCCGACCAGAACCGAGCGAGATTAGCCGAGGGAGTCCGGGCGGGACCCGAGCACGACCTTGATCACCTCGGTCTTGCCGTCACGTTCGACGACGACATCGACCGAATCGCCGACCGAGTACCGTCGAATCGCCGACCCGACCGCCTCCGGACCGGTCACGTCGCGACCGGCGATTTTGACGATCACATCGCCTTGCTGGATCCCGGCGTCGTCGGCCGCGCTCCCGCGTGTGAGGTCCTGCACCCAGGCACCTTGCTTGACCTGCAGGTTCTGCGAACGAGCAATCGCCGGAGTGACTTCACTGGTGCTCACCCCCAGGAACGGGACCTCGACCTTCTTCCCGAGGCGCAGCTGTGCGATCACGGCCTTGGCCGAGTCGATGCTGATCGCAAACCCGACGTTCTGGCTTCCGCCGGCGAGCGCGGTGTTGATGCCGATCACTTCACCGTTGGCGTTGACGAGCGGACCCCCGGAGTTTCCCGGGTTGATCGCGGCGTCGGTCTGGAGCATGTCGTACAGCGTGATACCCGTAGATTCCTCCGGAACCGGGCGACCCTTCCCCGAGATGATCCCCTGGGTGACGCTCAACCCGCCCTGGAGCGCGAGCGCGTTCCCGACGGCAACCACTTGGTCGCCGACCTGGATCTCGTCCGAGGTCCCGAGCTTGGCGGTCGGCAGATTCTTGGCATCGACCTTGACGACCGCAAGATCGAACTCGGCGGCCCGACCAAGCAGTTCGGCCGCCTGCTTGGTCCCATCGCTGAACTCGACTTCGATCCGGCCCCGGGCGTTCTCCACGACGTGACTGTTCGTGACGATCACACCGTCGGCAGAGATGACGAAGCCGGTACCCTCTCCACCGCTACTCCCACCCGATCCGTTGAACAGACCAGCATCGACGGCCGCGCCGGTACGAATCGCGACGACTGAGTTCTCGATCCGGGCGAGCACGGCTTGGACGTCTTTGGCCTTGCCGATGATCGACGTGTTCTGCACCGGCCGCGACGACGCCCCGACGACCACCGTTCGGTTGGTGCCCTCCGAGTCGTCACGGGTTGCGAGGGAGACTCCCGCGGCGGTGCCGCCACCGACGAGCGCACCGACCAATGCACCAACGACGAACTGGCGCCAACCAGCCGGACGGGTCGGTGCTCCCGACCCGGCCGGAGGGACCGGCGGGGTCGGCAGCGTCGCATCCACCCTTGGTGGCACGACGGGGGGAACGGGCGGCGGGGCCTGGGACAACCAGGGCGCGTTCTCGGTCGCCAACGGCGCAGTCGCGGTCTCGAAAGGCGCGTCCGGCGCCGGAGGGGGCGCCCACGGCGACTGCTCCGCCGTCGGAACCTCCTCGGGAATCAGGTCGGGTTCCGATTCGGAATCGGTCGGATCGGTGAAGTCGTTCACGGGGGCGGCCTCTTCAGGGGGAAGGTTTCGGTCGTGGTGCACAACGATTGCTCGAGGAGGAGCGTTCCAAACTCAGCTGAACATCGACTGAGAGTTCGATGCATATTCAGTGGGAACCATTTCGGAGCGCGTACCGTTTCACAGTACGCATGGACGAGCTACCGATCCCCGAATACGACGCCGAGCACACGTGGATGCTCTCTGGGCTTTGCCGCGACCGCGAACCGTCGTTCTTCTTCCCCTCCGATGGTGTTGGCGTCGACCGCGCCCGCCGCGTGTGCGCGACGTGTCCGGTCGTCAGCGAATGCCTCGAGTACGCGCTGACGTATCGCATCGAGCATGGCGTGTGGGGTGGTGCGTCCGAGCGCGAGCGTCGGCGCATCCTGCGCAGCCGCCGCGCCGACCGGGTCGCTATTTCCAACTGAACGGGCTCGTGACGAACCGTACGGTTCGCGACCACCCGGACTCTGGGCTCGGAAGCAGATCGGCCACGATCGACGCCTGATCGCGACCCGACGCGTCGGTCACACAGGTCAGCGTGTCCGGGCCGGACTGCCACACGAGCACACTCCCCACCGACGTGCGGTACCGGCGAGCCCGGGCCGAACCGACCTCCATCGGCCTTCCACCCTCGGGCAACGATTTCCAGTCGAGCGCGCCGGACCGTCGGAACACCGACGCCTCGAACACTCCGTCGCTGTACCGGAGCTGGGTTTCCTGGCGGGGCAACCGGAGACTCTCGATCAGCACGAAACCGTCGCCCAATGTGCGCGGGGCCCCCGAGGGCGGCTCGGCCATGCGGACCGGGGCGCGGTTCCCGACGCGCGGAGCATCGAGCACGCCGCGCCGCCGGTGTATGTCTTCCAGGGCCACGAACTCCATCCGGTTGGTCGGCGCGCCGGAGTCATCGAACCGCTCCCGGCGCAACATCAGCCCGGTCTCTCGGTCCACGGCCATGCGTTCGACCACGCGGCGATCGTGCTGGATGACGACCGCGTCAGTTGGACGACCAACGATGCGAGGCCCCCGCCGGCGAACGACGTCGTACTTCGAACCGATCGCCGGCGCCGCCGGATCCCGGCCGTCGGACCACAGGGTGGTCCAACGCTGGTCGGATCGCAGCCACGCCCGGCCGTTGTGCTGGAGCACGCGACCGCCGGCAACTCGCAACCCACCGTCGACCGCAACGACGGGAAGCGTCTCGCGGTGCCGGCCTCGCGTGTCGTGCCAGGCCAACTCAACGGTGCCTCGGAACTCGTAGTCGTGGATCGCGTCCCGCGCCCGATCCAGGGCTCGATCGGCAGGGTTCGCCGGATCCGCGGCGCTGGTGATCGCGCCTGGGATCGCGCCGCCGACGACGGCTACGAGCACCACAACTCCGGGTGCCAGCCGAGCCGACCAGCGGCGCATCGTCACCGACCCAATCCCGTCGGTGCGCCGAGCGGCACGAGACCCGAGACCGGGTCTCCCGATGCGGCGACACCGGCTTGATGGGTCCGAATGTCGGCGGCCAACGCCGGGCGGGCGCGATTCACCCCGGGAACGACGACCGCGACGACCAACGCGGCCGCCGCCGCGAGGCCGGCCGCGACCGCAGTCGATCGGCGGCGCCGGGATCGGGAGCGTCGTTCGTCGAGGCTGACCACGACGTCATCCGCGCGGGTCAGGCCCTCGAGAAACCCCGCGGGCGGTTCGACGACTTCCAGCGCGCGGACGAGCGACCGCGTTGCCTCGATCTCGGCGACCGCGTCACGGTGCGCCGAATCGCTCTCCAGCAACGCCGCGAAGGTCGCGTGGTCCTGATCGGTGAGCTCACCATCGAGCCACGCAGACGCGCGATCGTCCTCGAACGGATCCGTCATGTCAGCACCCCCCGGTGCAGAAGTTCGGCCCGGAGCATCCGGCGGCCGCGATGCAGCCGCGACCGAACCGTTCCCACCGGAATGTCGAGCGCGCGGGCAATTGCTTCGTAGGTCTGATCGGCAACATCACAGAGCACGACCGGCACGCGGAACTCCTCGGGCAGCGCGTTGATGGCGTCTTGGACGTCCGACGAGAGCCCCGACGCTTCGGCCACGACATCCGCGGATTCGCTGGGCGGCAGCACCAGATCCGGATTCTCGGGAAGCGCGTGCACCGGCCGGCGCGCCTGCTTGCGCTTGTCATCCAAGAACACATTCGTCACGATGCGAGCCAACCATCCTTCGAGCGATCCCGGCTCGTAGGTCGCGAGGCCACGGCGCACCCGTAGCAGCGACTCCTGAACCAGATCCCGGGCATCTTCTGGGTTCCCGGTCAGGCGATAGGCCACGTTGTAGAGGAATCGCCCATGGTGTTCGGCGACTTCCTCCCACGTGGGGACACCGTCTGATGTCATCTCAACGACCCGCACGGGTCGGAGGGTTCCCGATCACCCAAGAAATCGCTCGTAGGGATCGGAAAGGCCGAAACAGCCCAGTCAGGAGAAGGGTTATCCGTCTTTGGCCGGGTCGTCGCGCTTCGCCGGCTCGTCCTTGGATCCTTCGTCCAACCCGGTCTTGAACTCCTTCTGAGCCTGACCGAGGGACCGGGCCAACTTGGGAATCTTGGCCCCACCGAAGAGCACCACGACCACAGCGAGAACGATGAGAAGTTCTGGAGCACCAAGACCGAACATCGAGCGTCCGTCCTTCCGGTTGTGGACGGGACCAGACTACCCCGCGCTCGGCGCACGTTCTGCACCACTGACTGCGTGGGCCAGCAGTTCCATATCGTCGGGCGAGCCGAGATGAAACGGCACCGCGCCGACTCCCAGGATCAACGTCTCCACGCCGAGATCGCCCCAGCCCGCGACTTGTTCCCGCACCTGTTCGACGGTGCCGACCAGCCGACCCCGACGCCACTGCTCGAGGGTGACGCGGTCGAGCACACCGGCCGGCGTGTTCTCGCGGAGCCGATCGAAGCGGCGTTCGAGGTCGGCTTCGTCCTCACCGCACAGCGCGTAGAGCCCCAGGGAGCACCACACCGACTCGGGATCCCGGCCGATCCGTTCACATTCGCGGTCGAGGACGGCTCTTCGTTCCGCGTACTCCTCGGGAGTCCAGACCCAACACGTGTTCCAGCCGTCGGCGCGTTCGGCGACGAGTCGGAGCAGCCGATCGCCCTTGCCCCCGACGAAGACCGGTGGCCGCGGCCGTTGGACTGCGGTCGGGAAGTTCCGAGCGCCGTCGGTGTGATGGAAGCGACCGTCGAACACGAGCGGCCCGCCGGTTTCGCCCAGGAGCGCCTTCAGGACTTCGAGCGCTTCCCGCAATCGTGCGAGCCGTTCGCCGGGCGTCGGGAAGTCCATCCCGATCGCGGCATATTCGGGCTCGTACCACCCAGCACCGAGTCCGACATCGATCCGACCGCCGGAGATGCGGTCGAGAGTCGCCAACGCTTTGGCCAACACCGACGCCGGCCGCAACGCCTCGCAGAACACCAAGGTCCCGAGCCGGGCATGCTCCAACTCGTGGGCCAGGGCGGCCATGGTCACGATGGGCTCGAACGCGGCCTCGGGCTCCGCGCTCCCGCCGTACTTCGCGATGTCGAGGAAGAGGTGGTCCGAGACCCACAACGAATCGAACCCGACGGCCTCGGCCCGCCGGGCGACTCCGAGCAGCGTCGACCAGGTCAGCGGGTGTTCACCCACCACGGAAAAGTCGTATTGGGGAAGCGCCAGCCCGAACCTCACCGGCCTGACTCTAGGACTCGACGCCCGTGCGCCTCCGGACCCGCGCCGATGGCGCGGGCGGCCACGCGTCGCTCGACCCGTAGCCTGGCGCCGTGCTCGAAACCGTGATCAACGTGTCGGAAGGTCGCAACGACCGAGTCATCGACGCGATCGGCGGCGCCGCCGGGACCTCGCTGCTCGATATCCACCGTGACCGTGACCACCATCGCAGCGTGTTCACGCTCGCCGCGCGCGACCCGGGAACCACCGAGGCGGCGGCGCGGCGCCTCGCCGGCGTCGTGGTGGCCGACCTCGACATCACGCGTCACGCCGGGGTGCATCCCCGGCTCGGCGTGATCGATGTCGTGCCCTTCGTCGCACTCGAACCCACTCCTGCCGACATCGCAACGCGCGCCGGCATCGCGTTTGGTCACTGGCTCGCCAACACCCACGGCGTGCCGGTGTTCTTCTACGGCGACGCGAGCCCCGCAGCCCACACCCTCCCCGAGATCCGGCGCGACGCGTTCTCGAGCATCGTCCCCGACTGCGGACCCGCGACTCCTCATCCCCGGTACGGCGCCACGGTCGTGGGCAGCCGCCCGCCACTCATCGCGGTGAACGTGGAACTCGCGAGTCGCGACCTCGACACCGCGCGACAGATTGCCGGGGCGGTGCGTGAGCGCGACGGTGGACTCGCGGGCGTGCGATCACTCGGTCTCGACCTGCCAACCCTGGGAGTGGTTCAGGTCAGCATGAACCTGGTCGACCTTCCAGCGACCGGCATCGAGCTCGCGTGTCGGACCGTCGCCGAACAGGCACGCCGACGCGGCATCGAGGTCCGAAGGATCGAACTCGTCGGATTGATGCCGGCCGCGGAGCTAGGCCGATGTTCGTCCGAGTTCAAGGAATGGGCCGGACTGACCGACGCGGCGACGGTCGAAGCCCGGGCTCGGTAGGCCCGAGCCTCGAGATCAGGCGGTTGCGGCGGCCGCGGCTCGACGGGCCAAGGCCCGCTGCCGCCGAAGGCGGCGACGCTCACGCTCGCTGAGCCCGCCCCAAATGCCGAACTTCTCCCCGTTGACCAGGGCGTACTCGAGGCAGTCGACCCGAACTTCACAGTTCGAACACACTGACTTCGCTTCCCGGGTCGATGCGCCCCGTTCCGGGAAGAACAAATCGGGGTCAACCCCGAGACAGTTCGCCCGTTCCTGCCAACGCTTGTCTCCCGTTTGGCTCCCCTGTACATGAGCCACGATCATTTCCCTCACCGGCGGTCCCCTTCCGATTCGACGCCGATGGCACGTAATGACGCCCGTGGAATTACAACAGTGTTACTTTGACAGCACAAAGCGGCCAATGCAAGCGGAAGATCATTTTTCTACCTGAGACGCCTGCGCGATCCGCGATCGGGACCGCCGCCAGCGTGGGTTCAGACCCGGGCGCGCGCCGTCGAGAGCAGGGTCCGGATCACTTCCACGAGGTCATCCGGCTCGAACGGTTTGGTCACGTATTCGTCGGCTCCGAGCTCGGATGCCTTGGCGCGGTCGGAGTCTCCGGACTTCGCCGAACACACCACCACCGCCGGCCGGGTCGGTCGCCCGCCCAGTTCGGCGAGCACGAACCAACCGTCCAATACCGGCATCATGATGTCGAGCACAACGAGGTCGGGATGTTCATCGTCGACGCGACGCAGAGCGGTCTCACCGTCTGCAGCCAGCAGCGGATCAAACCCTTCGGATTCGAGGATCATGCGCAGCGTCAGCAACACATCCGGCTCGTCGTCGACGATCAAGATCTTCGGCCGATCAGACATGCAACACCTCCGCTCGTGACTCCGCCATGAAGCTGGTCCGCAGCGCGACCCGGAATGCCGCGCCCCCGCCCGGAGCGTCTTCCACCCAGACCGTCCCGCCGCAGGACTCGACGAGCCCGCGCACGATGGACAAGCCCAATCCCATTCCCGGTTTTGTCCCGTTGGGGTCGACTCGGTAGAACCGTTCGAACACTCGATCGCGTTCGTCGGGCGGTACGCCCGGACCACGATCGATCACCGACATCACCACGGCGTCGTCGGTGACTTGAACCGCGACCCGGATCGGCGCGCTGCCGTACTTGTGCGCGTTTTCGATCAGGTTCGTCAGCACTCGCTGGAGTGCCTCGGGCTCGGCCCGCACCACACAGGTCCGCGGCAGATCCAGCTCGACCGGCCGACCCGCAACCTGTGAGTCGAGCGCGGTGAGCTGCACCAGCGCGCACAGATCGATCTGCTGCATCGTTGGGCGGTTCGCGTTCTCCTGCATCCGCGCCGCGACCAGCATCTCCTCGACCATCGCCTGCAGGCGACCGGACTGCCGGTCCACCACATCGAGGAGTTCCTCGCGCTGATCAGGTCGGTCGGTGCGTCGCGAGGCCGCGACCGCACCCCGGATCGAAGTGATCGGAGTCCGCAGTTCGTGGCTCACCGATGCGACGAACTGCGACTTCATGCGGTCGGACTCCAA
Source organism: Acidimicrobiia bacterium (assembly GCA_031362155.1). Taxonomy (GTDB): domain Bacteria; phylum Actinomycetota; class Acidimicrobiia; order IMCC26256; family JAENVU01; genus JAENVU01. The sequence continues at coordinate 10,352 of JANLRZ010000028.1, read as the reverse complement.
CAACTTGGCCACGTTGGCCCGCTCGGCTTCGTACAGCCCGGCCTTGGCAATCGCGGCCGCGACAGGTTCGGCGAACAGACTGAGCACCACCAGGTCGTCGGTCGCGAACTCGACGCCCTTCGGCGCCATCACGTTCAGGACCCCGAGCAGCTGGCCGCGGTTCACGAGTGGTACACACATCGCGCCGCCGATCTCGACGTCGGACTGAACCGCTCCGCCGAGTTCTGCCGCCGCGAGTTCAGGCGACACCAACAGCGGCTCTCGGCTCTTGGCGACCCGGCCGACCATCGACTCGCCCAACCGCACCCGGGCATCGCGAACGGTTCCCCCGCCACGGACCGCGACAACCCGGAGCACGCACTGGTCCTCGAGGAGCATCACCGAGCCGCCCATCGAGCCGAGCAACTCGAGTGCGTTGGCGAGAATCGCATCGAGGACCTCGTCGAGGTCGAGGACCGAGTTCAGCGCCTTCCCCGCGTTGAAGAGCGCGGTGTTCATCTGCAACTGCTGCGCCATGGTGTTGCTGAGCAGCCGTTCGTCGACGAGGAGCCGCGACAGTCGGTGAAGGTGGATCTCCTTCTCGACCGCGTAGATGCAAAATCCGACCGCAAGGACGCTGACCCCGCCGGCCAGGATCCACGGATCACCGGTGATCCAGCTGGTCTGGCCGGTCGCACCGGACACGGCGAGCGATGCGAGACCGATGCCGATCATGATGACGATGGTCATCGACCACAGTTGCAATCGACGGCGCTCGACCATCTCGATCGACGGCGCATGCTCGTTGAGGCCCGCGACGCGAGCCTCGTGACGAATGCGCTGACTGATCTCTACAGGGAGCTGGTCCATGGCACCTCTCGGGTATCGACCCTGCATCGACCCCGGAACCGGGCGCCTTGAGCCCTTGCAGGTCCGATCGCGAGGATTCCCCGGCGGCGCCCGATCCCGACGCGCTACTCGTCCTCGGTCAGCGCCGCGTACGGAGGGGCTGGGTTGTACTCCATGGCGGCCTGGGTGACCCGGGCGTGGTCGACCGAGTACAGCTGACCCACGAGCCAGAGCGACATGTCGATACCGGCGCTCACCCCGGCCGAGGTGACCAAATTGCCGTCTCGGACGTAGCGGACGTTCTCCAGCACGGTCTGGTCCGGCGCCAGACCCCGAAACTCCTCGATCGCGGCCCAATGGGTGGTGACCCGCTTGCCTTTCGCCGGGCCGGCGGCTTCCAGCACGAACGATCCGGTACACACACTGGTCACCCATGAGCAGGTCGGGGCGACGCGCCGGAGAAACTCCAACATGGCCGGGTTCAACCGCTCGACGCGCGTTCCCTGGCCTCCGGGGACCAACACGACATCGAGCGCGGGCGCGTCGGCGAAGGTGTGGTCGGTGAGCACTCGCAAACCCTTGCGGCACCGCACCGGGCCTTCGCGTTCGCTGATCGTGACCACGGTGTCTCCGGGTTGGCGCGCCATGGTGAACACCTCCCACGGACCGACCCAGTCGAGTTCCTCGCAGTCGTCGAAGACGACGATGCCGATCGTGATTCCCATCAGTGACCTACCTTCAGAACGTCAGTCATGCGGAAGCGTTGCCGGTATTCGGTGGGAGGGACGTGAAACGCCCGCACGAAGGATCGGCGCATCGTCTCCGAAGAACCGAAACCACACTCACGCGCGATGCCATCGACACCCAGATCAGACTCCTCGAGTCGCCGCCGCACGGCTTCGAGACGGGCCCGTTCGACGAAGCGCGCCGGCGTCATCCCGACCGCGACCCGAAACCGGCGGGCGAAATGGCGGGGGCTCATAGCGGCCTTGTAGGCCAGCCGCGCCACCGAAAGATCCTCCCCGAGGTGTTCGACGATCCACGCCTGGATGTCGAGGAGATCGTGCCGGTCGGCCGCCTGGGACTCCAACGCCGCACTGAACTGCGCTTGACCACCCGGCCGTTTCAGAAACACGACGAGTTGTCTCGCCACCGCCATCGCCGCGTCGTGACCGCAATCCTCTTCGACGAACGAGAGCGCGAGGTCGATACCCGCAGTCACTCCCGCCGACGTCGAGATTCGCCCGTCGCGTACGTAGATGGGATCCGACTCGACCCGAACGTCGGGATACCGAGCTGCGAGTTCCTCACAGGCCGACCAGTGGGTGGTCGCGCGACAACCGTCCAACAGTCCGGCCGCGGCGAGTACGAAGGCGCCCGAGCACACCGACGCCACCCGACGGGCGAGCGCGGCGATGCGCTGGACCTCGGCCAAGACGGCCGGATCTCGTGACACCTCGCCAATGCCGCGTCGATTCCCGCCGGCGACCAGGAACGTGTCGACCGGAGCTTCGACCGACGCCAGCGCATCGGCGGCCAGACCGACCCCGCTCCCCATACGGATGACCCCGGCGGTCGGTGCCACGACCTCCACCGAGTAGGCCCGGCCGCCATCGGGGGTCACCGCGGTGGCAAAAACTTCCAGGGGGCCGGAGACGTCCAGACTCTGCCCACCAGGGAAGGTGAGAATCACAACTCGGCGCATCGCCCCATCGTGCAGGACTCCGATCGTGGCCGCAAGGACCCTCTCCCCACGTTTCCTGCCACTCCGCATCGCAGCGTTTGGCGGATGGTGACGCGGAGAGCACCACCAAATGCCAAACGCTGCTCGTCGACGAAGTCACACGAGCGGGAAAGTTAGGAGGCGCGGCGGTGGGCGGTGCGGTGTTCGAGGAAGTCGACCAGGACGTAGTCGCCGAGGGTGGCGGCGGGGGTGAAGAAGGCGCGACCGCGGTTCATCTCCATCATGCGCTTGACGAAGTCCTGCAGGTACGGCGACTCGTCGAGCATGAAGGTGTTGATCCGGATGTCGGACCGGGTACACCGGCGGACTTCCCGCAGTGTCTGTTCGATGGTCGCGTAGGAGGGCGGGTACGAGAACACCGCTTCGTCCCCCTCGATGTGGGCGGTCGGTTCGCCGTCGGTGACCATGATGATCTGCTTCGTGCCCGACTGCTTCTCGAGTTGTTTCCGGGCGAGCAGCAGCGCGTGCTGCATGTTGGTGCCCCACTCGAAGTCCCAGCCGAGTTCGGGAAGCAGTTGCGGCTTGATGTCGCGGGCGACCCGCCCGAACGAGACGAGCCCGAAGTAGTCGTTGGGGAACTGGGTCGTGATGAGCGAGTGCAGCGCCATCGCGACTTTCTTCGCCGGGAGGAAGTTGTCGCGCATCGGCATCGACATCGAGACGTCGAGCAGGAGCACCGTCGACGATTTCGTCACGACCTCGGTCCGCTCGACCTCGAAGTCCTCCGGGGTAAGCCGAACCGGTGTGCCCGAGCCCTGGCGACGGATCGCGTTGCGGACGGTTTGTTCGACATTGAGGTTGAACGGGTCGCCGAACTCGTAGGGCTTGTGCTCGTAGGCCCGCTCGTGTCCGACGCCGGTCTGCTCGATCGCGTGGCGACCCACGCGGTCCTTCACCATGTTGCGGAAGAGATCGCCGAGCGCTTTCTGGCCGAGGGCGCGCACCCCCTTGGGCGTGAGTTCGTACCGACCGTCGCGCTGATCGATGAGGCCGGCGTCTTTCAACATGTTGGCGAGGTCCTGGAGGCGCTCGAGTGACCGGGCGACGTCGTTGCCGAGTAGATCCCGCGCTTGGTCGATGTCGACCTCGGCGATCTGACCGGGCTGGGTGACGTTCGAGAGCATCTGCTCGAGCCCGTCGAGGTCACCGATCGTCTGGAGCACGCTCGACATCTGGCCCATCGACATGGGTTCGTCGCCGCTGAAGTTGAGCTCCCGGCCCCACGGCATGTTGGGGAAGGCGTTCTGCAGGTTGCGCGACAACTCCCCCATCTGCCAGCGAAGATCCATGTCTTCCATCAGCGAATCGCTCAACTGCTGGAGCTGGGCCCGCTGCTCGGGGGTCATCGAGTTGAGCAGCTGTTGCATCGCCGCCATCGACTGCGCCATCTGTTCGAGCAGCTCGTCGAGGGTCTCGGGATTCCCGGGGAAGAAGTCGCCGAACTTGTCCATGAACTCGGCGAAGTTCGGCTCCTCGCCGCGCTCGCGCTGTTCGAGCATCTGGTTCAACTCGGCGAGCATGTCCTTCATCCGCGCCATCTGTTCGGGCGAGACGTCCTGCATGCCCTCGGACATCTGATTGAAGTAGCTCTGCATCAATTGTTGGCGCAGCTCGTCCATGAGTTCTTCGAACTGTTGACGCGCGCCGTCGTCCATGAAGTCGTAGTTCTGGAGAGCCTGGACCCGTCCGGCGAGATCGTCGGGAACCAGATCGAGTTCGAGTCCACGTTCGGCGGCGAGGTTCTCCACGATCTCGCGCCGGCGCTCGTCGTCGCCGGCTCGGACGTCCTGGACGCGGCGATCGATGCCGGCGCGTTCGTTGTTCATCACGTCGTTGAGCTTCTCGGCGATATCGTCGTACACACCGCCGAGGTCACGCTTCTCGAGTTCTTCCTGACGCCGCTGGCGCAACCGGTCGAGCATCTCTCGCATGCCCATCAGGTCGTCACCGTTGCGATCGCGAAATCCCTGCTGGAGCATCCGGCGCAACGCGGCGTTGAGGTCCCCGTGGTAGAGCAACTCGTCGGCCATCTCGGAGAGCAGTGAGTCGGCATCCAGATCGAACCCGACCTGGGTGCCATCCCACGCGGAGTAGCGGAACCCGGATGGTTCGCGGCGGGATCGGCGACGGCGCATGGTCGGAGGGTAACGCCGATCAGGGTTGGAGTGCGTCCGGCACCACGGCCGGGGCCAGGTCGCGGTCGTCAGGCCGAGGCAGGTCCAGTGCCCAGCGGTTGATTGCGAGGATCGCCAGACCGCTCGCCGCCGAAGCCGCGGCGATCGTCCAGGGCAACGCGCTCGCCCCGGTCGATTCGATCAGCGCTCCGATCGCCGGTGGCAGCACCAACCCTCCGAGCGCGGACCCACCGATGAACCAAGCGGTGACCTCACCCGTCAGCGGACTCGTGCGGTGGAAATGCGCCAGCATCGTGGGGAACTGCGGAGCGATCACGACCCCGAAGCCCGACGCGCCGATGGTCAGTGCGATCGGCGCCGCACCCACGAGTGCGATTCCCACTGCGACCACGGTCGAGATGGCCGCGCTCCACACCAGGACCGCGCCGGTGTCGAACCCGTCGCCGCGCCACACCATCAGGAGTCGGCCGACGAGGAACCCGGCCCAGAATGCGACGGTCAGGCCGGTGCCCCAGCCGGCTCCGAGCCCAACCTCCTGGCTGTAGGTCGCGATCCATCCCGAGAATCCGATTTCGAGGCCGACGTAGAGCACAAAGAACCACGCGACCAGTCCCAAGCGCCATCGATCCGGAACCGCTCCGCGCTCCTCATGATCACGGGCCGCTTGTCGAGCCGAGGCGGCACGGTCGCCGAACCAGAGGACTCCGGCCAGCGCAAGGGACGCGACACCGAACGCGCCGCAGGCCGGCCACAGCGAATCGTTCAGCGCGAGCGACAGCCCGACCATCAATGGCGCGAGTACGGCCCCAACCGCGAACGACGTGTGCAACGAGTTGATCGACGACACCAGCCGGTCGGGCGCGACCATGGCGGACACGAGGGTGTTGGCACCGACATCGATGGCCCCGGCGCCGAAACCGATCACCGCGCCGGCGGCCACGATCACGAGCAGTTCGGAAGATGCCGGGACGATCGCGATTGCGATCGCGAAGCCGAACACGGCGACGGCAACGAGGTGCCGACCACCGACGCGTCGGTAGAACCGACCCGCGATCAGCGCGCCGAGGAACCCTCCGACCGACTGCGCGCTGAACACCCAGCCCATCTCGGCCACCGAGGAACCCGTCTGACGGCGCAGCTCCGGCAGCGCCGGACCGAAGAAGCTGAGCGCCACTCCCAGACCGAGAAACGCGCCGAAGTACGGGAGGATCGGCCGCCATCGCTGCACCCCGGTCTCCACTGCACCTCCTCGCCGACTCGTCGATTGGGGCCGCAGCGTTGCACAATCGAGGAATGATCGTCCGCCGATACGCCGGAGTGATGATGCTCGTCGTCCTCAGCCTGACCGGGCTCGGTTGCTCCCGGAAGGACGACACACAGTCCGACCTTCCTCGTCCGTCTCGCGCGTTCTGTCGGGCTGCCGCGAACTACGACAAGCGGGTCGGCTCACCGAAGCTCACGCTGAAGGATCACGTCAAGTACACACGGGCCATCGCGCGCACGGCGCCCATCGACGTCCGCGAGGACGCGACGCTGGTCTGGCGCTCGTTCGTGAAGCTCGAGGCCGGCGACCAGAGCGTGGTCGACAATCCGAAGGTCAAAGCCGCGATCGAACACGTGAATCGTCGCGCCGGCCAAGACTGCGGTTGGTACCGACGCAAAGAAGCGATCTGAGCCGTGGCCCGACCGGAGGGCTTCTGGTGGGGCACCGGCGCGTCGTCGACCCAATGTGAGGGTGCGGCGCCCGAATCCGACTGGTTCCGCGAGGAACTCCACGGCACCTATCCGCGCAGTGGCTCGGGCAACGGCTTCGGCACCCGCTACGCGGACGACTTCGCCTTGTACGCCGCCCACGGCCTGACCCATCATCGACTCTCCATCGAGTGGGCGCGCATCGAACCCGAAGCCGGTCGCCGCGATCACGGCGCGATCGAGCACTACCGCGCCATCCTCGAGGCGGCGCGCGACGCGGGGATATCGATCTGGGTGTGCCTTCATCACTTCTCGTTACCGGGTTGGTTCACCGAGATCGGCGAAGGTGCCTTCCGCGACGACCACGCGCGCTCGTACTACTGGGCGCGCCACGTTTCGTTCTGTGCGGAAACATTCGGCGACCTCGTCTTCGGCTGGAAGCCGATCAACGAACCGTTTGCCTACGCCGCCGCGAGTTACCTCCTGGGCGACTACCCGCCGCGGCGCACCGACCCGACCCAGATGATCGAGGCCTACCGCGGCGTACTCCTCGCGCAACGGGACGCATGGCGGGAACTGCGTGGGGCCGGGACACCCGTCGCCACGATCCACAATCTCTCGCCGCTGTTCCCCGTCGACGACTCCGTCCCCGCTGAGCACAACACGCGCGTCATCGACGAACTGATGTGGGACGTGTGGATCCGGGCGGACCGCGACGGCGTATTGGCCCTTCCTGGCCGCGGTACGGAATCGGTCGACGACCTGCGCGAGTGCTGCGACATCGTCGGCTTCTCGTACTACTCCGCGCAGGCAGTGACCCGCGAGCTCGGCTTCGCCCCCTACCCGCGCGGCGCCCGCGTCGGCCCGCTTGGCTATGCACCGTGGAGTGAAGGATTGGGCATCGTGCTGCGCCGCCTCCACGATGAGCTCCCCGGTCGACCGCTCCTCATCTGCGAGCACGGCGTCGGGACGGACGACGACGAATGGCGGGTCGATGTGCTCCGCGAATCGTTGACCGTCGTCGACGACGCGCTCGACGACGGCATCGACCTCCGCGGGTTCTTCCACTGGACCGGCGTGGACAACTACGAGTGGTCGTACGGATACGACGTGGCGTTCGGACTCTTCGATCGGGACCGCGAACCCCGGGCGAGCGCGCGCATGGTGTCCGAGCACATCGCGGCCGGGTAGGTCAGACGGTCGAATCCGAGACCTCAGGGGCGGATGAGTTCCACGTGGCGACCGGTCGCGGCGACCAGGATCTCGAGATCATCCACGTCGGCCGTCACGATGTCGTCACCATCATTGGCGAGGAGTGCGAGCGACGCGTCGACGACGTCTGTTGTTCGCGTGGTGTGCATGAGTTCACCGGCACCGCGCCCGAGGGTGTGGTCGAGCGGTCGGACCTCGACACCACGCAGTGCAGCCGCGAGCCGCGCCTGACGCCGCCCGCCGCGCCAGACCTGACCGACCACCCCGCCGTGGGTCACCGGCACGTCGCCCTCGCCGTGCGCCGCCTTGAGCCGGACCCACATTGACCGATCGTTCCGATCGAGCGCGATGAGTGCTCCCGCGTCGAGTACCAACGTCATGTCGGACCCGCCCGCGCGCGCTTCGTCGTCGCGCGACTGCGCACGACCGTCGCACGTTCGCGGTCGGCTCGACGCTGCACGGCCATCTCCTCGGCGGTGATCACGCCGAACTCGGACTCGTACTCGGCGATCGCATCGCGCAACCGCGCCAGTTGCTCATCTCGTCGGACACGTTCGGCCATCGCGGAGTTCACCCACGCGCTGAGTGAATGGGCTGCCCCGCCGGCTACGGCGCGATTCCCGGCGTCCACCAGCTCAGGATCCACCGTCACCGTCACTCGCCGCTTCCCAAATGTCATATGAACATCATATCCAACTCATAGCCTCTGCATACTGGGGTTAGATGAACAGGAGCGTGATCTTGAGCAACGCGGCACCGAGCCGACCCTCCATATCCGGTTGGTCGAGTCGCACCATGGCATCGTCGACCGAAAACAGGTTCCGGTCCAGGCAGTCCTGCACCACGCGAGACAGCTGCTCGGGTTCGAGGTCCGGCGCGAGGTCGATCACCGACCGCAGCGCGGTCGTGCAGGGGATCCCGTCCACGACGGTGCAGTCGGAGTCAGGGATGTCCTCGTAGTGAACGATGACCTCCATGCCATCGATCAATCGGTGTTCCGTCAGGACCCCGTTGCTGTCGAAGTACATCGAGCCGGGTTCGTACGCCATCGTCGCCTCCTCGTGAGTGGTTGCAACACGGGCCCGGAGGGGCCACCGAGGAAGCGGAACGCTTCGAGTGAGGGAAGGCGCTGGCCCTCCGAGCAACCGGTCGCCAAGTCACCGACCGTCGTCGCGCACCGTACGCCGACGGTGTGACCATGCAGAAGGGTGCGCCGAGCGGCCGGCCGGACGTGTGCGAAATGCCGCTCATCGACGCGACGCCACCGCAATACGCTGCGGGACCCACGACGACCGAGTGACGACCGATCCCATGACCGACCCGCAACCGATACCGCTCGATGCCGAGCCACCGGCTCCCCTCGTGCTGCGCGAACCGGATCGAGCCGAGTTCGTCGAGGTGAACCGCACGCAGTTGCGACTCTGGGGTTGGGGAGACCCCACCGCGCCGCCGGTCCTGCTCCTGCACGGCGCGTACGACCATGGCCGCATGTTCGACGACCTCGCGCCTCGGGTCGCCGCGCTCGGCTACCACGCGATCGCACTCGACTTCCGCGGTCACGGCGACAGCGGCCCCCTCGACACCGGGTTCGCGTGGTCACTGCTGCACCTCGACCTGGCGTTGCTCATCCGCGAGGTCATCGGACACCCGGTCGGCGTGATCGCCCACTCCTTCGGTGGCGGCCAGGCGATCGGCCTCGCGGGCGCGTTCCCCGAACTCGTGCGCTGGCTCGTCGTCATCGACGGCCTTGGGCCACCACCCGACGCGTTCATCCTCCCCGCCGATCTGCGGGACTGGATCCATGGGAGCGCGTCGCGCACGGACCGGATCCTCTTCGACGTCCACCGCCGCGAATGGCCGACGATCGAGAAGATGGCCGACTACCGCGGTGCGCAGAACCTCCGCCTGTCGCCACCGTGGGCGCTCCACCTCGCCCGCCACGGCAGCCGTCGGGGTCCCGATGGTGGTTGGGTCTGGAAGGCCGATCCGATGTTCGGCATCGGCGTGCCGAGCGAGTTCAACGTCGACCTCCTTGCCGAGGAACAGCGGCGAGTGCAATGCCGCGTGCTCGTGCTCACCGGCGACGAACCCGACACATGGCGTGACCTCACGGCCGATCAGGAGACCGAGCGGGTCGGATGGTTGCGCGCCCGTCACGTGATCGTGGCGGGCACCGGCCACTACGTGCACCTCGAAGACCCGGACGCGACGATGCGAGCGATCCGCACCTTCGTCGCCGAGGTCGGGCCGTGACAGTCGTGGTGCTCCACGATCTCGGGGATCCGTCCGGTGGTGCCGGGTGGCGTGCCGCCGCGCCGACCGGCTGGGTCATCCCCGACCTTCCCGGGCACGGCTCGGCTCCGGCACCCCGCACCGGCCACTACGACCCCATGAGCGCGGTCGCGATCGCACGGTGGGCAATCGCGCACGGAGCGAATGGCGATACCGAATCGACGCTCGTCGGCGTCGGGGAGAATGCCCATGGCGCGCTCGTCCACGCGGCCGGCGGCGGGTGTGACCGCGTCGTCATCGTCGACGGGCTGTGGGGTCCCTGGCGAACTCCGGCGGAGGAAGTCGACACGTTCTACGCGATGATCCGCGCGGTGGCCGCAGATGCCGTCGCGACCGGTCCCGCGCCGGAGTCGGGGCTCGATCCCCGCGCCACCTTCGGCTACGGCGTCATGACGAGCGCCAACTTCTCCCGACGCTTCTGGGCCACGATCGACCAACCGGTCCTCGCC
>JANLRZ010000018.1:0-4247 GCA_031362155.1 Acidimicrobiia bacterium | reverse complement strand
TGGGTCGTACCGGTCGACGCGGTCCGAATCGAACCGATCGATGCCACCGATCCCAGCCGAATCCTGGCCACCGTCCATTTCGATCAACTCGCTGTCAGCCCCGATCGCATGCTGGGCGCACCCGGTGCGGCGACGGCGGCCGGCATCCGCCGGGCCATCCATCTCTCCACGGTGGCCTTCGCGCTCGATGCCGTGGGGGCCGCCCAACAGGTCTTCGACCTCTCACTCGACTACGTGAAACAGCGCGAGCAGTTCGGCGTGCCGATCGGTTCGTTCCAGGCGATCAAGCACAAGTTCGCCGACATGCTGATCCTGCTCGAACGCGCCCGATCACTGAGCTACTACGCGGCGTTGACCATCGCGGAACACGACGATCGGCGCGCACTCGCGACGGCGATGGCCAAGGCCGCCGCCGGTGACGCGGTGAGTCGCATCGCCAAGGAGGCAATCCAGGTCCATGGCGGTATCGGGTACACGTGGGAATCCGATGTCCACCTGTACGTGCGCCGGCTCGAATCAGACGCGTTGCTGTATGGCAACGCGAACCATCACCGTCAGGACGTCGCCACCCTCATCGGGGTGTGACTCTCCGCCGATCAGGCGGCGAAGACGACGGCGAACACGATCAGCATCAACACTGAGTACGCGAGACCGGTGATGATCGCGTTCTTGTGGGTGTCGTAGATGACGTTGGTGCCACCCGGCTTGAACCCGCCGATGATCCCCAGCGCGTTCAACTCGAACAACGCGAACACCACGAGCGTGATGCCCCAGTACAAGCCTCGCTTCCCTCCGGTGAGGTCGAGGCCGTCGTAGGGGAAGTGGGCGGTGCCGACCATGAAGATCAGCAGCGGCAACGAAAAGATCGCGTTCTGGCGCGACGCGAGCAACGCCTTGCGACCCATCTCCGCGGCAGTCGGGTCGGCTTCGCCTCCGGCCTGCACGTTGCGAGCGTTCGCGATGACGACCTTCTGGGCCCGCCAGATCACACCCCAGACATTGAGGAACATCGCGAGGCCGAACAGGATGCCGGTCGCGATGGCGATTCCCGCGCCGGTCTTGAAGTAGGTCATGTCGTTGAGCTGTTCCTGGAACCCGAGGATCATGAACCCGGTGAGCACCGTGGCGACCGCGGCCCAGCGGAACCACCACAGCGCCCGGCTCGCAAGTTTGTCGATCGCGTTGTTGCGGGCCGCCGCTTCCATCTCGCCGAATGCCGGCACCTGCACGAAGTTGAAGTAGTAGAGCAGGCCGATCCAGGTGATCCCGACGACCACATGACCCCAGCGCGAAAGAAACGCGAATCCCTCTTTGGAAAAGATGTCGAGTGCGGCGCCGAGCATGCCTGCGTCTCCTTGATTCGTCGGTCAATGCGCCGCGGACCGTATCACTGCGCCCGCGAACGATGACGGACTCCACTCACACCCGCGCGGACCCACTCCCCTGCACTCCGAGTTCGACCACTCGCAGTTCACCGTCGATCAGCTCCACCGTGGTGCGGGAACAATGCGCCGGGGCAAAGAGCACCACCCGGTCATCGCCGACCGCGGCACCGACGACCGCATTGATCGCCAAGAAGTGCGTCACGATCACCGAATCTTCTGCGATGGCGCGAATGGCACCAAGCACCCGGTTTCGGAAGGGGCCCACGATCTCGGGCGCATCCTGACCCCGACCGCTCATCAGTGTGTGCAGCCACGTGGCGTGATCCGGCACCGGGGCCGCCGGGGCCACCAGCTCGCCGACGCCGGCCTCCACGATCGGGGTGACGCCCCAACGCTCGGCCAACGGCACCGCGGTCTCGCGCGTCCGCCGCAACGGCGAGACGATGACCGGCAAGGGTCCGATCGGGCCGAGCGCGTCTGCGACCTCCCTGGCTTGGCCTTCACCCGTGGCATCGAGCCCGGGGTCGGGGTCGCGACCCCACGTCCCATCGGGTTTGCCGTGGCGGACCAGCACGAGACGCGTCACCGAGGCGTCCCGGTCAGCTCGGCGCGTTCGGGTCGGCAGATCCGTAGCCGGGCCGACCGGCCTCGGCCCATTCCCCCATGAATGCGAAGAACTTCTCACCGAACGGATCGTCACCACGCAGGGGCAAGGTGCCCCGACGAATGGTCCAGTCCATCGGCGCGAGTTCGGTGGCGCGCAGAAAATGGGGTTCGGCCGCGTCTTCGTGTCCGGTCCGGACCAGGTGCGCACCGACCCGCCGCTCGAGGCGGGCCAACTGCTCGTCGTCGGTGGGCAGCATGATCTGCTCGCGACCGGACGGCGGCGGGACGGCTCCCGTTCGGACCCAAGCCCGCAGTTGATCGTGATGGACCGACGAGTCGATGTTCGTGAAGTCGCGGAACATGTCGTCGCCGGGCGCGATCACCGGCGGACGGGCGATGCGATCGTCTTCGTCGATCCAGATCACGGTCGGCACGTTGTAGATGCCGTACAACTCACCGAGGAGGAGTTCGCGATCGAGGAGCATCGGGAACGTTGGTCGTGGATCGGCCGCCTTGGCCCATTCCTGCGCGGCCGCGACGGAGTCGTCGAAGGAGACCCCGACGATGTGGAGTCCTTCGGGGCCGAGTTCTTCACTGAGACGCTGCCAGACCGGCAGGTCGTAGCGACAGCCTCACCAGGATGACCAGGCGAGCAACAACTTCTTGGTGCGACCCAGGGACGAGAAAGTGAACGACCCGCCGTCGAGTTGGGGCAGGGTGAAGTCGGGCGCGAGCCCCGCTGCGATCGGCCCGCGCCGCTCTGAGGATCGTTCGCCCCATGCGACCACGCCCGCGGCCGCGTCGATCACGATGGGTCGGCCGAGTGCGGCCGCCATGCGCGCGATGTCGATCGCGCCGTCCTGATCCAGCTCGCGATCGCGCACCGGCACGCACACGTCGTCGCGACACAGCCCTTCGGGCTTACGGCTCCAGCCGGTCAGTACCGAGACATCCTCGGCCGCGAGGAAGACGGCATCGCCGTCAACCCGGGCCACCGTCTCGCGTACTCCGTGCTCGGCATCGAGGAAGGCAATCTGCATGGCGCGCAGCCTAGGGACCAGGCGCGCCTTGACGCCGGAATCGGTTCGGTATAATCTACAACCTTATGGTTGTAGATTATATGACCCCCGCGGAGATCGACGACGCGTTCCACGCGCTCGCCGACCCCACGCGACGCGACATCGTGCGCCGGACGATGACCGCGCAGATCTCGGTCTCGGCCCTCGCACGCGACTACCCGATGAGCTTCGCGGCGGTGCAGAAGCACGTCGCAGTCCTCGAGCGCGCCCACCTCGTGCAGAAGCACCGGCACGGACGCGAACAACTCGTGCGCGCCATCCCCGCCACCATCCGGCGCACCACTGCTCTGCTCGATCAGCTCGAATCGTTGTGGCGCGATCGCATCGACCGCATGGATGCGGTCCTCGCCGACGACGACGCTGCGGACCCAGCCCGACCGAGTCTGACCCCCCACCACCCGATACCGACCCGGAGGAAACCATGAGCATTACTGCCGTCGAGCGCGACATCGAGTCGTGCACCCTCACCATCACCGCCGAGTTCACCGCGCCACGCGCTCGGGTCTGGCAGCTGTGGGCCGATCCCCGCCAGCTCGAACGGTGGTGGGGTCCGCCGATGTACCCGGCGACCGTCGAGACCCACGAGCTCGTCGCCGGTGGCCGCGTCACCTACTTCATGACGGGACCCGAGGGTGATCGTCACCACGGCTTCTGGGAAGTCCGGGTCGTCGATCCCGAGCGGGGATTCGAGTTCCAGGACGGGTTCGCCGACGAGCAGGGCGTTCCCAACCCCGAGCTGCCCGAGACCGTCGGCGTGGTGACGCTGACCGACCGGGCCGACGGTGGCACCGTGATGACCATCGTGAGCCGGTTCGCGTCGGCCGAGTCCATGGCCCGGCTGATCGAGATGGGGATGGAAGAAGGGATGCAGCAGGCGATGGGCCAGATGGACGCGATCCTCGCCAGCTGACCCGACCCGGCGCCGTACCAAACTAGCCGAAATATCTCGGAATTTCTGCTTGCAATCGAATGTGTGTTTGTGTATGATTTGGGGACCGAAACCACCCTTCGCGCACCTTCGCATTCGAGCGAGACAGGCGCGGTCCTGAGGACAGGTCATGGCCGATCTCGAACCCCGCGATCACGAGACCCCGGATCCGATCGACGAATCCATCATGGACCAGGCCCGCGCGTTCGCGGCCGAGATCGGTGATCCGTTCGTGATGTTGCGGACCGC
>JANLRZ010000239.1:0-1770 GCA_031362155.1 Acidimicrobiia bacterium | reverse complement strand
ATGCGACGCGCGGCAAGACCGCGCGGGGTGGTGTGAACATCGAGAAGCCCGGAACGTACGTTTTCTACTGCTCGGTGGAGGGTCATCGAGCTGCAGGTATGACCGGCAAGCTCATCGTTTCGTGAGTGGACCACGGGTCTGGCCGGGCCGAGCTGACCCGCTGCTGGCCCGCAATGGGCACGACCGCTTCGCGGTCGTGCGATCCACTTCCTCTCCGCCGGGACCGACACGTACCGCTGGCTGCCGTTCTGGCTCAACGTGACGGTCGGTTGCGCTATCGGCGCCGCGTGTGTAGTCGGCTCCATCCGGGCGGAACGCCGCCTCGAGGCACCCGAACGTACCGCCGAACGATGACCCACGGCACGAGGGCCGGGACCGCCTCGGGCGACTGGGGGCAAATGGGAGAATCATCATGCAGGACCTCGGCCGGCATCTGCGCGATCCTGGGAAGATGATGCTTTGTTCGGGCCTCGCCGCGGCCGTTGCCGGCGCGGCGTCGTGGACCGCGCCCGAAGCCTGACCGGCCGCCTCATGGGTAAAGGATGATGATGCAGATCAGCTCAACACTGACGATCGACGTGCCGGTGGAGGTCGTCTGGCGCGTCGTGACCGACGTCGACGCGTATCCCGAGTGGAACACCTTCACGATCAGGTGCCGGACCACGTGGGAGGTCGGTACGCCGATCGTGATGAAGGTGCGGCTGCTCCCGCGGCTCACGATCCGCCAACGCGAGACGGTCCGGGTGAACGAGCACGGTCAGCTGATCGAGTACGGCATCGACCTGCCGATGGGTCTGCTGCGGAGCTCTCGGCGACACATGCTGACCGCACTCGGCGCGGGGACCACCCGCTACGACTCCGAGTTCGTCCTCGAGGGTCGATTGGCTCCGTTGGTCGACCGCATGCTCGGTGCCCGGCTCCGGCAGGGCTTCGCCGACATGACGTCGGGCATTTCCCGTCGCGCCAACGAGCTTCACGCCTTGGGCAACTAGGAGCACCCACCCGCTCCCGTCGAACGCTCAGACGTGACGACGCCCGACGCGCTTCGCCGGTGATACTGGTCCGACCGGGTTTCCCTTTCTCAGGAGTGATGACGGCGTGAGACGCGTGGTGGTGGCAATGTTCGTGGCCGGGCTCGTGCTGTCGGTCGCGGCTCGAGGGGCCGGTGCCCACGAGCCGGTTTTCGTGACCGATGCCGACTCCACCCCGGCGAAGGGCTCGCTGCTCGCGGATGGGAATCACTCGTGGGCCGTCTACGGGGTGCTCACCAGGCCCGGAGCAACCCGCGGGTTCCGCTCCCAGCTCACCGAAGGCCAGGCTCTGGTTGCCGATCTGCTCATTCCGGCGCTGAGCCCCGAGCGTGACCTCAGTCAACGCCAGCTTCCGCGCGTCACGATCCGGTGGCCCGACGGAACGACCCGGACGCTCGAATCCAACGTACGGATTCCGTTCGACGAGCCGTTCAGTCAGACCAGTTACCTCCGTATTGCCGAGCTTCGCGAACCGGCGACGCAGACGGGTACCTACGAGTTCCGTGTCACCGGACGATCACCGGCACGGTTCACCTTCGCCACCGGGACGGTCGAGGGATTCGGTGGTGATGTGCGCGAGGCCGAGCCGGCACCCGCCGCCGGGCTCGCCGGCTGGTACGCAACCGCCCCGCCGTCGCCCCCCGCCGAACCGACGACGACGGCCGCGACTCGACGAGCGGTCAATGACGACGACTCGGAGAACACCGGAAAGTCGGTGGCCGTCGGGGTCGCCGCCGCC
>JANLRZ010000154.1:0-3287 GCA_031362155.1 Acidimicrobiia bacterium | reverse complement strand
GCTCGACGATCAGTGACTCCTCGAAACCACCGATGCCCTGCGAGAGGACCAACGTCGTACCCTCCGCTTTCGACACGAACTCCGTCGCGCTCGACGATTCGGCCGGTCGCTCGGCGCGGGTCACGTCGGCACCGAGGCCATCGGGCATCAGGAAGGTGAACACACCGGCCGGTGTACCGAACCGTGCGGCACCCGCAGCCGGATCGGCAGGGAAGACCAGAGGAATATCCGTCGCCCGGGCCACGAGGTCATCCGGCGACGTGACGATCTGCTGTTCAACTGCGGCGACTCCCTTGCCACCCTCAGGCGAATCGATCGCGCGCTGCAACCCGTAGTCGTAGTCACGCCAGACGCCATCAACACCCTGAAACCGAACGGGAGCAGGCGACAGCGCCGTGGTGCGGGTGCCATCCGGGTTGGCGTACTCCAACCGCGTCGGTGACGTACGCGAGGCGTCGAGGACCGCGCGATCCGCCTGGAACCCCTGATCGACCTTGCGCCCTTCCGGCCCGTACTCCTGAGCACCCGGGCGGCCGGGCAGATGTGAGAAATCACCTTGTTGCTCGCCGGCAGGTTCGGGTTCGTTGGTCACACCCAACTCGGACGGACGTTCGTTCGAGTAGTCGACCGCCCCGGCCTCAGCGCCGGTCGGCGCGGGCGCCGCACTTGCAAAGGCCGGCAGGCCTGCCGTTCCCAACGAGATGATCAAAGCTGCTACCCAAAGTCGCTTCACCGCTGACCGCTGACCGCTGACCGCTGACCGCTGACCGCTGACCGCTCATCGTCCCCGCCTTCCGTTGAGCCTCCGCCCGAGCCTCGCCTCGGCACCTTGCTCCCTGACAACGACCTACGTCAAGGGGCTATTCGTGATCTCCGCGGCACGAATGTCACCCGCGCGCATGATCGCCGACAGTGTCTGCGGCCATGTCGAGCCACTGCTGCTCGGCAGCGTCGATGGTCACGGCAAGCGCTTGACCGATACGCCGCTGTCGCTCTGCTCTGGTCAGGCGCTGGTTCTCCTCACCGAGCGTGTCCCCGTCGTCATCCCCGCCGACCGGTGCGGGTTTCGCCGTCACGAGCCGAGCCGGTTCAGGCCGGGGATTGCGTCGAAGCCTCGGTCGTAACTCATGATCTCGTCAATCTGGTGTCGCTGGATCACCGCCACATGCAGCGCGTCGCGCGCGGAAAGCGACCACCGTGCAACGAGCACCTCGCGCGCCGCCTCCACATCCTCGTGGGTGATCGGGAAGACGTCGTCGACCAGAGCGTTCAGCACATCGAAGGCATCCTGGACGGCCGCCGGCCGATCGATCGCCCGGTATCGATGCAGAATCTCCTGAAACACCTCCGCGTCGGTGACCAACCGGCGACCGTCAACGACGGCCTCCTCCAACCGACACCGAGCATCATCCTGATTCGGATGGTGGCTCCCGACGAGATACATCGGGATGTTCGAGTCGATGAAGATCACATCGACGCGCCGCGGTCGATCTCCGCCAACATCTCATCGATGTCCGGGGCGGGATGGCGGTGGATCGTGGCTGCTCGGATCGCGTCGAGCTTGGCCCGGCCGTCGCCCAACGAGGCCGTTCGCTCGGCTCGACGCAACGCTGCCCGCGCCCATTCCGACAACGTGGTGCCGGACTGGGATGCCAGCACCTGGAACCGCTCGAGTTCCGCTTCATCGAGCACAACCTGCAATCTCTTACTCATGGGATGAGTATATCTATCTCATTACGCGAGTATCTAGCGCCGGTCCGCGAGCCGCCCCAGGCACACCCAGCTGGAAATATCGAGAACGATATACTGATCCCATGTCCGACGGTTGGGGATCGGTGGTTCGCCGAGCGCGGCTTGAGCGCAGCCTCACCCAGGCCCAGCTCGCAGAGATCTCGGGCGACAAGCAGGCCAACATTTCGGCGATCGAGACCGGTCGGCGCGAGCCATCAGCGCCAACCCTCCATCGGCTGCTTGTCGCGTGTGGCTTCGACCTCGTCGCCATCGCGGGCGCGAGGTCGCTCTCCCGCGACCCATCCGGTGACTGGCCGGACAGCACACCCGATCTCATCGATCCCGCCACCCCAGGCCCGAAAATCCCGAACGAACAGCGTGCGCGCATGATGGTCGCAGTACTCGATGCTTCCGAAGCCATCCTCCGGTCGCGGTGATGGAGTTCGTCGAACTCATCGTCGCGGTGCACGATCATCTCGACCGCGCGGGCATCAGCCACGCCTTCGGCGGCGCGCTCGCATTGGGCTACATCGCGACCCCGCGCGGCACCGTCGACATCGATGTGAACGTGTTCCTCGAACCTTCCGACCTCCAGAGGGTCGAGGCTGCGCTCTCGCCACTCGGATTTGGGAGAACCGGTTCGGCCGACGACATCCCGATCGCGGGTATTCGGTTCGAGCACATCGAGGACCCGTTCCCCCTCGACATCTTCCCCTCACTCGACGCCCGTTACGTCGACGTCGAACTTCGACGCGCGCTTCACCGATTCGGACGCGGCAACGATGCGCTGCCGTTTCTGTCCGCAGAGGACCTCAGTGTCTTCAAACTCTCGTACGGGCGACCCCAGGACTGGGTCGACCTCCGCGCCATCGCGGCGGCGCGGCCCGACATCGACGTCGAAGTCATCGAGGATCTGCTCGTCGCGCTGCGGGGCCCGACGATGTACCCACGGATGGTTCGGTTCCGTTCGTTCCTCGCTGCCTCGCAGCCGGAGCCCTGACCCACGCCCAGACGACGGCGCTTGGCACATGGCGGTCCGCAGGGCGCCACGATCCGCCAATCGGCTGGGATCTCTCGCGGCGGCAAGCAGCGTCTGGCACCTGGTGGTCCGTGGGGCGTCACGATCCGCCAAACGGTCGGGAGGTGGGGATGAAAGGGGCGGACATCGGGAATGAGAAAGGCCCGGCCGAAGCCGGGCCCCTTCTCTCAGTTCGTTGGTACCGATCGGCTACTCGCCGGATGCGGCCTCGCTCACCTCGGGCTCGGGCTCGGGCTCGGGGTCCGGGACCGCGACCAAACCGCCGGCGGGCGGTTCGAACGGGTCCGTCGCCACGCTCGGCACGAGGAAGCTCGGGCTGAGCGACTCGGTCCGCGTGTCGAGGCTGGCCCGCAGACGCTCGGCCAACTCCAAGGCATCCTCGTCGCTGGAGTAGTACTCCATCGGCTGGTAGTCCGGGGCCTCGGTGCCGACGTCGCGGTAGCGGGGCATGCCCGTACCGGCGGGGATCAGCTTGCCGATGATCACGTTTTCCTTGAGACCTTCGAGGCCGTCGTTC
>JANLRZ010000014.1:0-27002 GCA_031362155.1 Acidimicrobiia bacterium | reverse complement strand
CGCCATGCGGAACCGGTCGCCCGGGTACAACGACTCCTTCTCGAGGAAGAAGCAATAGGAACAGTCCAGGTTGCAGATCGGCCCGGTCGGCTTCGCCAAGACGTGAAACTGCGGCGGCGCGCTCAGCGGTCTCGGGTCGGGCGGTCTCGGGTCGGGAAGGTGCGGGAGTCCGCCTCGGGGCCCGAGCTCGATCGGCACATCCACCATCGCGACCGACTCTAGGTGGGTCCCGCCCGACGGAGGTCGGCGGGATACCGGTCGATCCCCTCCGGGATCCGGTCCGCAAACGTGAAGATCATGGTCTGGGTGCCGTAGGCAACGAGTCCCGTGTCGGGATCCCACAACTCGATCTCGACCGAGGCGTACCCGTCGCCCGCTCGATGCGCGAAGTTGCGCATCAGGATCCATTCCGAACGCGCCACTCCCGTGATGTGCACCGTGAGGTCGGCGCTCGGCCCGTACCAGGGAAATCCGTGGTCGGGACCCATCCGTTCGTCGACCGCGCCGGGCATCGTGTCGCAGAGGCACACCAGCGCGAGCGGATCGATCGAGCCGTCATCGAGGCGGGGCACCTCGTCGAAGCGTTGGAAGGTTTGGCGCTCGCTGCTCTCGGGTTCGTAGTGCTCCCACGGCGCGTGCCCGACCACCGGCCGGCCTTCGATGTGATGCTCCCAGAGCGGGAAAGGTCCGTGGTCGAACTCGAACTCCACCCCATCGGGCACGCCATCCCGGAACCGGGGCAGGGTCTGTGGGTCGGGGAACTCAGGGGGCGTGAGATCGGTGAACTCGAAGCCGGGCCGCGGCGCGCCGAAGACCGCGATCGCAGTCAGGCCCGCGGTGCGACCGGGCGTGGTGGTGGTCGCGAGGACCTGGGCCACCGACCGGCCTTGGCGCAAGACCGTCACGTCGATGTCAGCCCGGCCCGATTCGACGGGCGCGGCGAACACACAGGACACCGATCGCAACGGCATGTCGACGTCGCCGAGCGCGTGACTCATGGCCCGGACCGTGGCCGCCAACGAGATGCCACCCTGAGGAACGTTGGGCGCGGCCCAGGTGGGGGCAAGGTCGGCGGTGTAGCGCCCCGGGGTCTCGGTCTCGACGACCGCGGTATCTCGCTGGAACGAACTCATCCGGTGAGCCTGACCGCACCGAGCCGGTCAGTGCCAACGGTTTTCACCCGGGCGACCCGAAGACCAAGTAAGAAGCGTCACTGGGCCCAAAACCCCTGGGCGTCACGAAGAGGTGGACCGATGACCGAGACCGTGCAGCAGCTCGTGCAAGATCTCTGGGCCGCGCTCGACGGCGACTCGCGCCACGCGAGTTCGGTGCCGGTCGACGGCCGGGGATCGCTCCCCTCGACCTTCCCCGTGACCGAGCTCGCAACTGCGTCGATCGGCGCGGCCGCGCTCGCGGCCGCCGAGTTCCTCGACCCCGATCGCCCACCGGCCGTCACCGTTGATCGCGCGGCGGCCTCTCACTGGTTCGCGACGTCGATCGAACCCGTCGGCTGGGCCATTCCCGGACCATGGGACGACCTCGCCGGCGACTACCCCACCGCCGACGGTTGGATCCGCCTGCACACCAACGCGCCCCACCATCGCGCCGCGGCGCTGTCGGCACTGGAGTGCGCGGCCGATCGGGACGCGGTCGCGCGCACCGTACGCGCGTGGACCGCGACCGCACTCGAGACCGCGGTCGTCGACGCGGGGGGCGCGGCCGCCGCGATGCGCACACTCGACGAGTGGCGCGCTCATCCGCAGGGCCAGGCCGTCGCTGCCGAACCCATCGTCGCGTGGACCACCGGAAGCACGACGCCGGTCGCGCCGACCGACGGCCCGCCACCGGCCGACCGGCCACTCGCCGGGGTGCGGGTCCTCGATCTCACCCGCGTGCTCGCCGGTCCGGTCGCCACGCGATTCCTCGCCGGGCTGGGTGCCGACGTCCTGCGGATCGATCCTCCGGCGTGGGACGAACCCGGCGTCGTTCCCGACGTCACCCTCGGCAAGCGCTGCACACGTCTCGACCTGACTCAGCCCGTCGACGCCGAGCAGTTCCGTTCGCTCCTCGCCGCCGCCGACGTGCTCGTCCACGGCTACCGCCCCGACGCGTTGGCCGGCCTCGGCTTCGAGACTGCCCGCCTCCACGCGATCCGCCCCGGCCTGATCGACGTCGCCCTCGACGCGTACGGCTGGTCGGGCCCGTGGGCCGGTCGGCGGGGGTTCGACAGCCTGGTCCAGATGAGTGCCGGGATCGCCGACGCGGGCCAACGCGTGGCCAACCTCGATCGGCCGACCCCACTGCCCGTTCAGGCACTCGACCATGCCACGGGGTACCTCATGGCCGCCGCGGCACTGCGCGGGCTCACGGTTCGCCGTGCCCACGGCATCGGCTCGACCGCGCGGGTCTCACTCGCTCGCACTGCGCTGGCACTCGTCGACGCACGCACCACCCCCGCGGCCCACGACGCGTCGCATGACGAACCGATCGACGCGCCGGTCTATGCGGCCGAGATCGAGACCACTCCGTGGGGGCCGGCACACCGATTGATCTCGCCGTGCACGATCGCTGGCGTACGAATCGGGTGGGACCGACCCGCCACCAACCTCGGGTCCGACCCCGCCCGCTGGGGCTGATCTCCCGTAGCAACACCGCCCGCCCCACCTGACCCACCTCCCAGCGTTTGGGAGTGGGGTGGGCCGGTACGCTCCGCGTCGTTGAACATCGAGCCGAGGAGCGGCCATGAGTAACGTCATCTACCCGCGCAACGAGGTCGAAGCCGCGTTCGCCGAGTTCATCGCGGTCGGCGATTCGGGCGACTGGAGCAGGTGGGCGGATCTCCACTCGGAGGATTGCGTCTGGGTCGAGCACCACTTCGGCACCATCGTGGGCCGCGAGGCAATCCGGGCGAAGATCACCGAGCTGATGGCGCCGGTGCCCATGATGGAGTTCCCGGTCGAGTGGCACATGATCGACGGCAACCGGGTGGTGTTCCTCCCGTGGCAGGTCTTCCCCGACCCAGCCGGTGGCGACGCGATCTACCGCTTCGCGTGCGTGACCATCCTCGAATACGCCGGCCACGGTCTCTGGTCCCGTCAGGAAGACATCTACAACCCGACCGAGGGCGAAGCCGTGGTCATGGAATGGATCGGTGCCGGCGGCCAAATCGCGGGCGACCCGAGCGCGATCGGCCTCGACGGGTAACTCGCGATTCGGCCGGGGCCCGGTTACACGTGGGAATCGAGCCAATCGATGAGATCCTCGGTGACCTCAGCGCGGTTGGTCTCGTTGAACACCTCGTGGCGGGCGTCGAGATAGCAGAGGTAGGTCACGTCGTCGACGCCGACCTCGCGGTAGGCCGACATGAGCTGATGCCCGCGGGTCTCGCCACCCACCGGGTCGACGGAACCGTTGATGATCAGAATCGGCAGCGTCGCCGGAACCGCCTCGGTGGGCGGCCCGGCCAGCGTCGCCATCTCGTCGTAGGGGAAGTCGGCCGGGAATCCGCACCAGGGATCGGCGACGTACTTCGCGACTTCGGCCGCGTCGCGGCTCAACCAGTCGCTGGGCGTCGCCGCGGGTTCGAAGTCGGCGTTGAAGGCGGCCATGTCGGTGAACGGCGGCACCAAGATGGTCGTGCCGGTGAGCACCAGCGCGTCGAGCTCGTCGCCCCAGCGCTGCACGAACTTCTGCGCGAGGAACGAACCCCAGCTGTGGCCGAGGAGCACCAACGGCAGTTCGGGATACTCCGCGGCGATGTGTTCGGTCACGGCATGCACCGCGTCGAGGGTGCCTTCCATTCCACGAGGACCGAGCGGCCCGATGCCGCCCATGGCGATTCCGGTCCGACCGTGACCCCGGTGGTCGTCGGCGTACACGTGGTATCCGGCAGCGTTGAGCTCATGGGCGAGCCGCTCATAGCGCTGCGCGTGTTCCCCGAGCCCGTGCACGATGTGCACCACCGCCGTCGGCGCCGGGGCCAACCACCGCTGCACTGAGATGGCCACTCCGTCCGGATCCGTCACGGTGAACACGTCAAGGTCGGTCATCCACTGATTCTCGCACGCGCGGTTCCAACCCTCGCACGCCGAGCGCGTCATCGATCGCGATGTGCGAAAGTGCTGCTCCCCAAACTCCGAGGAGAGCCCTATGGCCCACGATCGACGGTTCCGCTTCGGTGTGCACACGTCCGATGCGGCACCCGGCACCGCCTGGGTCGACGCGGCCCGGCGAATCGAGCGTCTCGGATTTTCCACGCTGTTCCTGCGCGACCATTTCGACACGCAGCTCGGGCCGATCGCCGCGATGACCGCCGCCGCGTGCGCGACCGAGACGCTGAAGGTCGGCACGCTCGTGTTCGACAACGACTACCGCCACCCGCTGATCCTGGCCAAGGAACTCGCGACCATCGACCACTTCGCCAGCGGTCGCGTCGAGGTCGGCCTGGGCGCGGGGTGGATGGCGCCCGACTACGAACAGTCGGGGATGCCGTTCGATCCCCCGGGCGTGCGCGTGTCCCGCATGGAGGAAGCCGTCACGATCATCAAGGCGCTGCTCGCCGGCGGGTCGGTCAGCCAGGCCGGTGACCACTACACCATCACCGAACACACGGCATACCCGGTCCCGGCGACGCCGCCGGCGATCATGATCGCGGGTGGCGGGCCCCGCATGTTGAAGATCGCGGCGCGCGAGGCCGACATCATCGGCCTGAACCCGGCCCGTAAGTCGAACACCGCGTGGGAGGACCAGAACCTCCCCGATGCGACCGCCGACGCGACCGATCGCAAGATCGGTTGGATCCGCGACGCGGCGGGTGCGCGCTATGCCGACATCGAGATGTCGATCGTGGTGCCGTTCGTGATCGTCACCGACGACCGGGAAGGAACCGCGAGCGCGATTGCGAGTTCGCTGCCACCCGACCCCGAGGCCGAGCTCAATGCCCACGGCGTGCTCGCCAGCCCACACGTGTTGATCGGTTCCGTCGACCAGATCGCCGAGACCCTGCGCGAACGGCGCGACCGGTGGGATCTCTCGTACTACGTGTTCAACGACGACAGCGTCGATGCCGTGGCCCCGATCGTGGAGCAACTCGCAGGCACGTAGTCGCCCGCATTTCGGTACCGATTCCGGGCGTGACCCGGCCCAACCTGCCTACCATCGGAGCTCGCTCGAACTCGCGACCCCGGGGAATCCGCATGCCGCACGATCTGATCATCACCAACGGCACCGTCGTCGACGGCACGGGCGCGCCGGGCCAACCCGCCGACCTTGCCATCGACGGCGACCGCATCTCCCAGATCGCCGCGCCGGGCGCCCTCGGTGCCGCGACCCGCACCATCGACGCCGAGGGCAAGACGGTCACACCCGGCTTCGTCGACCTCCACTCCCACCTCGATGCGCAGATCGGGTGGGACCCGCTGATGTCGTCATCGTGCTGGCACGGCGTCACGTCGGTGGTGATGGGCAACTGCGGGATGACGTTCGCCCCGGTCCGACCCGGCGCCGCGAGTGTGCTGGCCCACGCAATGGAATCGGTCGAGGACATCCCCGCGTCGTGCATTCTCGACGGGCTGCCGTGGAACTGGGAGTCCTACGGCGAGTACCTCGACGTGATCGACGCGATGCCCAAAGGCATCAACACCGGCGGCTACGTGGGCGATGTCGCACTGCGCACCTACGTGATCGGCGACGCCGCGTGCGAGCCGGACTACCGCGCGACCGACGACGAACTCGCCGCGATGGCCCGCGAGGTCGAATCCGCGATGCAGGCCGGTGCGCTCGGCTATTCCATCTCCCGTTCGCTCACCCACCGGGTGCCCGACGGTCGATGGGTGCCGGGCACGTGGGCCGATCCGTCGGAGTTCTTCGCGATCGCCGAGCCGCTTGGTCGGCTCGGCCGGGGCGTGCTCGAGTGCGCGCCGCGATACAACGAGGTCGACGGCTCGACCTCGCGCGCCGAGGAAGAGATGGCGTGGATCGCGGAGCTCAGCCGCACCCTCGGGCGACCGTTCACGTTCAACCTGATGCAGATGCGTTCGCTCGGCGACCACTACCGCACCGTCCTCGACCTCGCGGCCGCCGCCAACCGCACCGGTGCGCAGCTGCGGCCCCAGACCACGCCCCGCGGGATCGGCGTGCTCTTCAGCCTCGCGGCGAACACCCCGATCGACCACCTGCCCTCCTGGGCGCCGGTCCGAGCCATGGACTTCGCGGGTCGTGTCGGCGCGCTGGGTGACGCGACCCTGCGGGACGCGCTGATCGCCGACGGACTCGCCACCGACCAGGCGTCGTTCGATCGCATGTACCTCATGACCCCTGCCACCGGAGCCCGCTACCAGTACTCGGATGCCGATTCGATGGGCGCGCAGGCACGGGCCGCCGGTATCAGCCCGGTGGAGCTGTATCTCGACGTGCTGCTCGCGACCGACGGGGTTGCGGTCGTGAACTGGCCCGTACTCAATGAGGACTTCGATGCGATCGCGGAACTGCTCGCGTCGCCGGTGACGATCATGGGGTTGGCCGACGCAGGCGCGCACGCGACCCAGATCATGGACGCCAGTCAGCCCACGTTCTTCCTCTCGCACTGGGTCCGCGACCAGGAGGCGCTGACCCTGGAAGACGGCGTGCGGCGTTTGACGAGCGACACGGCGAACTTCATCGGGTATCGCGATCGAGGAGTGCTGCGGGAAGGCGCGTACGCCGACGTCAACGTGATCGACCTCGACGCGATGAGTCTGCCGATCCCCGAGATCGTCCACGATTTCCCCGGCGCCGCGCCCCGGTTCGTGCAGCGGGCCAACGGCATCGACCACACCATCGTCAACGGCCAGCCGTTCCTCGACCACGGTGAACACACCGGCTCGCTGACCGGCCGTCTCCTCCGCAGCACCGACTGACCGAGTGGGCTACTCCACGCCGAGACGGACGAACTGCTCGGCGGGCGCATCCACCTCGGCCAACGCGACGCGTAGCAACTCGATCAGCTCGTCCTCGTCACGTGTACCCATACGGTTCTCTTGCTCGTCGGGGTCGATGTCGAGGTCGTAGACCTCATGTCGGTCGACGGCCGAGCGACCGACCCAGAACGGCAGCTGGTCGCCCGCAGTGAACGGCTGGCGGATTACGGGGATGTCCGAACCGGGCATGCGGTCGAGCCAGGCCCGATCGTCGGGATTCGGCAACCCTTCGATGCCCGCGATGTGGAGCGGCATCGTCGACCAGCGGTTCGACCACATCGAGAGCGGGAAGAGGTCGTCGACGGGACCCCGGGCGAGTTTGCGAGCGCCGTCGGTAATCTGCGCCCAACTGCCGAACACTCCGCCGAGCGCCCAATCTCGCACCGACGCCCTCTCCCCGGTCAGGAGCGGAATCAACGACACGCCGTGGGTCGGGTGGCCGACCGTCGCCGAGAACGCATCGGCGATCGTCGCGAACAGGTCGACGTTGGTGGTGAGCGCATCACACGCACCGCCGCCCGCGACCCCCGGCCACGAGATCATCAACGGCGTGTGGCCGAGCGGCTCGTACTGCGGCACGCCCGGCTTGCCCCAGAGGTCGCGACCGACGCGCTCCTCGCCCAGGTAGTGACCATGATCGGTACACAGGATCAGCGCGGTGTCGGCCCAGAGCCCACCCGCGTCGAACGCATCGAGGATGCGGCCGAACCAGTGGTCGATCATCGCGAGCTTGCTGCCGTAGTTCGCCCGCACGTGGCGGCCCTCGCGTTCGGTCAACTGACCGTTCACGATCGCGCCGTCGGCGTAGGGCGGCCAAATGAGCAGTTCGCCCTCCCACGGCTCGTCGTCGAAGCGACCGACCCAGGGCTCGGGCGTGTCGAACGGTTCGTGCGGGTCGAACTCGTCCACGAAGAGGAACCACGAATCGTGATGCGGTGCTGCGTCACGAAGGAATCGGGCCGCCTCGGTCATCGTGCGCGGCCCCGGGAAGTCTTGCTCCGCGCGGAAGAACGTGCGCGACCGGTCGTAGGCCCGGTCGATCGCGTTCATCCCGAAGTTCTTCTCGTAGTACCAACCACCGGGCCGGGCGGGCAGTGTCGGCGCCCCGATCCAACTCGGGTCGGGGTGGGTGCGCCAGGCGTCGCCCTCGTGACCGCGCACGTACTCCCACCCGTCGAAATCGGTGTGGTAGTTCTCGCCGCCGGTCTCGAAGAGGTGCGGGTGGTCGGTGACGAGGGCCGTCGTAACGCCCTGGGCGTGCAAGACCCGGGTGATGGGCTGCTCCCAGAGTTCGATCGATCCCCACGGCTTCCAGAGGAAGTCGAGCGCACCGACGAGGATGTCGTGCCGGGCGGGCATACACGGCAACGAACCCGTGACGTGGCGAGTGAACCTGGTCGCGTGGTCACGGGCGAACCGGTCCAGGTTCGGCGTGGGAAACTCGTCGCCGCCGTAGGCGCCGACCATGTGCCGGTTCAGCGAATCGAGCAGGACCACACAGACGTTGGTGGGGACGTCAGGCGTCGGGTCGACTGCGTTCATGGACCTTGGCGCGTGGTCGGCCTACGCGCCGAAGCCGGGCTTCTTCCCGTCGCGTTTCGCGTTCTTGTCGGCCCGCTTCTCTTTCAAGCTCTTGCCGGGCTTCTTGCCGTTCGGTTTCTTCGGAGACTTGTCGCCCATCGGGGTCCTCCCCCAGTCGGCCAGGCCTGCAGAGCGCATCCTGGTGGCCGCGCCGTACAACCGCGTCCCACGGCGACCCTAACGGGTATTCGACCTCAGGGAGTCCTACTTACAGAAGTTGTACTCGTACTTCGACGCGATATTCGTCGACCAGACACCGATCGTCCGCATATACGTGTTGACACACGCCTTGAACTTCTCGAGGTCCCCCGACGTCACCTCGGCGCCGGCCGCCTCGGCGACTCCGATGGGGCTCGATGCTCGGTCCCGCTGCAACATCGCCACGTCGCGTTCGAGACCGCGCGTTCGTGACCACAGCGTTGCGGACACGACACCGAGTCCGATCACCATCACCACCATGACGGCGACCACGGCGACCGAAGCTCGAAATCGAGCCCGTCTCCCCGACGCCGAGACGGCGCCGCTCTCATGGGCGCGCGCGTCATCGACCTCGGGTTGGTTCATTGCCGCAGTGTACGGGTGATCCCGTCAGCCCGCGTCAGGTGTTCGACGCGGCGAAGATGCTGCCGATCGACGCGTCGAGCGCGGCATCGAACTCGGCGGCACTCTGCTGGGCCGAGAGCCCCTCGGTGAGCGCCCGGGAGAAGCTGGCGATGACACCGTGGTTCCGGCTCAGCCGGGCGTTCGATTCTTCGCGGCTGTACCCACCCGACAACGCGACGACCCGCAGCACCTTCGGGTGCTCGACGAGTTCGGTGTAGAAGCCGTCGGCCTCGGGCAAGGTGAGCTTCAACATCACGGCCTGGCCGTCGGGAAGGGCGTCGAGCGCTTCGGTGATCGCGGCCTTCAGCAAACCCTCCGCCTCGGCCTTGGCCGGACTGTTGATGTCGACCTCGGGCTCGATGATCGGAACGAGACCGTGACCGAGGATCTGACGGCCGACTTCGAACTGCTGATCGACGATCGCCTGCACGCCCGCCGGGTCGGCCAGCTTGATGACCGAGCGCATCTTGGTGCCGAACACACCCTTGGCCACCGCGCGCTCGCAGAGGGAGTCGAGGTCGGGCATGGGCTTCATGAGCTGCACGCCGTCGGCGTCGTCGGCGAGGCCCTTGTCGACCTTCAGGAACGGCACGACATTCTTCGCGTTCCAGAGATAGTGCGAGGTCTCCTGGCCTTCGATCTCACGGTCCATCGTGTTCTCGAAGAGGATCGCGCCGAGGATCCGGTCGCCGTTGAAACTCGGGCTGGTCACGATGCGGGTCCGCATGTCGTGGATGACGCCGTACATCTCTTCGTCGTTGGAGTAGGCGCTCTCGTCGACGCCGTAGAGATTGAGCGCCTTCGGCGTGCTGCCACCGGACTGGTCGAGGGCGGCGATGAAGCCCGGTGCGGACTTGACCTTTTCCAACTGCTGCTGGTTCACGAACGACTCCCCATTGAGTGATTGCTCAGCTTGAACGCCCGAGAACGATAGCAACCTCATCCGACCGATCTTTCCGGCGGTGGGCGCGCGCGGCCGGGTGCTCGCAGTTGGCGCGAGACTGGGTGGGTGCTGATCGAAATCGGGCCCGTATCTCGGGCCAGCGCGCTCGCCTGGCTCGAGTACGGCACCTACGCGATCGGCGAGCTCCGCCGGCTCCAGCCGGCCACCATCGCTTCGGGCGCGATCGATGCCTTCGAGGAACTGATCGTCGCCTGGCAACGTGCGGCCACGGAGGACCCCTTCCACTGGACCACCGATGAGCCGCCCGAACGCGTCGAGTACCTCATGAGGGCGCTGTACCTTGCGGGCCTCGAGATCGAGGACGGCACGACCCGGGGCATGAAGTTACGACCCGCCGTGGCCGACGAGTTCCACATCGTGCTCGTCCGCCAGGTACTCGACACGCTCGCGCACGAGGGTCAGTCCAATGCCGAGTTCGTCGACAGCCTGCGCAACGATTGGCGCATCGCCCGACCTGATTGACAAGCCATCTAGATTCGGCCGTTCGTGAGCCCGACCGACGCGATCCTCATCACCCTCGCCGGACTCGGCGCGGGCATGATCAACACCGTGGTCGGGTCCGGTTCCCTGATCACCTTCCCGACTCTGATCGCGCTCGGCTATCCGCCCGTGCTGGCCAACGTATCGAACAACATCGGGCTCGTGCCCGGTGCACTCTCGGGCGTCTACGGCTACCGCCGCGAGCTCGTGGGTCAGAGCGACCGGATCAAACGGTTAGTTCCTGCGAGCCTCGCCGGAGGCCTGCTCGGGTCCATCCTCTTGCTGCAACTCCCGAGCGCGGTGTTCAAGAAGGTCGTCATCGTCCTGATCGTCATCGCACTCGCGCTCGTCGTGCTGCAACCGGTGATCGCTCGTTGGCTGGCCGCGAGGGGCGACGCCTCGACCCGCGTGACGGTGCCACTCATGGCGCTGGTCGGCCTCGCCGGGATCTACGGCGGCTACTTCGGAGCCGCGCAGGGGATCATCCTCATCGCGTTACTCGGCATCTTCATCGCCGACGATCTCCAACGGCTCAACGGTGTGAAGAACGTCCTGGCCATGAGTGTGAACCTGATGGCCTCCGTCGTGTTCCTGATCGCGGCCGACATCAACTGGGCGATCGTCGCGTGTATCGCGGTCGGCTCGATCGTCGGCGGTCAGCTCGGCGCCACCGTCGGACGCAAGCTCAACCCGAAGGCACTGCGCGCGGTCATCGTGCTGGTCGGCCTCTCGGCCTTGATCCGGCTGCTCTGACGTTCAGAAGTCGCCGCGGGCGTCCACCCGCACGCCCGGCGTCTCGGCGATCGCGGTGAAGTGTTCACGGGCACCCACCGGATCGATGCCGAGCGCACCCTCGAGGAACGCGCCGAGCATTCGGGCGTGGAGGGCAACGGTCGGCCGCCACGGATCGCCCGCGGTACCGGTGATATCGGTCGCCATCGACTCGACGAAGGCCCGGACCAGATCGGGCACCCCCTCGACATGGGGCGCGAGCTCGATGTAGAGCCCGACATCACTGCACGCCTGATGACCCGCGGCCGCGAC
The DNA here is from genome assembly GCA_031362155.1 of Acidimicrobiia bacterium. Taxonomy (GTDB): domain Bacteria; phylum Actinomycetota; class Acidimicrobiia; order IMCC26256; family JAENVU01; genus JAENVU01. The sequence continues at coordinate 15,374 of JANLRZ010000014.1, read as the reverse complement.
GTCGACCCGCCAGGCCGGCTCCACACCGAGTTTGGCCCACGCCCGATCGGCGTCGGTCTCCGGAGGCGTGGTCGCGTCCTGCTCGCCTACGGCCAGGAGCGTGGGAACACTCATCTCGACGAACACCTGCTTCGGCATCGAACGAGTGAACGACTGCAGACCGGCGACTGCCCGCACCGACGCGTGACGGGTCGCGCCGCTCCCCACCGAGAGCGCAGTGAACCCACCGTACGAGTGCCCGGCCGCGGCGATCCGAGTGGCGTCGACGGTCGCGGCGAAAGGCGCGAGCGCGCCGCGCGCTTCGAGCACGGTGTCGAGCACGAAGTGGGCATCGCCGATGCGGTTGGTTTCGTTGGTCTCGTCGTCGACCGCGGCACCGACGACCCAGTCGCCGAGTGCATCACCCGCGTGTTCGGGAGCGGCGACCACGAACCCGCGACTGGCCAGCGCTTCACACAGCAAGACGTAGGACTGGCGAGTCCCGGTCCGACCGTGCGACCACACCACCATCGGATGCGCGCCGGGAGCCACGGCAACGTCCTGCATGGCCGAGGCCGTGAAGCCGACCCCGGGCAGGATCTCGTACTCGGACAACTCCCCCGCGCCGCCGGCTGCTGCGGGATACCACACCTCGAGCGGGATCCGACGATCGCCGCGAGCGGCGTCGATAAGTTCGGTCGAGACGCGACCGACAGGCGAGCCCGGGACTTCGAGGGGTGGACCGGCCACCAAGCGAGACGACATCGCACCACGATGCCACGACGGCACGCGGCGCCGGTGATTCGGCGACCGTGGTCCGCCGCGGAGTGGCCAATCTCGTTCGTGACGTCGGTCCACTCCCGGTACGCGAGTTCCCGGGTGGCTACAAGCCGAGCGACCGACCGATGATCTCCTTCATGATCTCGGTGGTGCCGCCGTAGATCGTGGTAATCCGGGCGTCGGCGTAGGCGCGCGCGATCGGGTACTCGAGCATGTAGCCGTAGCCGCCGTGGAGTTGCAGGCAACGGTCGACGGCGCGCTTCTGCAGCTCGGTGCACCACCACTTCGCCATGGCCGCCTCTTCCGCGGTGAGTTCGCCGTCGTTGAGCGCGACGACACACCGGTCGACGAACGCCTGCGCGACCTCGACTTCGGTCGCGAGCTCGGCGAGCACGAACCGACTGTTCTGGAACGAGCCGACGGCCTGACCGAAGGCCTGACGCTCCTTGACGTACTCCAACGTCCAGCCCAGGGCGGCACGCGCGGCGGCCACCCCCGCGACCGCGATGGAGAGGCGTTCTTGCGGAAGGTTGTGGACGAGCTGGATGAACCCGTTGCCTTCCTCACCGAGGAGGTTGTCGACGGGGACCACGACGTCGGTGAAGAACAGCTCAGCCGTGTCCTGGCTGTGGAGTCCGAGCTTCTCCAGGTTGCGCCCCCGCTCGAACCCGTCCATCCCCCGTTCGAGGATGAGGAGCGAGATGCCGCGGTGCTTCTGGCTCGGATCGGTCTTGACCGCGGCGATGACGAGATCCGCGTTGATGCCGTTGGTGATGAACGTCTTGGATCCGTTGACCACATAGTGATCCCCGTCGCGGATCGCGGTCGTGCTCATCGATGCGAGGTCGGACCCGATCGCGGGCTCGGTCATCGCTACCGCCGTCACGAGTTCACCACTCGCAATCCCCGGCAACCATCGAGCGCGCTGGTCTTCGGTGCAATAGGCGAGGAAGTACGGCAAGCAGATGTCGTTGTGCAGGCTCATACCCAGGCCCGCGCCGCCGACGCCCGCCGCCTGGATCTCCTCGTCGATGACGAGGTTGTACCGGAAGTCGTCGACGCCCCCGCCGCCGTACTCCTCGGGGACGGCCATGCCGAGGAAGCCGTGACGACCGGCTGCGGCGAACAGTTCGTGCGGCACGATGCCGGCGGCTTCCCATTCGAGATAGTTCGGGACAACTTCCTTGTCGAGGAACGCGCGGAAGCTGGCGCGCAGGGCCTCGTGCTCGGGTTCGAAGACGGTGCGTTCCATACCGGGATCCTTCCAGGCATTCCGGGCGGTTGGCGAACGCGCGCTTCCCAGCCCGCGTCGGAATGTCAGCGGTGCCGCCTACGTTGCGGTCGACACCCGTTCCGTACCAGGAGGACTCCGCAGCATGGGCAAGTACCGCGAGATCGCCAAGGATTTGCGGGAACCGGCCAAGTCGTTGCGGGAGGCCCAACCCGAGGCCTACGCCGCGTTCGGCGCGTTGCACGAGGCGACCATGGCCGACGGTGCCGTCTCGGCGAAGACGAAAGAGCTGATCGCGTTGACCATCTCGGTCGTCAAGCACTGCGACGGGTGCATCGTGGCCCACGCTCGTGGCGCAGCCCGCCGCGGTGCCACCGATGCGGAGGTCGCCGAAGCGCTCGGCGTCGCCGTCATGATGGACGGCGGACCGGGAACCGTGTGGGGCCCCCGCGCCTGGGAAGCGTTCCAGGAGTTCGCTCACCCCGAACCCGCCGGCGCGTAGCAGCGGTGCGGATCTGCTTCCCGAGGCCGGGGATCGAATCCTGAGGATGAGGTCGCCGGCAGACGTCAGCAAATCGGGAAACGGTCTCAGCCGACCACCCAAGGGCGCGGGAATGACATCCGAGCGGACCGGTGGCGGGGGCTGGATTGTGATCTCTCATTCGGTGGACGGCCGTCGCGTCACGACCAGCCACTTCGGGCCCTGGAGCTCGATCACCGAAACGTCGCGCAACGCGACGGTCTCATCGATCGACCACGACGCGAGATGGCCCCACGCCTCTTGCGAACCCGTCGCCATTGTCGTTCGAGGATGCACCAACGTCACATGGGGTTCGTACGAAATATCTGGAGCCTCCGTGACCATGAGTTCCCGTCCAATCCGGGCGAGGTCACCATGCGTGTCCTCCACGCCGAGGTAGATACCCGCCTCGGGCGAGCCCCAACACTGCGCGTGGGTCAACCGAACCGTCAGTTCCGGTCGACTCGCGGCGAGATCCAGACCAGATCGATAGGCAGCGTCGCCGTCGAGGTCGTGGATGACCGTGACGTGAGCGGCAATTCGGCGCGCCATCTCCGGATCCCATCGCGTGCGGATCTTGTCGACTTGTTCGCCGAACGGTGCGGGCAGGAACGCCGTGAGCTGCCTCCGTGCCATGTATGCATGATGACCGCCAGAACAATCGAGCCGCCACCACCAGGTCCGCCGCCAAACGCACACCCAGGCGTCACGTTGCTCGACCGGGTGCGTTCCGCGGAACGTGTCAGGAACTGGGAATCCTGGGAACGCTCAGATAGTCACTTTTCGGAATTCCCGTTAGGTCTACACCTGTAGAGCTAAGACGAATTTCCGAAATCGAGCATCACGTCATCCAGCCTCCAAGCATGCAGTTTCTGGGCGTGCCGCTCTCTGACTGTGCCGGGAGCTCTGAGAGTTGAACCACGGCCGACGCTCGGGCCATCCTCGAGTGCACTCGAAGTCTCGTCGTGCCACGATGCACGCGTGACCACCCCTGATCCGCTCGACACGTCCGACGGCGTCCCATTCGCCGCCCTGGCCGAACTCCGGGCGCACTGCCCGGTCTCCCAGACGGCCTCGGGCGCCTACTTCCTCGCCCGGTACGACGACGTGCTCGCCGCGACGAAGAACATCGAGTCCTTCCAAGCGAGCTTCCGAGAGCCGGGTGTCGTGGTGCCGCCCGAGGAACAGCTCATCAGCGAGATTCGCGAACCCCGGCACAGCGAGATCCGCCGCATCGTCAACTCGGCCATCGCCCAACACCGGCTCGGTCGCGTCGAACCCTTCGTCCGTGAGCTCTGCCACGAACTCCTCGACGCCGTGATCGACCACGGTGGCGGCGATCTGGTCGCCGAGTACGTGACCCCGATCCCCGCAACGGTGATCGCCCACCTCCTCGGCGTGGATCCGGCCGACCACGCACGCTTCGCGGAATGGTCGGACCTCGTCGTGCAGTCGAGCTACGCCACGAAGAACCGACGGGAGGACGGCGAAGACGGCGAAGGGCTCGCCGGAGTCGCGCCCGAGTTCACCGGCTACCTCGACGCGATGATTGCGGAGCGCCGCGCCATGGCCGACCCGCCCGACGATTTCGTCACCCGCCTGCTCAGCACCGAGGTCGACGGCATCCGCCTCACCGACATGGAACTGCGCACCCAGCTCGCGTTCCTCCTCATGTCGGGCAACGAGACGACCCGCCACTTGATCGGCAACCTGCTCGAGACCGTGTGTAGCAATCCCGAACTCATGACCCGGCTGCAGGCCAATCCCGATCTCGTCGGCATCGCGGTCGAGGAGTCCCTCCGTCACGACCCACCGATCCATGTCTTGATCCGCGACTGCCTCCGGCCGACGACCGTCGACGACGTCGCGATCCCAACTGGCGCGAAGGTCGCGTTCGGGCTCGCGTCGGCGAACCGCGACGGCGGCATGTACGACGAGCCCGACGCGTTTCGCTTGGACCGACCCCGCCCCAAGGATCACGTTGCCTTCGGCGGCGGCCCGCACGTGTGTCCCGGTTCGCAACTCGCGCGTCTCGAAGGGCGGATCGCCGTGGAGATCTTCCTCACGCGCGTCGCGACGGCCGCGGTGGAACCGGGTTACGTTCGAGAACCCGTACCAGTCTTCTGGGCCCACGGCCCGAAACGCCTCCCGGTCACGGTCACACCGGCCTGATCCCGGCCCAACCCGGCACTCGACTCGCTCCGGCCACCGCGCCGAGTGGGAGGATGGACACGATGACCGACACACCATGGACCGGTGACGCCAGCTCGCTCGTCGACGCCTTCCGCGCCGGCGAACGCTCCCCTGTCGAGGAACTCGACGCCACACTCGACGCAATCGGACGGTCGAACCTGAATGCGTTCACGTTCGTCGACACCGACCGGGCGCGGACCGCGGCGACGCGAGCCGACCTGAGTCTCCCGTTCGGCGGCGTCCCGACCGGGATCAAGGAACTCGATCCGGTCCTCGGCTGGCGGTTCACCGAGGCATCGCTCGTGTTCGCCGACCGAATGGCCGACCGCACGTCGCACCACGTGCAGCGCCTGATCAACCGCGGCGGAATCGTGCCGGTCGGCGCGACCGCTGCGAGCGAGTTCGGTGGGCTCAACGTCAGTGTCTCCAAGATCAACGGCGTCACCCACAATCCGTGGCGGTACGGCCGGACCGTGGGCGGGTCGTCGTCGGGCTCGGCGGCCGCGGTCTCGGGCGGGTTGGTCAGCCTCGCCACCGGCGGCGACGGCGGCGGCTCCATTCGCATCCCCGCGGGCTACACGGGCCTGCTCGGCATGAAGGGCACGTTCGGACGCATCCCCCGCAGCCCCCACGCCTTCATGCGGCCGAACACCGTCGTAGTCGGCAACGTCTCGCGTTCGGTGCGCGACGCGGCGCGGTACTTCGACGTGTGTGCCGGTGCGCACACCGCGGACCCGACGAGCCTGCCGAGCAACGGCGGCTGGGAGGCCGGCCTCGGCACCCATCGGCTGAAGGGGCGCCGGGTCGCGATCGTGCCCGCGATCGGTGGCGTCACGCTCGACCCCGGTGTCGAGGATCGCATCCGCGAGCACGCCCGCGCGCTGATCGACTCGACCGGCATGGTGGTGGTCGACCGGAAGGTCGAACCGCCCAACCTCGCCCTGCAGTGGATGATGGGCAACCTCGCCACCCTCGCGGCCGATCTCGGGACGCGCTGGCCGCGCTGCGCCACGGACCTCACCGACGAGGTGGAGTTCGGGCTCCGCCTCTCGGAGTCGCTGTACAACCTGCACACCGCCGCCGCGGCCGAAGAACTACGGATCCAAGCCAACGAGACGATGGCCGCCGCGTTCGATGACGTCGACTTCATCATCGCCGCGACCAACCCCGGACCCGCGTTCCCCGCGGCAGCGGTCATGAGCAACGAACAGTCCCGCTTCGTCGAGTGGGCTGGGAACAGCGCCGTCGCGAAATGGGGATTCCGCGCCGCGATGTTCGGGGCCCGGGCCGTGAACGCCGTCTCACCCAAGGCGCCGGCGGCGATCGTGAGAGCGGCGAGCGACAAGTTCCCGGAACTGGTCACGATGGGCGGGCTCACGATCATCTCGAACATCTACGGCAACCCCGCGGTGTCCATCCCGGCCGGCACCATCGATGGGTTGCCGATCGGCATGCAGGTGTTGGGCCGCCACCACGAAGATGCCTTGCTGTTCGACCTCGCGTTGGCCGCGGAGCGCGAACTGCCGTGGCCGTTGGTCGCGCCGACGGTCACCGCCGCGGCGCCGACCCCCTCGGTTCAGACCCCGGTCTGAGTCTCGACACCGCCACCGGCGAGCCGGGCGGTCAGCTCCCGCCGCGCCACCTTGCCAACCTCGGTCCGCGGGATCGTGTCGATCCAATGGAACGCCACGGGAACCTTGTACGCGACCAGATGCTCGCGACACAGCGCGCCGAGTTGGGCATCGCTCGTGCCCGGACCGACGAGAAACGCAACCGGCACTTCCCCGAGCCGCTCGTCGGGGACACCGACGACCACCGCGTCCTCGACGCCCGGCGCGAGCCGTAACACTTCCTCGACCGCCTCGGGGAACACCTTGTTGCCACCGCGGTTGATCAGATCCCCGGCCCGGCCCTCGATCCACACGAAGCCGTCATCGTCGACCCGAGCGAGATCACCGGTGTCGACATACCCTTCCGCATCGACGCGATCCTCGATGCCCACGGCAGTGTTCGGCGGTCGGACCCGCAGGTGGCCGTCGGCGTCGACTCGAATCGCGACCCCTGGATGCGGTCGACCGACCGCGCCGACCTTCTCGGGGAACGCCTTGGCATCGGCCGCGGTCCAGCCGATCACCTCGCCGAGTTCGGCCTGGCCGTAGCCGTTCAGCACCGTGACGTCGAACGTTTCGACGAAGCGCCGGGCTTGGAGCGGCGAGAGCGGTGCGGTGATCGACCGCACATACTTCAGCGGGGTGAGGTCCGTGAGGCCGGAGTCCGTCAGCATCGCCAGTGCGGCCGGCGGCAGGACGGTCGAGCGGATCTCGAACCGTCGGACCAGCTCCGCGAACACCGCCGGTTCGAAGCCGTCCATCACCACGAGTGGCGCACCGGCTCGGAGGCCGAACAGCACGTTGTAGAGACCGGCGTTCAGGGCCATCGAGACCGGGATGAGATTCGGCGACGGCGGCCGCGCCGAAGTCGACCCATCGCCACGGAGCGGGACCAGCACCCGATCCAGGAGTTCCAGGTACGCGGCGTGCGTGTGCAAGACCGGCTTGGGCGTTCCGGTCGTACCCGAGGTCCACATGACGAAGGCAACATCGATGGGAAACGGCGTCCCCGCTCGCGAGGTGCGGGAAGTCGGCGTGATCACCACCGCCGGGTCGGTCGCGTCGATCACGCGGTCGAACTCCATCGCCGGTAGCCGGGGATTGACCGGGATGTACACGCCGCCGGCCTGCCAGACGCCGAACATCGTGGCGACGAGTTCGGGGCCGTTCGGTAACGACACGGCGGCTCCCTGACTCGGCGCGAGATCGAGACTGGTGGCGACGGCGGCGGCCTGCGCCCGGATCTCCCCCGCGGTCACCGAACGGTCGACGGTGTGGATCAACGCATCGGCATCGGTGGCCGGGTGGTCGGCCAGGAGCGATGCGAGATTGACGGTCATCCCGGCGGTTGCCAGTTCGGTGCGCGCTTCTCCGCGAAGGCGCGCGGCCCTTCGTCCTGATCCGGATGCCCCCACATGCTCACCAGATGCCCGGCGCCCACCTTGCAGGCGTCGGTCAGCCCGTACTCGAGCGCATCCCAGAGCGCGCGCTTCGTTGCGGCCATCGCAGCCGGTGAGTTCTTGGCGATCGTCTCGCCCAACTCCTGCGCGCGTTCCCGGAGCCGCTCTGGCGGATCGACGATCTCCGAGATCATCCCGAGCGCGAGTGCCCGCTCGGCCGACATGCGTTCGTACTTGCCCATGAACGCCATCCGCATCACGGCCTCGGCGGGTATCTTGCGCAGCAGCCCGATCGCCTCGATGGCGACGACTTGTCCGACCGATACGTGCGGGTCGAAGAACTGCGCGTCCGATGCGGCGATCACGATGTCGGCGTCGGCGACCCAATGGAATCCGCCACCGGCACAGATCCCGTTGACCGCAGTGATGACGGGCTTCCACACCCGTTGATGCCATGCGGTGAAGTGCAGGTCGAAGTTCTCGACCGAATCGCGGTAGCGCTCCATGCCGACGCCGTCGTTGGCGAGTTCGGACACGTCGACCCCGGTCTGGAACGCGCGACCGTTGCCGGTGTGCACGATCACGCGCACTGTCGGATCGGCGTCGAGTTCGTTCCACGCGTCGGCGAACTCGTCACGCATCGCGCTGTTCATGGCGTTGAGTTGATCCGGGCGGTTGTTGATCAGCCAGCCGACCGGTCCCTGCCGCTCGACGACCAGATGCTGATATCCGCTCATGACCTCGGTACCTCTTCCCACGCCGCGCCCGACCACGGATCCGGTTCGCGCGGCAAACCCAGGACCCTCTCTCCCACCACGTTCTTGTTCACTTCGGTCGTGCCACCCTCGATCGTGTTCGCCCGCGACCGCAGCATTCCCTTCACTGCATAGGGCAGGCTCCGGGCGTAGGCGTCGACGTCGGGATCGTCGCCATCGGCGGCCGCACCAGGGTCGGCGTCCCACGCGATCGAGTGCGGACCGAGCAGGTCGGCGGCCACGAGTTGGATGCGCTGGTTGAGTGCTCCCTGGTGCACCTTGCCGATCGACGCGGCCGGGCCCGGAGTGCGTCCGGCCTGAGTCGTGGCCCGCACGCGGGCGTTCGTCCATTCCCGCACCCGCTCCTCGGCGAACACGCTCATCAGCCGTTGCCGAATGTTGGCGTCGCCCGTCACGCCGAGGGCCCGGGCCTGTTCGATCACGAGATCGACACCGGAACCACCGATCCGGTCCACACCCCCGGAGCCGGACCCCGAGACCATCTGGCGTTCGCCGGCGAGCGTCGAACCCGCCACCCGCCAACCGTCGCCGATCTCCCCGACCCGGGCGGTGTCGGGAATCCGGACGCCGTCGAGAAAGACCTCGTTGAAGTCGATCTCGCCACCGAGATGCCGCAGGGGCCGCACGTCGACCCCGGGCGCCTTCAGATCGACGATGAAGTAGGTGAGCCCTTGCCGCTTCGGCACCGCCGGGTCCGTGCGCGCGAGACACACCGCGAACTCGCTGCGGTGGGCCCAGGTGGTCCACACCTTCTGGCCGTCGAGCACCCACTCGTCGCCGTCCCGGACGGCCCGCGTCGCGAGCGACGCAAGGTCTGATCCCGCCCCCGGCTCCGAAAGCAGCTGACACCAGCGTTCCTCGTTGCGCACCATCGGCGGCAGGAACCGGACGCGCTGGTCCTCGGTCCCGTGGGCGAACAGGGCCGGCGCGGCGGCGTTGAGGCCGAGCGGATTCAAGCGCCCCAGGTTGTACGGCGCCAGCACCGACTCGATCACCCGGGCCTGGGCCGGGACCAGGTCGAGCCCGAGGTACTCGGTGGGCCAGGTGGCGACCGCGAGCCCGCTCATGGCGAAGACCGGGTACCACGCTTCGTACTCCGACCGCGGTCGCACCCGGCGGAGAGCATCGCGCCCGTCGGCCGCGGCCGTCCGCCACGGGCGCGGGACGTTGGCGGCAACCCAGTCGGTCGTGACCGCGACCAGCTCGGCGTCGGTCGACGCGCGCGAGAGGGCCACCAAGACGGTCAGACCAACCGGCCGTAGAGGAAATCAGCCACTGGGGTTGCGTCGGGGAAGGAGCCACTGACCCCGGAGCTCATGTAGCCGGCGTCGGTGATCATCGTGATGCCGTTGCACGCACGGGCGGCATCGCTGCACAAGAACACGAGCACCGCGGCTTGCTCTTCCGGCGTCGACGCCTCGACGCCGACCTCGGCGCGGTAGTCGGCGCCGAAGGTGAGCCACATGTCGGCGTTGGCTCGCGCGAGCGGGGTATCAGTGGGCCCGGGCAGGATCGCGTTGATGCGAATTCCCCGCTTCAGCATCGGGAACGCCTCGCGGGCGACGTACGCGCAGATCGCCTCTTTACTCCACGTGTAGCTGGCCTTGTACTCGTGATCCGCGACCCATTGGACGGCGGCGTCGAAGCCGTCGGTGTCGAGGTACTCGCGCAACTCGTCGAGGTGGGTCTCCCACGCCAAGCCGGCGGCGGACGAGATCATGCCGATCGCCGCGCCGCGCGGCATGAGGTCGGCAGCCAGTGCTCGCTCGATGAAGTGACGGTGACCGATGAAGTTGATCTTCTCGATCCCCGGCGTGCCGTCGGCCACGCCCGCGCAGGAGAGCAGGACGTCGATCGGGCCACCCACGGCGTCGACGGCGGCCTCGATGCTCTCGCGGTCACTGAGATTCACGCTGGCCTTGGTGACCCCGTCGATCTCGATCGGCGCGTAATCCAGAACGACCACCTCGGCGCCCAGGTCGCGGATCAGTACCGAAGCCGCCGCGCCCATCCCGGTCGCTCCGCCCACGACGACGGCGCGCCGCCCGTCGAAACGAAATGAATCAGGCGTCATGAAAGCTCCTCGGCAAGGTGACCCGGGCGAAGCGCAGAATGTATACGCTCCCCGCGATGTGCTCCTCCGGCCCGGCGCGCCCAGCTCGATGACCGACGCGATCACCGACGAGGGCATCGCAACCCTCCGGGCGCGCATCGGCGTGGCGCGACCCCACACCCGGCCCCCGCACTACTTCGCACCCAACGAGGACGCCTTTCGCAACGTGGCCCACGCCTACGGCGACGACAATCCCTTGTGGTGCGACCCGGCCTACGCCGCATCGACTCGCTGGGACGGTCCGATCGCGCCCCCACACCTCGTCGGCGGCGACTCCCTGATCGGTGAAGACGAGATCACCGGATTCGACGTCGAGACCAAGCAACTGATGCGGGGCGATCCGCTCGGTGGGGTCCACGCCTTCTATTCCGGATCGTTCCGGGAGTGGTGGAACCCGCTCGCGTCGGGGATGCGAGTCAACCGTCGGAACGCCCTGGTCGGCGTGCACGACAAGTCCGGCGAATTCGCTGGACGCACCGTGCACGAATGGTCGGCCGAAGTATTTGCCGCCGCGGGCGGGCCGGTCCTCGCCGGTCAGTACCGATTGATGATCCGTGCCGATCGGGACCGCGCCGTGGAACGTGGTCGCAACGACGAGATCGAACTCCGGCCCTACTCCGATGCCGAACTGGCCGAGATCGACGCGGCGCTCGCCGGCGAGCGGGCCCAGCGGCGGGGTGCGAATCCGCGGTGGTTCGAAGACGTCGAGGTCGGAGACGCGCTCGACCAGATCGTGAAGGGACCGATGCGCGTCACCGACATGGTGTGTTGGCACGTCGGCATGGGGATGGGGCTCTACAACGTCGCGCCCCTTCGCCTCGGCCACGACCAGCGCCAGCGGATGCCGCGGTTCTTCCGGCCCGACGACCTCAACGTGCCCGACGTGCAGCAACGGGTGCACTGGGACCCCGAATGGGCGCGCCGGGCGGGCAACCCCGCGAGCTATGACTACGGCCGGATGCGCGAGACCTGGCTCATCCACCTCTGCACGGATTGGATGGGTGACGACGCGTGGTTGTGGAAGCTCGACTGCCAGTTCCGCGCGTTCAATTATGTGGGTGACACCCACTGGATGCAGGGCACGGTCACGAAGAAGTACCTCGCCGACGGGCGGCCCGCAGTGGATCTCGACCTGGCCGGCGTCAACCAGCGCGGTGTGACCACCACGCCCGGCCACGCGACGATCCTGCTGCCGTCACGGGAACACGGTCCGGTGCGGTTACCGGCACCGCCCGGCGGTGCCACCAACTGCCAGGAAACCCTCGACGCGCTCGCGGATCGGTTCGCCGCCGGCTGACGACTGCGACCGACTAGTGCGGCGTGAGCGTGGCCGGATCGATCCCGATACCGCCCGCATCGCTGCTCGCGTAAGCCGCGAGCGCGAACCGCAGGACCGCCACCGCGTCCTCGACGCTCCACAGCAATGGCCCGGTACCGGTGTGCAACCAGCGCAGCCAGTGCCGTCCGGAATCGCGGAAGCTGCTTCCCCAGTCGTCGTCGAGCGCGTGGGCACTGCGCATCTCACCGTCGACGTACACCTCGAAGCTGGGCTGCTGGATTCCCCGGCCGGTACAGCGGTTGACGCGGGCGAAGCCCTTCGACCCGGTGATCTCCCACCGTTCGTCGTTCGTGTAGTAGTCGGACCGGAGGTAGAGGTCGGGCGCCAGCGTGATGTCCCACACGCCGCGCACGCCGTTGTCGTGCTCCCAACTGATCATCGTCGGCGCGTCGATCGCGACACCCGGCACGATCTCGGTCTCACCGATCCAGGCCCGGACTTCGCGGATCGGACCGAAGAACCACAGTGCGGTCGAGAGCTTGTGCCAGCCGTCGTCGAAGACGAGGATCCCGCGGCCGCGTTGCATCTGCTGGAACTGCCATTGGTAGCTGCTCATCGGCACGTCCCACCCGCCCCGACTGCTCCCCACCATCTTCAGGTGGTAGCCGCGCACGTCGCCGATCGCACCCGACTCGACGGTGTCCTTCAGGGTGCGGAGCGGTTCGTAGAAGAGGTAATTCTCCATGACCCGCAGGACCCGGTCGTTCGCCGCGGCCGCGGCCGCCATGCGTTCGGCTTCGTCGAGATCGCTGCACAGCGGCTTCTGGAGATTGACGTGCCAACCCTGATCGAGCATTTCGACCACGCCATCCGGGTGGAGCGGGATGGGCAGCAAGGCCTCGACCGCGTCGACCTCGAGACCGCTCGCCGCCAGTTCGGCAGTCGACGCGAAGGTCGCCGCGTCAGGCCAGTCGCGTTGGCGTTCGGCGCGTCGCTCCTCACTGGGATCGACGAGGGCAACGACCTCCACATCCGGGTTGTCCCGATAGGCGCGCACGTTGAGCTCGTAGATCCGGCCGAGCCCGATGAACGCGGCGCGTACCGGGCGGTCGTACGGCATGAAGGTCATCGCCCCGCCTCCTTCTCGGCCCGAGCCGAAGGTTCGATCTGTTCCATGAACTCCAGGCGGATCCCGCCGGGCGCTTCGACGAACGCGATGCGACGGGTGCCGAACGCACCGCTAACGACCGCGGGTCCCCAGATCACATCGTGGCCGACCAGCTCGGCATCGAGGTCGTCGGTGAACAGTGCCGGGTGGAGGAACCCCTCGGGTCCGAGCGCGACCTCGTCCTCGTAGATCGCCCGGGTGAAGAGCGTGATCATCACCGGGCCGAGGTAGACGTCGGCCCGCTCGGCGCCGTTCCACTCCATGCGATCCCTGACCTCGGCACCAGCCGCGACGTAGAACGCGCACGCCGCGTCGAGGTCTGCGACCTTGATGGCGAGGTTCGCCATCCCGATGACGGTCACCGAGCCTGCATCCCGGTCACCGTCGGGAGCACCACACTGATCTTCGAGAACGCCACCGATCCGCCGAGCCGGGGTTGCGCGTAGGCGGTCGTGGTCGCGACGAGCTGCAGCGTGAGCTTGGCCCCGGGCGTGGCCGAGAAGACGACCATCTCGAGCGGCACGGTGACGGTGTGCGTCGAACCGTCGAGCGTGACCTTGATCGGTGTGATCTGATTCCCGAGCACGAGCCCGGTCGCCGGGTCGACGATCTGCGCGAACACCCGCTCCGGTCGCGGGCCGGCGGCGACGGTGCCCGAGTACGTCAACGACAAGCTCGGCGCGCCCAACACCATGGTCGAGTCGGTGAACGGAATGTCCACGTCGACACCGTTGGTCGCCCGCGCCGGGGTGATCGAGCCCGCGACACCACCCAGCACCGCCGACGGCGCGCCATCGACCGGCGCGGCCTTCTCCACGGTGGTCTCGACCAGGTTCAACGTTCCCAGCCCGTTCGCACGCACCGGGCTCCCCGATGCGGCCGGGAACTTCTCCGCTTCGAACCGATCCCCGTTCTGATCCACCGTCGAGAACCCGGCGCCGACCGGACCGGACTCGTCGCGTTGCACGTAGCGCGCCAGCCACGCGACGGCGGCGTCGCCCGCCACCGCCGGGTCCCCGGCCTTGGTGAGACAGACCCCGTGACCCCCGCAGAACCAGATCATGCTCACGGGCACCCCGGCCCGCGCCAGGATGCCGTAGTTGGTGACCGCCTCGTCGAGCGTGAAGAGCGTGTCGACGGTGCCTTGCACGATCAGGGTCGGGATGTGGACCTTCTCGATCAGCTTCCCCGGTCCCCGTGACAGGAACCAGGCCCGATCTGCAGCACTGATCGTGCCGGTCGCGTCCCCACTCTCGTGCGCGCTGGTGATGTGCGGGTCCAGCTCGCGGTCGGCGGCGAACCCGTAGAGCTGATCGGCCCACCCTTGCTTCACGGTGTCGGCTTTGTAGAGGCTCGTACCGAGCGAGTGCCACGCGATGGTGGGAACAACGGCGTCGACCCGGCAGTCCAACGCCGCGAGCACGAACTGAATGTCGCCGCCGTAGGATCCGCCGACCATGCCCATGCGGGGGTCGCCGGGCCGGTCCAGTTCGACGCCCGGTTGACGGGCCACCCAGTCGACGAGGACTTGGGTGTCCCGACCCTCGTGCTTCGGGTCGTTCGTCGAGACGACACCTCCCGACTTCCCGAATCCACGGGGGTCCCAGGTCAGCACGTTGTAGCCGGCGTCCCACAGGTTGGCGATGTTGAGATCACCGAAGATGCCGTCGCCACGCGACGCGATGTTCACGTCACCCGGCTGACTCCAGCCCGGACCCTTGAGCACGGTCGGGAACTTCGTGGTGTCGGTCGCCTGGGGGTTCGGAAACCAGTGCGCCCGGATGATCGTGCCGTCGAACGACGTGACGTCGACCTGCGTTGTGTCCTTACCGTGGCCCTTGAACTCCGGGACCTTCGCCGCCGGCCGGGTGCATTTTGGAGCCGCGTACCCCGACGTCGAGTCGACCGGCGCCGTCGGTTTCGACGCGGCCGGCGCCGAGGCCGTCGAACTCGAGCATGAGCTGACGAGCACGAGCCCGGTCACGACGGCCAGAGGAATGAACCCAGAGCGAATCCCACGAAGCATGGCGAGGGACCCTAGCCACCATGAGTCGATCGTGACGGTGCGCGAGAGCTCCAGGCGCGTTACCGGTCCCGGGCGCAGTACCTCCGGGAGTACCGCAAAGCCACCGACGCCGTCATCGCCGCGGGATTCGTGTTGCCGGATGACCGAGCGGAGCTGTTGGCCGCCGCGTCACCGACCCGGGTCAGCGCGTGAGGCCGACCGCCTCGGCTTGAAGCTCCCGTTTGAAGATCTTGCCCGACGCAGTTCGCGGCAACGGCGTCGGGGACACACGTATCGCGCTCGGGACCTCGAACGCCGCG
>JANLRZ010000142.1:0-2385 GCA_031362155.1 Acidimicrobiia bacterium | reverse complement strand
GGCCAGCGCACCCATGAAACGGATCGGTCGGCCCGCCGACATGGCCGGCATCGCGATCTACCTCGCCGGGCCCGCGTCGAGCTACGTCACCGGCGCGATCATCCCTGTGGATGGCGGCATCGCCACCTGCAAGTGAGCTAGAGCTCGCCGCGGCGGACGAGTGCGTTGGTGGCGAACCACCCGGGAATGGCGGGTAGGTAGGAGACCACGAGGGTGTTGGTGACCACGGCCGCCGCTGCGACCGGGCCGTCCACCCCGACGGCGACGAGCGCGCCCGAGAGGCTCAGGGTCGAGACCGCCGTGTCGAGGCCGGGGATCGGCACGAGCCCCGCCACCACCGAGATCCCCACCCACAGGGCGAGCAGTGTCCAGTACGAGGTGCCACTCCCGAACGCATAGAGGCACGCCTGGAGCGAGAGGGTGTACAGCACCTGGGCGCCGACGTTGCCGACCACGAGCAGTCCCAGACGGCGCGGTGATCGGATCGCTTCTCCCGTCGCCTGCCGGGCGGCGTGGAAGTGCGGCGCGACGCGACGGCGGAGTCGTTCAACACTGAGGGTGACGCCGATCGCGGCGATGACAGCGACCGCCAGCACCGCGAACGAGATGACGATGCTCGACACCGGCACGTCGCCGACGTCGACGGTGCGCGGCGCGACGAAGGCGGCGACGCCGAAGATCGCGGCCTGCACGACGAACTCCGAGACGGTGCTGTAGACGCCGGCGACCGCGAACGCGGACGCCAGGTTCACGCCCTGTTTCTGGAGGAACCGCACCTGGACAACGCTCTCGGCCCCGGCGGGCAAGGTCACGTTGGAGAATCCCATCGCCACCTGGAGCCAGACCACGGACGAGAAGGAGACTCGAGTATGGATGGTGCCGATGAAGGCGAGCGCGAACGGGAGACTCGTGAGGAGTGACGCGCCGAGCGCGACTGCGACCCAGGCCCAGTTGGCACCGCGGATCGTCTCCCAAAGTTCGTCGGGGTCGCCGATGCGCCAGAAGATGATCCCGATCGCGCCGAACCCGGCGAGGACCATGACTGTGGTCCGGACCCACGCGCGCGGCGGTGTCGCGTCGTCGTCGATCAGTTCGCTCTCGGCGGGCGAGGCCTCCACGGTGGGAAGCCTCGCAGCTCGACCGGTGCGCGGCGCGCCCTTGGCCCGGTCGTCAGTCCCCGGCGACCAGCGGGTCAGGCGAACGCAGCCTTCTTGTACATGGCGACCACACAGGCGCCGCCGAGGCCGAGGTTGTGCTGAAGGGCGAGCTCCGCGCCGTCCACCTGACGGGCATCTGCGGTGCCCCGCAGTTGCCACGTGAGCTCGGAGCACTGGGCGAGGCCGGTCGCGCCAAGGGGGTGACCCTTCGAGATCAGCCCGCCGGACGGGTTCACGACCCAGTCCCCGCCATAGGTGACGGCGCCGGAATCGATGAGCTCGCCCGCACCACCCTCGGCGCAGAGGCCGAGACCCTCGTACGTGATCATCTCGTTCGCCGAGAAGCAGTCGTGCAGCTCGATCACGTCGACGTCGGCCGGCCCGTACCCGGACTGCTCGTAGACCTCGTTCGCCGCGGCGCGAGTCATGTCGAACCCGACGAACTTCATGTCGCTGCCGGAATCGAAGCTCGACGGAAAGTCGGTCTTCATCGACATCCCGATGATCTCCACCGCCTGGTCCTCGAGGCCGTGCGACCGCACGAAGTCTTCCGACGCGAGAATCGCCGCCGCGGAGCCGTCGGAGGTCGGGCAGCACTGCAGCTTCGTCAGCGGTTCGTGGACCATCGGCGACGCGAGGATCTCGTCGAGCGTGTAGATGTCACGGAATTGTGAGTACGGATTGTTCGCCGAGTGGCGGTGGTTCTTCTCGGCGATGCGCGCGAACGATTCGGCCTTCACGCCGTAGCGCTCCATGTACTCACGACCGGCGTTGCCGAACATCTGCGGCGCGGGCGGGGCCTGGGTGAAGCCGCGCTTGTCGTTCATGGCTTCGAAGGTGCGTTGCATCGGTATGGCGCGGTCCATGTACTTGATCCCGAGCGAACCCTTCTCCATCTTCTCGAAGCCGAGTGCGAGGGTGCAGTCGGCAAGACCGCCTTCGACGTACCGCTTCGCGAGGTACAAGGCCGACGATCCCGTCGCGCAGTTGTTGTTGACGTTGACGACCGGCACACCGCTGACGCCGATTTCGTACAACGCACGCTGACCGGCGGTGGAGTCCCCGTAGCAGTACCCGACCGCGACCTGTTCGATCTCGTCGTACTCGATCCCGGCGTCGGTGAGCGCGTTGGTCCCAGCTTCCTTCGCCATGTCCGGGTAGTCCCAGTCCTTGCCGCCTGGCTTCTCGAACTTGGTCATGCCGACGCCGATCACGAACACCTTGCGAG
>JANLRZ010000126.1:0-18706 GCA_031362155.1 Acidimicrobiia bacterium | reverse complement strand
GACCCAGGTCACCGCGGCGGTGCTCGCGGCCGGGACCGACCTCGTCGTCGTCGGCCGGGCCGGGATCGGCCTCGACAACGTCGATGTCGCCGCCGCGACCGAGCGGGGCGTCATGGTGGTGAACGCACCGCAGTCAAACGTGATCTCGGCGGCCGAGCAGGCCGTCGCGCTGCTGCTCGCCCAGGCGCGCAACATCCCGCAGGCCGATCGTGATCTCAAGGCCGGCAAGTGGAACCGCTCGCGCTGGACCGGTGTCGAACTGCACGGCAAGACGTTGGGGGTTGTCGGGCTCGGGCGCGTCGGCGTGCTCGTCGCGCAGCGGTGTCTCGCGTTCGGAATGCGTCTGGTCGCCTACGACCCGTACATCAGCGCGGAGCGGGCCCGCCAGCTCGGGGTCGAGTTGCAACCCGATCTCGGCGCGCTCGTCGAGTCCGCCGACTTCCTGACGATTCACCTGCCGAAGACGCCCGAGACCATCGGGTTGTTCGACGCCAAGCTGTTGGCTCGGGCCAAGCCGGGCCTGCGCATCGTGAACACCGCACGCGGCGGGATTATCGACGAGGACGCCCTGGCCGACGCTTTGGCTCACGGTCCGCTCGGCGGCGCGGCGATCGACGTGTTCGCCATCGAACCGACTACGGAGTCGCCGCTGTTCGCACTGGAGAACATCGTCGTCACTCCGCACCTCGGTGCCTCCACCAGTGAGGCCCAGGACAAGGCCGGTCAGACGATCGCGGAGATGGTGGTGCTCGGGTTGGCGGGCGAGTTCGTCCCCTTCGCGGTCAACCTCGCGGCGAGCGAGGCGAACGCGACCGTGGCGCCGTTCCTCCCGTTGGTCGAGCGCTTGGGCCGGCTGTTCACGGGCCTGGCCGGCGGAGTCGTCGACACCCTCGAAGTGTCCTACGAAGGCCAGATCGCCGACTACGACTGCAAGGTCCTCACCCTGGCGGCATTGAAGGGCGTGCTCGGCCCAGTGGTCGACGAGCCGGTGAGCTTCGTGAATGCCCCCGCCATTGCGGCCTCGCGCGGGCTGGAGGTCAAGGAATCGAAGCTTGCTGCCACCCATGATTACGTGAACTTGGTGGAGTTGCGCGGGAGTTACGGCGGCCGGTTCACTCACGTGGCCGGCACGCTCTACGGCAAGCAGGGATCACTGCGCATCGTCGGGATCGACGATCACGTGATCGACGTGCCGCCGTCGGCGCACATGCTCGTGGTCCGCAACTCGGATGTGCCCGGGATCATCGGCAAGGTCGGGATGATTCTCGGTGACGCGTCGATCAACATCGACGACATGGTCGTCGGTCGGACCGACTCCGGTCAGGCCGCGCTCATGGCCCTGTCGACCTCGACCCCGACCACCGACACCGTCCTCGACGCGTTGCGCGCCGAGGACGGCATCACCGAAGCCAAGGCGATCGAACTCGGCTGACGGTTCGTCAGGCGGAGCGCTGCTGCTTCAGTTCGTCGCGGATCTCGGCCAACAGATCTGCTTCACTCGGACCGTCTTCGGCCTTGTTGACGCCCATTCGGTCCTTCATCTTGTCGTAGCCCTTGATCACGAGGAACAGTACGAACGCGACGATGATGAAGTTGACCAGTGCGGTCAAGAACGCTCCGTAGGGGACCTCGCCATCACCGATCTCGAGCACGAGACTGTTGAACGATGGTTTGCCGACCACGGCGCCGACGAAGCCCATGATCACGTCGGTGAACGAGGTGACGACCGTGCTGAACTGGACGCCGAGGATGAAGGCCACCGCAATCGTGACGAGGTCGCCCTTCATGATGAAACTCTTGAACTCGTCGATCATGGTTTTCATTGATGCTCCCTGAGGGGTGGTGCGCGGTCTGGAAGCGGGGCAGGGTAGGCCACCGCATGTTCGAATGGAAGGAACTTGGAGAAGGTTCTCGCTCAGCGTTTGGCTGCGCGCAGACCGTCGTCTTCGGCCGCGGCGGCGTCGCGGTAGCAACGGTCCGCGTGCGTGCGGTCGTACGCGAACCCACCGGGCTGGTGGTAGATGCCCGAGCTGCGCTTGCCCTTGATCGGATGCGTGAGTGGACAGTCACCGCTCGCGTTCGGTGCGGCCGTCGGCGCGGTCGTGATCGGAATCGGCTTGGGCGGCAGCGGGAACGGTTGGGCCTGGAAGGTGAGGCCGCCAGTATCGGGCTGATGCGCTTGGAGGAACCGCCAGGCCGCGTACGCCACGCCGGCGAACGCGGCGGCGACCGCTCCTCGACGCACCAACCTGCTCATGGTCGGCAGTTTCGCACGGCTGGACCGAAAAAGCATTGACCCTGGGCGCGAACTGTGCGAGAATTCGGGCTTCTATGTCAGTGGCGACGCGTATCCAGAACCTGCTCCTTACGTAGGGGCGAGCGCCCCTCGTGGTCGCTCGTCGTTCACCCTCTCGTGCCTCCGGGCCGGGAGGGTTTTTGTTTGCCGAAATTCCGAACCATCCCCGAACCGAACCACCCATCAGAGAGGAACCCCCGATGGACAGGGTGCTGATCTTCGATACGACACTGCGGGACGGCGAGCAGTCGCCGGGAATCGCGCTGGACGTGGGCGAAAAGCTCGAGATCGCAGACCAGCTCGCGCGCCTGGGCGTCGACATCATTGAGGCGGGATTCCCGATCGCGAGCGATGGTGACTTCGAAGCGGTCGAAGCGATCGCGAAATCGGTGAAAGGCCCGATCATCGCCGGCCTGTCGCGCACCGGCTTCAAAGACATCGACCGGGCGTGGGAAGCCGTCCGCCACGCCGAGCGCAACCGGATCCATGTGTTCATCGCAACGTCCGAGATCCACATGCGCAAGAAGCTGCGGATGACGCGTGACCAAGTCAAGGCCGAGGTCGCGGCCGGGGTCGCCCGGGCGAAGTCCTACACCGCCGACATCGAGTACTCGCCCGAAGACGCGTTCCGGTCCGACCCGGAGTTCATGGTGGAGGTGTGTCAGATCGCCGTCGACCACGGCGCGACCACGCTGAACATCCCCGACACGGTCGGTTACGGCTTGCCGGAAGACTTCGGCAAGCTGATCGCGTACGTGATCGACACCGTGAAGGGCGACTACGTCGTGTCGACGCACTGCCACAACGATCTGGGTCTCGCGGTGGCGAACTCCCTGGCCGGTGTGGCCAACGGTGCCCGCCAGGTCGAGTGTGCGATCAACGGACTGGGTGAACGGGCCGGGAACGCCGCGCTCGAGGAAGTGGTGATGGCGATCCGCACGCGCTCGGACTACTTCGATGGCCTCGAGACCAACATCAAGACCGAGGAACTGTCCCGGGCGTCGCGCATGGTCTCGCGCCTCACCGGGTATCCGGTGCAGTTCAACAAGGCAATCGTCGGCCGGAACGCGTTCGCGCACGAGGCGGGCATCCACCAGCACGGTGTCCTGGAGGACCCCGAGACCTACGAGATCATGGACGCCGGTTCGGTGGGCCAAGAAGCGGCCCAGATCGTGCTGGGCAAACACTCCGGTCGTCATGCGTTCTCGGACTCGATGGAGAAGCTGGGCCTGCACCTGCAGGGCGACGCCTTGAACCAGGCGTTCGTGCGGTTCAAGGAACTCGCCGACCGCAAGGTGCAGATCACCGAAGCCGACCTGGAGGCCATCGTCGCCGAGGAACTCGGCACGGGGATCGTGCATCGATTCTCGATCGCGAGCTTCGAGTTCCGCGGCGGCTCGTCCGCGATGCCGAGTGCCGACGTGGTCCTCACCGACGGCGCCACCAAGATCGAAGGGCACGGCCAAGGCAACGGCATGATCGACGCCGCGATCGCCGCGATCGCGGAGGCAACCGGAGTGAACGGAACGGTCAATGAGTTCCACGTCTCGTCGGTGACGAGCGGCGGCGACGCGCTCGGCGATGTCGTGGTGCAGCTCGACGCCGATGGGGTGCGCGCCAGCGGACGCGGTGTCTCGACCGACGTCGTCGAAGCATCGGCGCGGGCCTACCTCGCGGCGGTGAACAAGATCGTGCGCCTGCGCGACCGAGCCGAGGTGCGCGAACGGGTTGTCGGGCCATGACCGACGTCGGTGCCTCTTCGACGAACCGCTGGATCGATGCCCAACACGCCCGCGCCTATCTCGCCCATCGCGATTCGATCCCGTTCCGGGCCGAGGGCATGGCAGTCCTTTCCGAGTTCGTCCCCGCCGAGGTCGGTCGGGTGCTCGACCTCGGCACCGGCGACGGGGTTCTGATGGGGTTGCTCCGCGACTTGCGACCGGCCACGCGAGGGCTTGCCTGCGATTTTTCGCAGGAGATGCTCGAACGGGCCGAGGCCCGGTTCGCGGCCGACGAGTTCGTCGAGGTCGTCCGGCACGACCTCGACGAGCCGCTCCCGGCGGGTTGGGGCATCTTCGATCTGGTGGTGAGCAGTTTCGCGATCCACCACCTCGCCGACGCGCGGAAACAGGCGCTGTACCGAGAAGTGTTCGACCGGTTGGGCCCGGGGGGCGTGTTCCTCAACCTGGAGCACGTCGCCTCGGTGACGCCGAGCCTCCATGACGAGTTCCTCGCGGCCATCGGGACCACCCCCGAACGCGATGACCCGTCCAACCAGCTTGCGCTCGTGTCGGATCAGTTGGCCTGGCTGCAGGCCATCGGCTTTACCAGCGTCGATTGTCACTGGAAGTGGCGGGAACTCGCCCTCCTCGCCGGCACCAAACCCTGATCCGGGGAATTCGTTCAAGTTTTCGGCCGACCCGGTCCGATACCTGTGATGGGTATCGAAAACCAATGGGAGGCAATCACATGGACTACCACGACTTTCTCACGTATCTCTTCGACCGGGATCAGACCCGGGAACTCGCCGTCGAACTCGGCGTCGCCGTGGACGAGGTGCTCCACCGCGAACGCGCGGTCGAACAACTCGCCGGCTGACCCGGTCGCCTCGCGTCCGGCGAGGGAGTGACAGGATCCACGCGATGACGATTCCGTCACCGCCCGCGGGCTGGTACGCCGATCCGTGGCGCGTCGCCAACTGGCGCTGGTGGGACGGCAGCCAGTGGTCGGGATACACCGACCATCAGCCCCTGGTCGCGACGACCGCGACGGGTGCGTATGTGCCCGTCCCAACGGTCGAAGATCAGAGTCGGCCTATCCGCGCCGGCTGGATTGCGCTGCTCGGCGCCGTTGGTGGGGTGGTCGGATCGCTCGTCGTGTACTTCGTGCTCGAGCGGCTGATCGGCGTCGATCGGACGAGCCCGTGGCTCACGCTCGCCGTGCAGCTCGGTCTCTGGATACCGCTCGTGACGGCCTGTGTGGTCGCGGTTCGCACCCACGGGAGCGGCTCGCTCCGCGACCTGGGGTTCACCGTGCGGTGGATCGACCTCGCGCTCGGGCTCGGGTTTGGGGTCGCCGCGCTCATCGGCGTGGGCAACATCGCGCGCGCTCTGAAGTCGATCGGTATCGAACCGCATCGCGAGAGTCTGATGGAACCACTCCGGCGGAGCACCCTGACGACGATCGTCATCGTGTTCATCGCGGTGATCGGTGCGCCAATCGTCGAGGAACTCTTCTTCCGCGGGTTGCTGATGAGCGGTCTGGTCAGCCGCTGGGGTGCCGCGATCGGCGTCATCGTGCAAGCCGGGTTGTTCGGCCTCGTGCATCTCGGACCGACGGATGCTCGCGGCAACCTCGGCGTGTTCCTCCTGATCGCCCCGCTGGGTGCGATGTTGGGAATCCTGCGCTATTCGTTCAAACGGCTCGGGCCCGGCATCGTGACCCACGCGCTTTACAACGCCGCGATCGTGACGTTCGTGCTGTCCCGGTAGTCGCGCCGGCTAGGCGACGGGGGCGGCCGGCAAATACCCCGGACGGGTCGCTTCGAAGGTGGTGATCGCGGAGCCGTGGGATTCGGTGATGCCGATGTCGTCGAGACCTTCGAGCAGCCGGTGCTGGGTGTAGTCGTCGAGTTCGAACGGCTCGTCCAAGCCGATCGCCGGCACCGCCACGCGTCGGTTGACGACGTCGACGACGATCTCGGTCGACGCGTCGTCGTCGATGGCCGCCATGATGGTGCGCACGACGGGCTCGGGCACGGTAACGGGGACGAGGCCACCCTTCAGGGCGTTGTTCCGAAAGATGTCGGCGAACCGGGACGAGATCACCGCCTGGAATCCGTAATCCTGGAGCGCCCACACCGCGTGCTCGCGAGACGAACCGGTACCGAAGTTGGGGCCGGCGACCAGAATGTGGGCGTCGGCGTAGCGCTCTTGGTTCAGGACGAAGTCGGACCGCTGCCGCCACTCGGAGAAGAGCCCTTCGCCGAATCCCGTGCGCTCGACTCGCTTGAGCCAATCGGACGGGATGATCTGGTCGGTGTCGACGTCGGAGCGGTCGAGCGGGATACCCTGCGCCACGATTTCGCGTACGGCCTGCATCAGTGCTCCAAGTCTTCCGGGGTGGCGAAGTGACCGGCGATCGCCGTGGCCGTCGCCACGGCCGGGGACACGAGATGGGTCCGTCCCCCCTGGCCCTGTCGGCCCTCGAAGTTGCGGTTGCTCGTGCTCGCGCAGCGTTCCCCGGCGGTGAGCTTGTCGGGGTTCATGGCCAGACACATCGAACAGCCGGGCTCGCGCCAGTCGAATCCGGCCTCGACGAAGATCGCATCGAGCCCTTCGGCCTGCGCCTGCGCCTTGACGGCGAACGAACCGGGAACCACGAGGGTGCGGACGCCATCTTTGACCCGTCGGCCCTTGGCGACGGCGGCCGCCGCTCGCAAGTCCTCGATGCGCGAGTTCGTGCAGGAGCCGATGAAGACCGTGTCGACATCGATGTCTCGGATCGCGGTGCCGGCCTTGAGCCCCATGTACTGGAGGGCACGGGTCGCCGACTCCTGTTCACTCGGCGACGCGAACGATGCGGGGTCGGGAACTCGCCCGTCGATGGTGACGCTCTGGGCGGGGTTCGTACCCCAGGTCACGTACGGCCGGAGCGACGGCGCGTCGATCTCGACCTCCTTGTCGAAGGTGGCGTCGGGATCGGTGACCAGGGTGGCCCAGTCGGCGACGGCCGCGTCCCATTGCTCGCCGCTCGGCGCGTACGGCCGACCGCGCAGGTAGTCGAAGGTGGTGTCGTCGGGGGCGATGAGTCCGGCCCGTGCGCCCGCCTCGATCGACATGTTGCAGATCGTCATGCGCCCTTCCATCGACAAGGCGCGGATTGCGTCGCCCCGGTACTCGATGACGGATCCGATGCCGCCGCCGGTGCCGATGCGTTCGATGATCGCCAGCACGACGTCTTTGGCGGTCACCCCGGCGGGAAGATCCCCGTTCACGGTGATCGCCATCGTGCCCGGCCGGGTCTGGGGGAGGGTCTGGGTCGCGAGCACGTGTTCGACCTCGCTGGTGCCGATGCCGAACGCCAACGCACCGAACGCGCCGTGCGTCGAGGTATGGCTGTCGCCGCAGACGATCGTCATTCCCGGCTGGGTGAGCCCTTGCTCGGGGCCGATCACGTGAACGATGCCTTGCCCCGGGTCGCCCATCCCGTAGAGGCGCACCCCGAACTCGGCGCAGTTCGCGTCGAGGACTTCGATCTGGCGCTTGGAGATCGGGTCGGTGATGCCGAGTTCGAGGCCCGCCGTCGGCACATTGTGGTCCATGGTGGCCACAGTGAGTTCCGGGCGGCGGACGGTCCGACCGTTGAGGCGCAGGCCGTCGAAGGCCTGGGGTGAGGTGACCTCGTGAATCAGATGGAGGTCGATGTAGAGCAGGTCGGGCTCACCATCTGCACGGCGCACGACGTGGCGTTCCCACACCTTTTCACTGAGCGTTTGACCCATACCGACGATGTCTCCTCGAGTTCGGTTCGGAGTCGGCCAGCATACGGGTCGGCTTCGTTCGGCTCCCCGTCGAAACCGCAGCCGGCGGGTGGCCGGCGGCGACGGAGACCCTTCACCCGCTCGAAACACCCCGGAAACTCCTCGACCGTACGGTGCCGCCATGGATGTGGTGCTCCTCCGCTGGCCGGAAGAATCGTCGCGACGAGTCGAACTCGAGGCGGTGGCTCGGCCCCGATTGCTCCTCGTGGAACCCGGGACCTCACCACCGGAGTGTCGCGACCCGCTCGAAGACTGGATCCGACTCCCGGCCGACGACCAAGACGTGCGGGCCCGACTCACCGCGTTGGTCGCCCGGTCGGATCGGGACCGTCCGACGGTCGACGATGACGGCTTGCTGTGGTTCCGGGGGAGCTGGGTGTCGCTCTCGCCGGTCGAGCGGGCGCTGGCGGATCCATTGATCGAGAAGTTCGGCGCCGTGGCCGGCCGTGACACGCTCCGGAAACGGGCCTGGCCGGACGGCTTGCCGTCTCGGAACGCACTCGACGTGCACATGGTGCGGCTGCGGCGACGGATAGCGGCGCTGGACCTCGAGGTGCGTACGGTCCGATCCCGCGGCTACTTGCTCCAGTCGGTGGACCGAACTCAGTGAGCGCAACTGATGTTCTGCGCGACGTCCTGATCATTCTGGTTGCGGCCAAGATCGCGGCCGAGATCGCGGAGCGGATCGGCGTGCCGGCCGTGGTCGGCGAGATCGTCGCCGGTGTGCTGATCGGACCTTCGCTGTTGGGTCTGGTATCGACGAACAGCGCGCTCGAAGTCCTGGCCGAGCTCGGCGTGATCCTGCTGCTGCTCCAAGTCGGTATGGAGATGGACATCAAGGACCTTGCGGCGGTGGGGCGGGCATCGATCTCGGTCGCTGTCCTCGGCGTCGTGTTACCGCTGATCCTCGGGTACAGCGCCGGGTTGGCACTCGGATACGACTCGAACACGGCGCTGTTCCTCGGTGCCGCGTTGTCGGCTACGAGCGTGGGGATCACGGCCCGCGTGTTCGGCGACCTCGGCGTCCTGTCGTCGGTGGAAGCGCGCACGGTCATGGGTGCAGCAGTTGCCGACGATGTTCTCGGTCTCGTCCTGCTGACCATCGTCGTCCGGATGGTCAGCGACGGCTCGGTGTCGGCCGCGACGGTCATCTCCACGATTCTGCTCGCCGTCGGGTTCCTCGTGGTGACGACCGTGCTCGGCGGTCGGCTCGGGGTGTTCCTCTTCCGCGGGATTCAGAAGCACTCCCGGTCGGCGGGCACGTTGGTCGCGTTGGCACTGGCGTTCGCGTTGGCGTTCGCGGAGTTGGCGCACCTGGCGAAGTTGGCCCCCATCGTCGGTGCATTCGTCGCTGGGCTCGCATTGTCTCGGTCCGAGTCGCGCGACCGGATCGCACGGGAACTCACACCCGTCGGCCACCTCTTCGTGCCGGTGTTCTTCCTGCAGATCGGGATTGCGGCCGACGTCGAGCGCTTCATCGACCCCAAGGTGCTCGGTATCGCCGCCGTCCTCGTCGTGGTGGCCGTCCTGACCAAGATGGCGTCGTCGCTCGCAGTGTTCCGTTCGCCCGGCGACAAGATCAGCATCGGTTTCGGGATGATCCCGCGCGGTGAGGTCGGCCTGATCTTCGCGACGATCGGTTTGAGTCAGGGGGTGTTGGATCGCGACCTCTACGCCGCGCTGGTGCTGGTCGTGCTGGTCACGACCCTGATCGCACCTCCCTTGCTCCGGGCTCGGGTACGCGCACTGGCGAACACGATGCCGCCGGAGACCGTCGACCCGATGCCGGCATCGGGCTGGCTGTGGGTTGATGACGGGGTGGTCGACTTGGCCGCGATGCCACCGGCCGAGTTGCAGACCGTGCTCGCGCTCGACGCCGCCCTTCTGGTGTCGAGCGGCGCGCGACCGGGGCCGAAATTGCTCGACTGGTTGGGCCGCGGTGCGCCCACTTCGTGGGGTGGCGAGGCGACCGAGCGGCTCGTCGAGGTGCTGATGCGCGGCAACGATCGGGGGTGGCGCTTTCTCGACACGTCCGGCGTGCTGGTGCGTTCCCTCCCCGAGGTCGCCGAGGCCGTCGAACGGTGGCACCGCGACCCGGAGCTCAGTGACCCGACCCAAGTGGTGCGGTTCGATTCGGTCAACGCGCTCCAGCGCACCATTCGGCACGATCGCCGGGCCGCGGCGGTTGCCGAGCGCCTCGAGAACCGCGAGTTGCTGGTCCTCGCCGCGTTGGTCGCCGACCTCACCGGTGAGCATCCGCCGGTGGCGTTGGTGGCGTCCCTGGCGACCCGACTCGAACTTCCGGCCGACGATCACGACGCGCTCCTGGCGCTCACGGGCGATCGGGGGCTGATGCGCGGGAGCGCCGAACGCGCCAACGGGCTCGGTGAGTCATCCGTGCTGTCGTTGGCGACCCATCTCGGCGAACCGGAGCGCGTCCGCGGGCTGTACCTGTTGGACCTCGCCGAAGGGCCACTCGAACCACCGGCTCGGGAACGGCTCGACACGCTGCTCGGCCGGGTGCTGAGCGCGGTCGAAGACATGGGCGACCGCAACGAACCGAGCGAGTTCACTCGCCGGCGCGACGCGGCGATTCGGTTCGCCGGTTCCGATGCGGCCCTCGCCGATCGGATCCGACACGCCCCGCGGTCATACCTGCTGGCCGAACTCCCGGAACGAGTGGTGGCCACGGCCCGGTTGATCGAGCCTCGACCCGAGCGGCGAGAGGTGCGGGTCGCGATCGGTACCCGCCCGGATGGAGGTGTCGTGATCGACGTCGCGACGCGGGACCAGCCGGGGATCCTCGCCGCCGTGACCGGTGCCTTCGCCGAACGTGAACTCGACGTCGTGCGGGCGCAGGTCGCGACCTGGGGTGACGGGGGTGCACTCGAATCCTTCGACGTCGAGCCGCGTCCGGGGAGTGTCGTGCCGAATCCCGACGAGCTCGGCGCCGAGATCAGCCGTCGGCTCGGCGAACGGGTCGAGTCCGAGGCGTTGACCGAGACCGAGATCGCCTTCGACGATGCGGGTTCTCCCTGGTACACGATCTGCGAGATTCGACACCTCGACCAGCCGGGGTTGTTGTCGACGATTGCCGCCGCGTTGAGTCTCGCCGGGGTGAGCGTGCATGCCGCCCAGTTCGACACGGTCGACGGTCAGGCCATCGACCGCTTCTCGCTCACCGATCGTGACGGGGCCAAACTCGGACGCGAACAGAAACAAGCAATCCGAGCGGCGGTCAGTGGGGAGGTGCGCGGTCGCGGCCGGTTCGGCCGGTTGGTCCGCTCTTAGGAGGCGAGTGGTCGGATCGACACGATCTCGACGTCGAGGGTGGCCTTGCGGGGTGTCTCGTAGGTTGCGGCGTCGCCGAGCTGTTTGCCGATGAGGGCCTGACCGAGCGGCGAACTCGTGGAGAGCACCTCGTAGGTGTCGTTGCGCTCTTCGATGGAGCCGATCAGGTACGACTGCGTCTCGTCGTCGCCGCTGATGCGGATCTCGACGATGACCCCGGCTTCCACGATGTCGCCGCTCGGGCCATCGACGATGACGGCGTCGCGGAGCATCGCTTCGAGCTGACGAACGCGGGCCTCGTTGAGGCCTTGCTCGTTCTTGGCCGCGTCGTAGTCGGCGTTCTCCTTGAGGTCACCCAACTCGCGCGCCCGCTCGATCCGTTCCGCGATCTCGATGCGCAGTGGACCACTCCGGTGTCCGAGTTCGGACACCAGCCGCTCGTGGGTGGTCGCGGAGAACTGAGATGGTTCCATCCGGGGGAGGGTACCCGCCGGTCGCGGTTCAGCTGGCCTTGTCGAAGGTGAGTTGGAGTTCCAAAGTGCCCGAATCGTTGATACTGGCGATCGGACCGCCGCTCGGGGGAGTGATCCCGTAGTCGGCCAGCGTGATGTCGAGTTCGCCGATCACTTGGATCTGCTTGCCGTCCCACCGGCCCTGCAAGGGGATCGTCACGGTCTTCGTGACGCCGTGCAGTGTGAGATCGCCCGTCACGTCGACCGAGACCGTCGCACCGGTGGCGGGCGCATTGGGCAGCGTCACCGATGCTGTGGCCGTGAAGGTCGCATCCTTGAACTTGTCGGTCTCGAGCCCGCGGGTCTTCAGCGCGGTGTCGCGAAACGACTTGTCCGACGTCAGCGCGGCGAGGTTGGCGGTGACGGTGATGTCGCTGACCTCGGAACCGTTCACGGTCAACGAACCCGTGACCTCGGTCGACTTCCCGGTCGCCGTGCTCTCGACGAGGCCGCTCGCGAACGTCTCGCCGATCCGATACTGCACGAAGGTGGCGTCGGGGGTGGTGGTGGAGATCTTCCACCCGCCGTCGATCGAGCTCCCGGCCACCACCTTGGTGTTGGTGATCTTCGGCTTGGGTTTCGCGTTATCGCGAATCAGGAACCAGTAGGCGGCGCCGCCGGCGGCGATGACGAGGACGACGATCGAAATCAAGATCGTGCTGATGCCACCGGATTCGGATCGGGATGAGCGACGGGATGAGCAACGGGATGAACAACGAGATGGGGTGCGCATCGGCGAATCCTGCCAGAGCCGTGCCGGTTCGTCGGCGCGGCCGGGAACGACCGCGACGTTTCGGGGGTGGTGGGCGTTCTGGCCGCCGGGTATCCCAGGGAGGCCCCGGGGTGAGGCTGCTATCCTGCGCCCCAGCATGTTCACCTCGTTCGTCACCATTATTTCGTAGGCGGGCGCCGGATCGGCGTTCGCGTTCAACCGTCCACTTCGGTGGGCGGTTTTTCGTTGTCAGGGGTCCGGCCGACTGCGGCGGATCCCATCGGATCTCAGAGCAAGGAGTACGGGCGTGGCCCATCGGATCGGGATCATCGGCGGTGACGGGATCGGCCCGGAGGTCGTGGCCGAGGCGCTCAAGGTCCTCGACGCGACCGGGGTGGCCTACGAACCCGTCCCGTACGATCTGGGCGGAACTCGATACCTCGCAACGGGTGACGTACTGCCCGACGACGTGCTCGCGGAGTTGGCCACGCTCGATGCGATCCTCCTGGGTGCGGTCGGGACCCCCGAGGTGCCGCCCGGCGTCTTGGAGCGCGGGCTCCTCCTGAAGATGAGGTTCGCGCTCGATCTGTACATCAACCACCGGCCGGTCCTCGCGCCGCCGAGCGCGCTCAATCACGGCGTGGACATGATCGTGATCCGGGAGAACACCGAGGGCAGTTACGCCGGCGAAGGCGGGTTTCTCCGGAAGGACACTCCCCACGAGATCGCGACCCAGGGTTCGGTCAACACGCGGATGGGCGTCGAACGGTGTATTCGGTATGCGTTCGATCTCGCCCAGAGTCGGGAGGCTCGCCGCGTGCACCTGGTGCACAAGACGAATGTTCTGACCTTCGCCGGCGATCTGTGGCAGCGCACGTTCGACATCGTTGCGGCGGAGTACCCCGAAGTCACCACCGGGTACGACCACATCGACGCGGCGTGCATCCACTTCGTGCAGCGTCCGGAGAAGTACGACGTCATCGTGACCGACAACTTGTTCGGTGACATCCTCACCGATCTCGGTGGGGCGATCGGTGGCGGCATCGGCCGGGCGGCGTCGGGCAACCTGAATCCGGCGCGTACCGGTCCGTCGCTGTTCGAGCCGGTCCACGGATCGGCGCCCGACATCGCGGGCACCGGAGTCGCCGACCCTCGCGCCGCGATCATCAGCGCGGCGATGATGCTCGAGTTCCTCGGCGAGACCGACGCGGCAACGCGAATTCACGAAGCAGTCCGCACATCGGACGACATCACGGGCTCGACGTCTGAGGTCGGCTCACGTATTGCGGAAAGGGTGTAGCCATGCCGATCGAAGCCACCAAGCAGATCTGGATGAACGGTCGCCTCGTCGATTGGGACGACGCGAAAATCCATGTCCTCACCCACACGTTGCACTACGGCACCGGGGTGTTCGAAGGCATCCGCGCGTACGAGACCGACCGCGGCCCGGCGATCTTCCGCCTGACCGAGCACATCGAACGACTCTTCGACTCCGCCAAGATCATGATGATGGAGATCCCGTACTCCATCGACGAGATCGTCCAGGCCTGCAAGGACACCGTGCGCGCCTCGGGCCTTCCGAGTTGTTACGTGCGGCCCATCGCGTACTACGGCTACGGCGAAATGGGACTGAACACGCTGCCGTGCACGGTCGACGTCTCGGTGGCCTGTTGGCCATGGGGCGCCTACCTGGGTGACGACGCCGTGACCCGGGGTGTGCGCATGAAGATCAGTTCGTGGGCTCGCCACGATCACAACGTCATGCCACCGGCGTCGAAGACGACCGGCAACTACGTCAACTCGTCGCTGGCCAAGGTCGAGGCGCTCAAGGCCGGGTACGACGAAGCGATCATGTTGAGTCTCGACGGTCACGTCAGCGAGTGCACCGGCGAGAACATCTTCGTGGCTCGCAACGGCGTGTTGCTCACGCCACCGACCTCCGCCGGCGCACTCGAAGGCATCACCCAGAGTTCGGTGATGACGATCGCGCGTGACAAAGGGATCGAGGTGCGGGTCGACAACCTCACCCGGAGCGATCTGTACATCGCGGAGGAGATGTTCGTCTGTGGCACCGCCGCCGAGGTGAGCGCGGTGAACTCGGTCGACGACCGCACGATTCCCTGCCCTGGTCCGAGTACTCAGGTGATCGCCGCCGAGTACGCGCGAGCGGTGCGGGGTCAGGTCGAGGCCTATCAGAGCTGGTGTGAACATGTCGACGACTGAGCCACACGCGCGGGTTGCGGGTCTGCCGGCGCGCGTCGAGATCTACGACACGACCCTGCGCGACGGTTCCCAGCTCGAAGGCATTTCGCTCACGGTCGACGACAAGTTGCGGATCGCGGAACAGCTCGATTGGCTCGGCGTGGACTACATCGAGGCGGGCTGGCCGGGCGCGAACCCGAAAGACAACGAACTGTTCCAGCGCGCCCAGCACGAACTCGTGCTCGAGCATTCCAAGCTGGTCGCCTTTGGCATGACTCGACGGGTCAAGGGCAAGGTCGACTCGGATGACACCTTGCGTCACCTCGTGGAGGCCAACACCGACACGGTCTGCATCGTGGGCAAGTGCTGGGACTACCACGTGTTGGAAGCCCTCGACACCACGCTCGACGAAGGCGTGCTCATGGTCGCGGACTCCGTCGACTACCTCAAGTCGCTCGGGCGGGAGGTGTTGTTCGACGCGGAGCACTTCTTCGACGGGTTCAAACGCAATCCCGAGTTCAGCCTGCGGGTGCTCGAGGGCGCCGTACAGGCCGGGGTTGATGCGCTGGTCCTCTGCGACACCAACGGCGGCAGTCTGCCGCACGAGGTCGAAGCCACCGTGCGGTCGGTCGTCGAGTACTTCGGGGCCGACGTGAGTGTGGGCGTTCACCTCCACGACGACACCGGATGTGGTGTCGCGAATGCGCTCGCCGGTGTGCTCGGCGGCGCGACCCAGGTGCAGGGCACCATCAACGGCTACGGCGAACGCACGGGCAACTGCAACCTGACGACGATCATCCCGAACCTGACGCTCAAGATGGGGATCGAGACGCTGCCGCCCGAGCGCATGGAGCGGCTGACGCCCGTCGCGCATCATGTGGCGGAGCTCGTCAACATGGCGTTGAACCCGCAAGCGGCCTACGTCGGATCGTCGGCGTTCGCACACAAGGCCGGGTTGCACGTGAGCGCAATTGTGAAGCGCCCGGACGCGTACGAACACGTACCGCCCGACACGGTCGGGAACGGGACCCGGTTCGTGATGTCCGAACTCGCCGGGAAATCGACGATTCAACTCAAGGCCAAGGAACTCGGCCTCGACCTCGACGGTCCGACGATCAACCGAGTGGTCGACACGCTCAAGCACCTCGAGCACGAGGGGTACCACTTCGAAGTCGCGGATGCGTCGCTGGAGTTGCTCATGCG
This sequence comes from Acidimicrobiia bacterium, assembly GCA_031362155.1. Classification (GTDB taxonomy): domain Bacteria; phylum Actinomycetota; class Acidimicrobiia; order IMCC26256; family JAENVU01; genus JAENVU01. The sequence goes on along the minus strand of JANLRZ010000126.1, from coordinate 2,948 downwards.
CCGGGCGAGCGGCTGGGAGCCCTCGTGGTTCCGGGCCGAGGCCTTTCGCGTGATCACCGACGACGCCAGCCCGACCACCAACCCCGGCGAGGCCCCGGATGGCGTCTTGACCGAGGCCACGATCAAGGTCTGGGTCGGCGACGAGCGCCTCATTGCCACGGAAGAGGGGAACGGGCCGGTCAACGCGCTCGACCGGGCGCTGCGCCGAGCCCTGGCCGGTCGGTACCCGGCGCTCGATCGGCTCCACCTGACCGATTACAAGGTGCGCGTCCTCGACACGCAGAAGGGAACGGGTGCAATCACTCGGGTCCTGCTCGACAGCACTGACGGCGAGCAATCCTGGACCACGATCGGCGTGAGCGAGAACATCATCGAAGCGAGTTGGCAGGCGTTGTCGGATTCGATCGTCTATGGCTTGCTTCGCGCCGAGGCCCGAGGGTAACCATCACCCGTGCCTACCGACCCCTACGTTCCCACCCATCGCGACGAACGCCCGCGTCAGAAGCAGAACTTTGCTCCGGGCATCCACATGCCTGCGGCGCGCAGTTGGCGAGCGGACCGCCCGGGTGACGCCATCGCGCGACGCCCGGTGGGTGCGCTGGTCGGTTCACCGGGTCCGAGCAACGGCTTCGCCCTCACGCTGGCCTCGCGAGCTCGGGATCGCTTCCGCCTCGAACCCGGTGAACACGTCGAGGATGCCGTCGCGATCGTCGCGGAGCTGGCGATGAAACGGGCCGCGACCTTCGGGCGTGCACCGACGAAGCTCGACGTGGACTTCGCGGTGGAACTCCTCGGCTATGCCGGCCCGGCGCCCGCCGAGGTCCGCACCTGGCGGCCCGGAGTGGTGCGCGGCGCGAGTCATGAGTATGTCGTCCGGCGCGCCATTGCCGACTCGGTCAGCGCATCGTTGCTCCGGCTCCCGGTCACCGAACTCCCCGAACACCTGAGCCGGGTCCGTAGCCAGTTGGCTCGCGTTCACGCCGCTGAGATTTCCCACGCGGAACCGTCGGCCTGACCGGGTCACGGTGGCCGCGTGACCCGTTGAGGAAGGAACCCGCGTCATGAGTGTCCGAGTCCGGTTCTCGCCCGCGCCCTCGGGCGAGCTGCACGTTGGGAGTGCGCGGACGGCGCTGTTCAACTGGCTGTACGCCCGCAACACCGACGGCACGTTCCTGATCCGCATCGAAGACACCGACACGTCGCGCACCCGCGAAGAGTGGGTCGACGCGATCGGCGACACGCTCCGTTGGCTCGGCCTCGATTGGGACGAGACGCCGTGGCGCCAGTCGCAGCGAATCCCGGAATACCTTGCGGCGGCCGACCGGTTGTTGGCCAGCGGCGACGCATACGAGTGTTTCGACACGTCCGAGGAACTCGAGGCCATGAATGCCGAGCGCAAGGCGGCCGGCCTCCCGCCGGGGTATGACGGTCGTGGTCGCGACCTCACGGCCGATCAGCGGGCGGCCCTGGCCGCCGAAGGCCGGCCCCGGACCGTGCGATTTCGGACTCCCGATACCGGCCGGAGCGTGTTCACCGACGCGGTGCGCGGTGAGGTCGCCGTCGAGTGGTCGACGATTTCGGACTTCGTCATTGTTCGCTCCGATGGTTCACCGCTGTTCTTCCTCGCAAATGCCGTCGACGACCTGGCGATGGAGATCACCCACGTCATCCGGGGTGAGGACCTCATCGATACGACGCACCGGGTCCTGGCGATCCGGCGGGCGCTCGGTGGGGTCGAAGCCCCGATGTACGCGCACCTACCGCTGATCCTCCAGGCGGACCGCGCCAAGCTGTCGAAGCGCCACGGTGCCGTGGCCGTCGAGGACTTCCGCGCCCGCGGCATCTTGGCGGAGGCGTTGTTCAACTATCTGTCCCTGCTCGGCTGGGCACCCGACGACGACCGCGAAGTGATGACGGCGCCCGACGTGGTCGCGGCGTTCACGCTGGAGCGGGTGACCCACTCGGCGGCAATCTTCGACGACAAGAAGCTCGAGTGGATGAACGGTGAATGGATTCGTCGCCTCTCGCTCGCCGAGTTGGTCGAACGGGTGCGACCGTTCGCGGTCGAGCGGTACGGCGACGGATTCGATGAAGGCATCTTCGTTGCGGGGGTGACGGTCGGTCAGGAGCGGGCCAGCACACTGGTGTCCTTGGCCGATCAACTGGCGTTCCTCTTCGCCGGTGATGCGTTCGCGGTGGCGGACGACGTCTGGAGTCAGGTCTCGACGGTGGACCAACCGGCCGCGGTTCTCGATGCGGTGATCCGTCATGTGACCGGTTGCGATTGGAACGTCGATTCCATTGGTGAGATGCGCGCCGCGATCACCGAGCTGGGTCTGAAGCCGGGCAAGGTCATGAAGTTGCTGTACGCCGCGATCGAGGGACGCGCGGCCGGACTCCCACTGTTCGATTCCATCGAGTTGCTGGGTCGTGAGATCTCGGTCGCACGCCTGGTGGCCGCCCGGGCGCGGCTGGGTTGATCTCGACGCTCGGGCCCCGGAGGCTTCGAATCGGGTTTCCGACGTTGCTCGGCTATGATCACACCTCCCATTCGGGGGTGGTGTAATCGGCAACACGACAGGTTCTGGTCCTGTAATTGGGGGTTCAATTCCTCCCCCCCGAGCTGGCTCGACGGTTCCCGCTACCGTGTCGAGTCCGAATCCTGGCCCCGTCGTCTAGCGGCCTAGGACGCCGCCCTCTCAAGGCGGAAGCGGCGGTTCGAATCCGCTCGGGGCTACCACTCACAAGAATCCGGATCATCGACGTCGATGATCCGGTTTTCTTTTTTCGCGCGGGTTTTTCGCGTGGGTTTTTCGCGCAACGTCGTATTGCGGCGCGCGGTTTGTGGGAAGTACGCGCATTCAGTCGCGAAGAAAATTCTTGTGTCGTGAGCGCTGAGTCAGAAATAACCGCGACGTATTCGAGACGTTGCACGCGCGTGGTCGGGG
>JANLRZ010000124.1:0-31587 GCA_031362155.1 Acidimicrobiia bacterium | reverse complement strand
GGCGGCGCGGGCGACGCCGCCGATCTGGCCCGGAACGGGTGACGGTCGGGCGAATCGGGGCGTGAAGTCGTAGTGGCTCACGAGGTCGATGGCACTCTCGGTCATGACCGAGAGCGAAAACGGCTGGGCCGGACACGTGTGCGGGCCGTGGCCGAACGTGGTGACGAGTTCGCGGGCCGGCGGAAGCCGATCCGCCCGTAACCGTCGCCGTTGCCAACGGCCGGGATCCCACTGTTCGAGATCCGCGCCGTCGACATTGGTCAGGGGCAACAGCGTGGCGAGCGTGACCCCCCGATCGACGGAGTACGTCGTGGTGCCGTCGTCGATCTCGCACGGCTTCGACACCGCGCGCATCATCACCGACCGTTGGGAGAGCCGGAGCGACTCCAACGCGCAGCGCTCGGCAACGTCGCGGTCGCCGTCCCGCACCGCATCGAGCACGTCGGGCCGGGTGATGACGTCGATGAGATACCAGCCCAACGCCGCGAACAAGTTCGACATCGAGCCGAGATGGACGAGCACGACGTCCCTGGCGATTCCCTGGTCGCGGTCGGGCGCGCCTCCCCACGCATCGACGATGCGCTGGAAGTGATCCTTGACCCGGACCGGCGCCGCGTCGCGCGTCGCGTCGCGCGTCGCGTCACGTTCGGCAATCGCATCCGCGATGAGTTCCTCCGCCGTGGCCAGCGCCGCGTACTCCGCTCCCTTGCCGGTCGCGGCGACGGCCTGCATCCCGCCCGGCTCGACGAACGCCGCCGCGCCGTCGAGCGCGTCCAGCGCGGCGATCAACGCATCCAACCGCGCGCCCGGCGTACCGCACGGTCCGGCCCAGGTCGACAGGCCGATGCGATGACCCAGCCGGCGAGTGAAGGAGAACACGTCGATCTCGCCGGCGTCGCCCAGTTCGACGTGCGTGGAAATGAGCACGTCACGGACGAGGGCGAGGTAGGCGGCCACATCGTCGCGGGCGAAGAGGTCGTGCGGGAACGTGCGCCGACCGACGAAGAGTTCGTCGGGCAACTTACGTCGCAACATCTGCCAGTCGGCGATGCCCTTCGAAGCGATGGCCTCCTCCACGGCGTAGAACGCCTGGACTCCGGCGGGTGAGAAGAGGAAGAGGTAGGTCGTGTCGGGCGCCTCGATCGTGAACGTGTCTCCCAACTCGGCCCGAATGCGGGTGAACTCCGCGATCGGGTTGGCTACGACACCGTCCCAGGGCATCGAGAGATCCGCGACCGGGGGTCGTGGCGAAAGAGTTCCAGTCACGTTGCCCACGTTAGGTGTCAAGATCCCGCCATGAGCTCAGGACCGATCCATCACTCGCCCCGCATGTCGCTCGCCCCCTACCCGGTGCATCCCGTCACCGACGATCTCGTCGCGTCCGCCGCCCGTCACCCCGACAAGGTGGCGTTCGTCGATGGCATCAGCCGGGCCACGTACACCTACGCCCAGATCCTCACCGCCGCCCGACGGCTGGGCCGTCATCTCCAGGACTTCGGCGTAGGGGTCGGCGATCGCGTCGGCATCGTCGCGACCAACTCGCCGGAGTGGGCCGTCGTGTTCCTCGGCACCTTGTTCGCGGGTGGCACGGTGACCACGTTGAACCCGCTCTACACCGAGCGCGAGATCGCCGAACAGTTCGCGGACTCCACTCCCAAGGCCGTGTTTGTCGTGGAGGCGACGGCAACGAACGTGCGCGCGGTGTGGGGCGACGCGCCGGGACTGCACCTCACCGACGAGGTCTGGGACCTCGCCCGGGATGCGGCTGGCGACGTTGTGCCGGTGGAGTTCGACCCGATGACCCACCTGGCGGTCCTGCCGTACTCGTCGGGTACCACGGGCGCGCCGAAAGGCGTGATGCTCACCCACCACAACCTCACGAGCAACGTGCGCCAGACCCTGGGCAGCGGTCTGATCGACGGCTTCTCCGTCATGGTCAACTTCTTGCCGTTCTTCCACATCTACGGCATGGCGGTGCTGATGCTCCCGGGCATCGCCAGCGGTGCGACCCAGATCACGATGCCCGGCTTCGACCCGAAACGGTTTCTCGAGATCGTCGCGGAATATCAGGCCACCAACCTGTTCATGGTGCCGCCGGCGTTGTTGGCCCTCGCCAACTCGGACGCCGACGCGACCATGGAGAGCGTCCGCTTCATCATGTCGGGCGCCGCACCACTCCCACTCGACGTCGCGCGGCGCGTCGCCGAGCGGTTCGACGTCACGGTCGTGCAGGGCTACGGGATGACCGAGGCCAGCCCGGTGACCCACATCTCGCTCCTCGGACGCGACAAGGAGGGAACGGTCGGTCCGCCGGTCGCCGACACCCGCCAGAAGGTCGTCGATCTCGATACCGGCGCCACCCTGCCGATCGGCGAGGTCGGCGAACTGTTGGTCAGCGGCCCGCAGGTGATGACGGGCTACTACGGCCGCGCCGACGCGACCGCGGAGTCGATCGTCGAGGACGCCGACGGCCGATGGCTACGCACCGGCGACATCGTCACGATGGACGACGACGGGTACGTCACCATCCACGACCGCGCCAAGGAGATGATCAAGTACAAGGGGTATCAGATCGCCCCGGCCGAGTTGGAGTCCATCATCATGAGCCATCCGCACGTGGCCGACGTTGCCGTGATCCCCAAGGACAGCGGCACGGCTGACGGCGAGTTCCCGAAGGCGTTCGTGGTCCGCACGCCCGACTCCGACCTCGACGCCGATGCGGTCATGGCCCACGTCGCGGCCACGGTCGCGCCCTACAAGAAGGTGCGCGAGGTCGAGTTCGTCGACGCGATTCCGAAGAACCCGAGTGGCAAGATCCTGCGGCGCGAACTCAAGGCGCAGGAGCGGGCCAAGCCCTGAGGGCCGGCCCCATTTCGGATCGGGGTCGTCGGCCGGGTGCCTGCGCCGCGGGTCGAACGCGCATAGATTCGCTCCTCGTTCGACCGTTTCGACTTCAGGAGACTCCCCCATGCCCGCACCGACCCCTGCCCAACTCGGACCCCTCGCCCCGCTCGTCGGTAGCTGGGAAGGCTCGAAGGGCATGGACGTTTCGTACCATCACGCCGACGGCGTGGTCGGTGACACGCCGTACCGCGAGAGGGTCACGCTCTCGCCCTTCGGACCGGTGGACAACGGGACCCAGCAGCTGTTCGGGCTCGACTACCGCATGGCGGCGTGGCGGGGCGACGAGGAAGACCCCTTCCACACCGAAATCGGTTACTGGCTCTGGGACTCGGCCCGTGGCGAGCTCTACCGCTGTGTCATGGTGCCGCGTGCCACCGTGGTGCTCTCGACGGGGAACGCGACCGCCGACAGCACCAGCTTCACCCTGACGTCGGAGCTCGGTTCGTCGACCAACGGCGTCCTCGAGAACCCGCACCTTTCCGAGCACTCGAGCACGAAGAAGTTCGAGATCACCATCACGACCGGCGCCGACACGTGGTCCTACGAAGAGACGACGACCGTCGACGTCAAGCGGCTCGGCAAGGTCATGGCCCACACCGACGCCAACGAGATGCATCGCGTCGCGGAGTGACACTCGTCCTACGTTGATGCCGCGATCGCGGCGTCGGTGACACGTAGGATTTTGAAATGGATCAGCTCTCGGCTCTCGGTGGTGCGCGTTCGGAATTCGAGCGTCGACTCCGCCAAGTCGAGGCGGCCGACCTGGATCGCCCGACCCCCTGCGCCGAATGGAACGTCCGTGCGCTCGTGGCCCACGTTCTCGGCGGCCTCGCGATGGTGCCGGCACTGCTCGATGGGTGCTCGCGAGACGAGGCCGGGGCGATCTTGGTGGGTGCCACCGTTCCCGAAGACTTTGTCGCGGAGTTCAACCGGCTGGCTGACGGCCAGGCGGAAGCGTTCGCCGCGCCGGGCGCCTTGGACCGGATCTGCGCGCATCCTCGGGGCGACTTTCCCGGCGGGGTGCTCCTGGGGTTCCGGATCGGCGACTTCGCGTTGCACGCCTGGGACCTCGCTCGCGCGATCGGCGCCGACGAAACCCTCAATGGCGACCTCGTGGCGTTCGTCTGGGACGGGATCCAGCCGATGCTGCCGGTGATCGGCACTCTCGGCGCGTTCGGTGACGGGCCGAGCGGCACGGTCGCCGACAACGCTCCGCTCCAGACCCGCCTCCTCGACGCCACCGGCCGCCGCCCCTAGCGCTCGACTCCCGCTCGACCTCTCCACTTTTTGTCTGTAGGGGGGTGGATCTGCCCACGTGCCGACAAGAAGTCGGGGTGGTGAGGGGTCAGTCGAGGGAGAAGGGGTCTTTGCCCATTTGCTCGCGGACGCTGACGACGGGCGGGTTCGTGAGTGAACGACGTTGCCAGTTCGCGCCGTCGACCACCAGCGTGTGACCCGAGATGAAGCGCGCGTAGGGCGAGGCCAGGAACGTGGCGGCCCACCCCAGCTCCTGGACTTGACCGACGCGCAACGCCGGCTGACAGGGGTCCTTGTCGTGCGTCCGAGCCAGGTTGTCCTGGATGTCGGCGGTCATATCGGCATGGGGGAACAGGCCCGGCACCAGACCGTTCACCTGGATTCCCGATGGGCCCCATTCCACGGCCAAGGTCTCGGTGAGGTTCTTCACCCCGGCCTTCGCCGCGGCGGAGTGGGCGAAGCCCGGCCCGCCCGTCCACGCGTACGACGCGCCGACGTTGACGATCGATCCGGGTGATCCGACCGCCAGGTGGCGGCGGGCGAACTCCCGGCTCATCAGGAACGTGCCGGTCAGGGTGATGTCGACCACCGTGCGCCACGCGTTGGGCGACATGTCTTCCGCCGGAACCGGGAAGTTCGCCGCGGCGTTGTTCACCAGGACGCTCGGGAGCCCAAACGTGGTCTCGGCGATGTCGAACAGCGCGCTGATGGAATCGGCGTCACGAATGTCGCATTCGGTGGCCAGCACCGACGCGCCGATCGCCTCGATCGCGCTGCGCCCGGCATCCAGGTGTTCGGGCTTGCGGGACCCGATCACGATGTTGGCACCCAAGCGGGCGAACTCACTGGCGATGGCCTTACCAAGTCCGGTCCCGGCACCGGTCACGATCACCGTGGCGTCCGTGTAGGTGCCCGCAGGCAACGCGTGGGCGCCGACTGCGGGGGGCGCGGGAAGGCCCGGATAGGTCTGGCTCATGGTTCAGCTCCCCGTGTAGTGCGGCGGTCGGTCTTCGGCGCGGGCGGCCCGTAGTTCGGCCATGTCGTCGCTCCGGCTGATGAAGGTCTGGGCGATCATCTCCTCCTCCATCGACGACCGCAGCCCCGGTTGGGCCAGGTGGCGGATGATCGAACGAGCCATCTTCACCGATACTGCGGGCATCGACGCGATCTGCTGAGCTATCTCTTGCACGGTCGAGTCGAGTTCGTCGGGCGGGACCACGCGAGCCACGATGCCGTGCGTGCACGCCTCCTCGGCGCTCATGATCCGGCCGGTGAGGACGAGGTCACTGGCGAGTCCGTGGCCGGCGATCTGGAACAGCGCACCCATGCCACCCGTGTCGGGAATCACCCCGTAGGTGAGTTCCGGGAGGCGAAAGCGTGCACCCTCGGCGGCGATGCGCAGGTCGCACAGCAGCGCCCGTTGGAACGAACCCCCCATCGTCCAACCGTGGTGAGCGACGATGATCGGCGCGTCGAGGTCCCAGATCTGTTGGATACCGCGGTGGCCTCGGCGCATCAGCTCGTGATGGCTCAGGTCGACCTTGAGGTTGCCGATGGAGGACACGTCCCGCCCCGAAGAGAACGATTTCCCTTCGCCGCGCCAGATGACGGCGCGCACGTCCGGGCGGCCGCGCAACTCGGTGAGGGCGGCGAAGAGCTGCGCATCCATGTCGTCGTCGAACGCATTGTGGGCCTCGGGATTGCGATTGGTGATGGTCGCCACCGGGCCGTCGTAGGTCAGTTCCACCGATCCGCTCATGGGGCGGAGTCTGGCAGGTTCGGTCAACTGGTGACGTCGGTGGGGCGGTCACCAAAGAGGTACCGCGGACCCGAACCGAGCCGGGCCGCGCCATCGCCGGGGTTGTACAGCGCGCACGAGCGCAACGACAGACACCCACAGCCGATGCACTCGCTGAGTTGGTCACGCAGCCGCACGAGCGCAGCGATCTGCTCGTCGAGTCGGGGTCGCCAAGCGCGGGCGATCCGATCCCAGTCGGCCTTGGTCGGCGTGCGTTCGCTGGGCAGCGTGGCGAGGGCGGCGCGGATCTCGTCGAGTCCGAGTCCGACGGTCTGCGCGGCCCGGATGAACGCCAAGCGGCGCAAAATGTCCCGTTCGAATCGGCGCTGGCCGCCGTCGGTCCGCACCGACCAGATCAGGTCCTCACGTTCGTAATATCGCAATGCGGACGCAGCGATGCCGGTGCGATCGGCCACCATCCCGATGGTCAGGAGTTCGTCGTCCATTGCGCTCCGATCATTCGGCCGACGAAGAGCTTGACTTGAACTTTACTTCAACTTCTACTCTCGCCTCATGACCAACTCCACCGACGGCGCCGATGCCGCCCTGCGCACCTATAGCCAACTCGGAGGCGACGACATCTCCGATGCCGATCTCGTGCGGGCGGTGAGTCGACGGGTCGGTGTCCCCCGCTCCGATCCCGCCGATTCGTTCGTGCTCCACGCTCCCCTCGAGGTCCTGGCGCGGGCGGCACTCCTCCCGTGGGCCGCGCCCGACGCCCGTGGTCTCGCCCGCCTGCGGTTGGCCGCGCTCGTCGCACAGTTCGAGGACCACGCACCGTTCGCTCCGGCGGCGGACCCCGTCACCAGTGAGCCGTCCCAGTGCGTGGATGCCCTCGCGAACGCCGTCGCGGCCGGGGATCTCAATGCTGCCGACCGTGCGGCGGGGGCCGTGGCGCGTGAGATTCCGGCGTCTGCGCTTGCGGCGGCCGTGGGTGACGTGGTCATGCCGAGCCTGGCGGCCGCGGGTCACGCATCGATCTTGCTGTACCTACTCCCCCGAGTCTCGCCCCGCGGTGAGGCCTCCGCCGCGCTGCTGCGGCCACTCGTCCGGGAGTTGGCCCGGTTCCCCCAACTCCAACTCGAATGGGTTCACCACCGAACCCGCGCCGGCGGGTCGCCGGCCGCGCTGGCCGAGGCGTTGGCCGCGGTTCCGTCACTCGGAGTTCCCGGCAGCACCTTCATCTACCCGGTCATGCACCAGGTCGATGGAGAGGTCGCACCGACCTTGATCGGACCGGCGATCGCGGGGGTGGATCCGGCCGCCGCGCGGGTTGTCCTTCTCCGCGCGGCCGCACGGGCGATGGTGTTCGGGGCTCCGGAGCACGCGCCCTACGGGTGGAGCCACGCCCTGACGATGACGCAAGCCGCGGTCGAGATCGCGCCGCGCCTGGCGGATCCGTCATTCGGCGTCGCGATCGCCGCGACCTATCTGAGCGGCTTCCTGGCCGCGTTGGCGACGGAACCGATTCCGACCACCGTCGAGTTGGAGTCGCCCGGAGGCAGTTTCGCCGACGCGCTCGAGTCGGGGATGCGGACGAGCGCCGCACGCGCGTTTCGCGCCGATCCCGCGGAGTTCGACGCCATCCGGGCCGAGATCGTCAGCCGAGCGGTGGTGCGCCACGATGCCCACTTGATCAAGTACACGCTGGCCTGTCTCGACGCCATGGCCGCCGACCCGCCGGCCGCGAACCTCTACCTCGCCGCCGCTGCGGCGTTGCTCTCGTTCTGGACCGTGCCCGGTCACGAAGCGTTCGACACCGACGATCCCCTCGCCGACTTTGTGTCTGCACCTGGGCCAGACCACCACCCTGGAGACAAAAAGTGCGGACGGGGTGGAGGATGAAGATCGCGTAGCGTCCCCACCAGGGTCACGGGCCGACGTCAGAGACCGACGTCATGGGAGGACGCATGGAGACCACCGACCGCAAGCCGGCGAGTGCCAGCACCGCGATGCTGAACGCCCAGCGGCGGAGCTTGGTACCCGGCACCGAACAGGACTTCGACGACGCCACACGCGGTCGGCTGGCGGGTCTCCCCGGGCCGACCGTGCACCCGGTCTGGGGGCACGCGGTCTGGGATCCGGCCGACTGGGACTTCATCACCGGCGAGGCACCCGACTCGGTGCATCCGAGTCTGTGGCGCCAAGCGCGACTGAACGCGATCCACGGCCTGTTCGAGGTCACCGACGGCGTCTACCAAGTTCGCGGCGTCGACCTCTCCAACGTCACCTTCATCGCGGGCGAGTCGGGTTGGATCGTCATCGATCCCCTCACGGCAGCCGAGACTGCGGCGTTCGCGCTCGAACTCCTTCACCACCACTTCGCGCCCCGACCGATCGCGGCGGTGATGTACACGCACAGCCATGTCGACCACTTCGGGGGCGTGCGGGGGATCATCACCGACGAAGACGTGACGGGCGACGATGGGACCGGCGGCCGGGTGCAGGTCATCGCCCCGGTGGGGTTTCTCGAAGCCGCGATCAGCGAGAACGTGGTGGCCGGACCGGCGATGCTGCGGCGCGCGAGCTTCATGTACGGCCGCCTCCTCCCTGGTGACGCGCTCGGGCATGTCGACTGTGGGCTCGGGAAGGCGATCCCACTGCTGGGGACCAGCGGCCTGATTGCCCCGACGGTCGACATCACTCACACCGGCCAGGAGCTCACCATCGACGGGGTCCGCTTTCGATTCCAGTACACGCCCGATACCGAAGCCCCGGCGGAGATGAATATCTTTCTGCCCGACCGACGCGTGCTGTGCATGGCCGAGAACTGCGCCTCGACCCTCCACAACGTGTACACCCCGCGCGGCGCGCAGATTCGTGACTCGTTGGCGTGGAGCAAGTACATCCACGAGTCGATCGAGTTGTTCGCCGCGGAGACCGACATCGTCTTCATGAGCCACCACTGGCCGCGGTTCGGATCCGAGGCGGCCCGCCGGTTCATGGAGGAACAGCGCGACGTCTACCGCTGGATCCACGATCAGACGATGCGACGCGCCAACCACGGCGAGACCGCGCTCGAGATCGCGGAGGTCCTGACCGGTCCCCCGGGCCTCGACGATCGGTCGCACCTGCGCGGCTACTACGGCACCCTCAGCCACAACGCCAAGGCCGTCTACCAGCGCTATCTCGGCTGGTTCGACGCCAATCCGGCCCATCTGAACCCGCTCCCGCCGACCGAAGCCGGCATCCGTTACGTGGCGGGTATGGGTGGAGCCGATGCGGTGATCGACCAGGCCCGAGCCAGCATCGCTGCCGGCGAGTACCGCTGGGCGGCCCAGTTGCTCGATCACCTCGTGTTCGCCGAACCCCATCGTCGCGACGCGCAACTCCTCCAGGCCGACGTACTCGAACAACTCGGGTACCGCAGCGAATCCGGCCCCTGGCGTGACTTCTACCTGACCGGCGCGCACGAATTGCGCAACGGCACGACCCGCATCGGCGGATCCTTCGCCTCGAACATCGACGTGCTCCGGGCGATGACCACGGAGATGTTGGTGGATCTGATCGGGGTCCGGCTGAACGGCGACCTCGTCGGCACAAGAGCAGTCCGCGCCAACCTCGTCATCACGGATCGCGACGACGGTGGCGCGATCGGCATCGAGCACGGAGCGCTCCACTTCACCGCCGGCCGGCTCCACCCCGATCCGCATTTCTCGATCGAGGTCTCGCATCTCGGGTTTGCGTTCCTGGCCAGTGGCGCACGCGGCCCGACCGACACCGAGGCCGAAACCGACGCCGAGACGCCGACCGTCTCCGGCGACCGCGCACTCTTCGACGAGTTCTTCTCGGTGATGCTCGATACGTTCGATTCCAGCTTCGCGATTCTCACGGCCGACTGAACGCGCGTGACCTACACCACCCTGGAAGTCCGGCGCAATGGCCCGGTCGGTTGGTTGATCTTCGATCGGCCTGATGCCGCGAACGCAATGGATGCCACCATGCTCGACGAGTTGGAGACGGCATGGTGTGAACTCGATGCAGACTCCGACGTCCGCGTCATCGTCAACACCGCGAACGGGACGGCGTTCCAGACCGGTCTCGACGTCCGCCAACTTGCACACGACCCCGAGGCGCTGCGGGCGCAGTCGCGCCGCACGCGTGACGCCTCGTTGAAACTCACCGCCTGGCACAACGCGGTGACGAAGCCGGTCATCGCCGCGGTCAACGGCGTGTGTGCCGGCGGCGGTCTGCACTTCGTCGCGGATGCCGACATCGTGATCGCCAGCGCGAACGCGACGTTCCTGGACCCGCACGTGTCGGTCGGGCAGGTTTCGGCGTTCGAGACGATCGCGCTCGCGAAGCGTTCCCCGATGGAACCGATCACCCGTATGGCGCTGATCGGCCGCTACGAGCGCATCGATGCGGCGCGCGCCTACGAACTCGGGATCATCTCCGAGGTGGTCGGGGACCCCGACGCGTTGCGGAGCCGCGCGGATGAGTTGGCCCGGATGATCGCCCGCAACTCCCCCGCCGCGATGGCGGCGACGAAGCGGGCGCTGTGGGGCGCGCTCGAACTCGGGCTCACCGACGCCTGCCGGGCCGGCGCGGCGGAGATCGTCGGCATGTGGCGCCACCCCGACCAGGAGGAAGGCCCCCGGGCCTTCGCGGAGAAGCGGGAGCCGAACTGGGCGGTATCGAGCGCCACCGTTGCCGAACCGCGCGATCCGCGAGACTGACCGATCCGACTCCACGGAGGACCTGATGACCGAGACCCCCACCCGCGCGCCCAAGGGTGATCTTGCCGCGTTCGAGAAGTACCAGTTCACCCACGACGGCGCGACCCACGACGTGTACCGCAAGGGCGCCGGGCCGGTCGTGATGGTCATCACCGAGATGCCGGGGATGTCGCCGTTCGTGCTCGGCTTCGCAGATCGGGTGGCGGCACTCGGGTTGACCGTGGTCTTGCCCAACCTCTTCGGCGAGGCGGGTCGCGATCCCTTCGTCGGGTCCAAGGCGTCCCAGGCGGGGTACATGCTGAGTACGTTTTCCAAGGTCTGTATCAGTCGTGAGTTCACCTCGCTCGCCATCGGCCGCTCGTCACCGGTGGTGGGGTGGCTACGGGCACTCGCGCATCAAGAGCACGCGCGCGCCGGCGGCCCGGGCGTCGGGGCGGTCGGCATGTGTTTCACCGGCGGGTTCGCGTTGGCGATGGCAGTCGATCCCTTGGTCATCGCCCCGGTGGTGTCCCAGCCGTCGCTCCCTCTGCCGCTCTCGAAGTCCCGCAAACGGTCGATCGACTCCAGCGACGCCGACCTCGCGACCGTCCGCGATCGGTGTGCCAACGAAGGGCTCCAGGTGTTGGGGGTGCGATTCCACGGCGATCCGTTCGTCCCGGCCGAACGATTCGAGTTCCTCCGGGCGCGCCTTGGCGACGGCTTCGTGTCGGTGGAGCTGAGTCAGGAGGACGGCCACCCCGACAGCGCGCTCGGCAAAGCCCACTCGGTGCTCACCGGCGATCTGATCGACGAGCCCGGCCAGCCGACCCGCGTCGCGCTGGATCAGGTGCTCGAACTCTTCCGTTCGAAACTGCTGGAACCCGCGCCGCGGTGAGTGCGCGAGCTGAGCAAGTTAGTCGAGCGTGTCGGCGAGCTGGGGTCGCTCGCGTATCGAGCGTTTGACCTCGGAGAAGCCGGCGAACCCCACGACCTCCCAGAGGGCATCCCAGAGTCGGAGCGCCTCCTCGCCGCGCGGCACCCGACTGATGACCGGTCCGAAGAACGAGTTCAGTTCGCCGTCGTGGCGGAAGGTGATGATCGGCGTCCCGACGTCGGCACCGGTCCGAGACAGCGCCTCGTCGGTGTCGGCACGAATGTCGGCGTCCCACTGCTCGTCGTTGGCCGCGCCGACGTACTGCTCCTCGATCCCGGCTGACCGGAGGTAGTCAGGGAAACCCGCTTCGTAGTGATCCACGATCTCCTCGCGGAGGCGGCGGACGTGGATGTCACCGCCGAACTGGGTGTACAGCGCGCCCATGTCGTCGCGGCGGCCGTCGGCCCGCATGGCCGCGGCCACCCGCAGCAGCTTCAGTCCGGAACCGTGACCGGCGACGTACCGGGGTGGGAAGTCCCGGTCGTAGTCCTTGGCCTCGTTCACCATCCGCAGGCTGATGAACCGCCAATCGACGGTGAGGTCCCGTTGGCGGGAGACCTCGGCGACCCAGCGTGAGGTCAGCCAGGCCCACGGGCACACCGGATCCCAGAAGAACTCGACGTCGTACGAAGAACTCATGGCATCCGTTCGGCCGGGATTGGAACGTGGCGGACGCTACCGGGCAGACCGGTTCGCCACGTGGAAACATCAAGCCATGACCACGGCGCAATATTCCGGAACGGCCACGCTGTCCCGCCTCGACTCCGCGACCACCACGCCCGCCGAGATCCTCGGTGCCCTGGCCGAGGACGGCGGCGTCATCGTCGAGGGACTGCTGACGAGCGCCACGGTCGCCGGGATCAACGCGGAGGTGGACCCCTTCGTCGAGGCCGCCGATCCCGCGGCGAAACAGATCAACCCGTTCCTCGAAGAGTTCTTCGGGACCCGCACTCGCCACGTGGCCTCGATCACGGGGAAGTCGCCGACGTTCGCGACCGAGGTGCTGTGCCACCCGACCATGCTCGCGGTCTGCGACGAGATCCTCTTGCCCTCCTGCGCTCGGTACCAGCTCAACATCGCGTCGATCCTCGACCGGGGCCCGGGGGCCGAGGCCCAGTATCTCCACTACGACGAAGACGTGTGGATCCATGTGCCGCGACCGCGGCCCGAACTCCAGGTCGCCTCCATCTGGGCGCTCGTCGATGTCACCAAGGAGATGGGGGCCACCCAACTCGTGCCCGGGAGCCACCGCTGGGACCCGCGCCGCCCGCCACGCGACGAGGAGGTCGCCTACGCCGAGATGCCGGCCGGGAGTGCCGTCATCTACTTGGGATCGACCCTTCACGGCGGGGGTGCGAACACCACGACCGATCAATGGCGACGCGCGGTGCACCTGTCGTACACGCTGGGCTGGTTGCGGACCGAGGAGAACAACTACCTCGGTACACCACCGGCGGTCGCCCGGCGGCTCCCTCGTCAGGCGCAAGAGCTGGTCGGGTACGCCGTCCACGATGCCATCGAGAGCTTCGGCGGTTACCTCGGAATTCTCGACGGCCGGGATCCCGTCGACTGCTTGGCCGACGGGACCCTAGGGTCGGACCATGACTGAGAAGTGGACCGAATCCGATATCCCCGACCTGACCGGGCGCGTCGTCCTCATCACCGGTGCGAACAGCGGCATCGGGTACGAAGCGGCGCGCGTCTGTGCCGAGCACGGGGCGCACGTGGTACTCGCCTGTCGTAACTCGGCGAAAGCCGATACCGCCGTGGCCGAGATCCGCTCGATCGCACCCGACGCGTCGGTCGAGGTGTTGCTCGTCGACCTCGCCGACCTGGACTCGGTGGCGGCCGCGGCGGAGAAGTTCCGAGCCGGCCACGACCGCCTCGATGTATTGGTGAACAACGCAGGGTTGATGGCACTCCCACATCAGCGGACGGTCCAGGGCTTCGAGATGCAGTTGGGCGTCAACCATCTCGCAGCCTTTGCGCTCACCGGGCATCTCCTCGATCCGATCCTCGCGACCCCGAACGCGCGCGTCGTGGCCATCAGTAGTCAGGGCCACCGGCCGGGCAAGATCCATTTCGACGATCTCCAGCTCGAAGCGAACTACGGGCCGTGGCGGGCCTACTTCCAGAGCAAGCTCGCGAATCTGCTCTTCACATTGGAGCTGCAACGGAGGCTCGCGGCCCATGGTGCCTCCACGATCGCGGTGGCGGCGCACCCGGGCGGATCGAATACGAACCTCGGTCACGAGAACCCGGGCGGGATCCTCAACACGCTGGCCGACAAGTCCCGCGGGCTGATCAGCTTCTTCATGCAGTCCGCGGCGATGGGTGCGCTCCCGACGCTGCGAGCCGCGACCGATCCGAACGTGACGGGGGGCGAGTACTACGGCCCCGATGGGTTCGGCCAGCAGCAGGGCCACCCGAAGCGGGTCGGATCGACCTCACGCGCCCAGGACGCAGCGGTGGCGGCCCGCCTCTGGGACGTGTCGGCCGACCTCACCGGCGTTCGCTTCGAAGCGCTGGACTGAACCTGGATGGAGAACGTCTCCGAGTTGGTCGACCTGCACCGGCTGGCGCACTGGATGGACGGCGAGGGCCTCGAAGCGGGCCCGATCGCCGACGTCACGCCGATCACCGGTGGAACGCAGAACGTCCTGCTGCGGTTCACTCGTGGCGAGCGCGAGTTTGTGTTCCGGCGCCCGCCGCTCCACAAGCGCAAGAACAGTGACGAGACGATGCGGCGCGAAGCGCGGATCCTCGCCGCGCTCGCCGATTCCGAGGTTCCCCACCCCGGTCTGATCGCAGCCTGCGCCGACGTCGACGTGCTGGGCGCCGCGTTCTATCTCATGGAACCGGTCGACGGTTTCAACGCAACGCTCGGGCTTCCCGAACCACACGCGTCGGATGGGGCCGTGCAACGAGCCATGGGGTTCGGGATGGCCGACGGTTTGCTCGCGCTCACGGCGATCGACCCCGCCGAGCGGGGCATTGCCGACCTCGGACGGTTCGACGGGTGGGCGGAACGCCAGGTCGGGCGTTGGCGCGCGCAGCTCGACGGCTACGCCGAGTTGCCGGGATATCCCGGGCCCGACCTCCCCGGCGTCGACGCCGTCGGCGCGTGGCTCGACGCCCACCGGCCCGATGAGGTCCGGCCGGGATTGATCCACGGCGACTTCCACTTCGCCAATGTGCTGATCCGGCGCGACTCCGGTGCGCTCGCGGCGATCGTCGATTGGGAGCTCGCGACGATCGGCGATCCCCTGCTCGACCTCGGCCACTTGCTGGCGACCTGGCCGGTCCGGTCCGATGCCGGCGCGCTGATCGGTCTCGACGCGCCGGGTCTCCCTACCCTGACCGAGGTCGTCGACTACTACGGCGCGCGTACCGATCGTGATCTGGCGGAGCTCACGTGGTTCCGGGTGCTCGCGTGCTACCGGCTCGGTCTCATCCTGGAAGGGACCCACGCCCGCGCGTACGCGGGTCTTGCCCCGGTCGAAGTCGGCGATACGTTGCACGCGATGACCCTCGGCTTGTTGGCCCAGGCCGTCGACCTGATCTCGGAGGGCAACTGAATGGCGGAGGCAACGACGAGAGCGTGGCGCAACGGGGTCGTGGTCGCGTCGGACTTCCCGATTGCGGAGGTGTCCGATTATCTCGAGGTGGCCGACACCATGGTGTGGGTCGATCTGTGTCGGCCCGACGCGGAAGCGGTCAATGCGCTCGCACCCGAACTCGGGCTCCATGAACTCGCAGTGGAGGACGCGCTCAGTGAGCACCAGCGCCCGAAGGTCGACTACTACGACACCCATCTCTTCCTGTCCTGTCACGCGGTCGGCGTCGACTCGGAGAATGGCGACCTCCTCACGACCGAGATCGATGCCTTCATCGGGCCGCGGTGGCTCATCACGGTGCGCAAAGACGACGGCTTCGCCATGGCGCCGGTCTGTGCTCGGTGGGACCAGTCACCCCACCTGCTCAAACACGGGGTCGGTGCCCTGCTCTACGGCATCGTCGACCGCGTCGTCGACGGGTACTTCGACTCGGTCCAGGTCTTCGACGACTACTACGACGAGGTCAGTGAAGGGCTGTTCGCCGACGAGCCGCTCGACCCTAACCAGCAACGTGAGTGGTTTCGGATGCGGCGGGCGTTGGTGGAATTCCATCGATTGGTCGTGCCCATGCGAGAGGTCGTCAGCGGCCTCATGCGCCGCGAGCACGATGTGATCGGTGAGTCGATGCATCCCTACTTCCAAGACGTGTACGACCACATCCTGCGGGTGACCGAATCCACCGATGCGTTGCGTGATCTGGTGAGCACCATCGTGGAGACGAATCTGAGTCTGCGGGACTTTCGCCAGAACCAGATTATGAAGAAGGTGACGAGCTGGGCTGCGATCATCGCAGTGCCGACCCTCATCACCGGCTACTTCGGGATGAACGTTCCGTATCCCGGGTTCGCCCGTCATTGGGGCGTGTGGTTCTCGACCGGATCCATGGTCGGCTTGTCGGGGCTCCTCTACTTCTCGTTCAAACGCCGCGATTGGCTGTAGCTCGGCGCGCGGGCGCGTCGAGGCGGGTGGCGAGGCCGGCCCCGAGCAGGCAGACCCCGCTCACGAGCAGCGTGACCACACGGATCCCGGCGATGGGGTCCTCGGCCGAGCTGACCAACGCCACCGCCACCGCGACCGACACGATCCCGCCGAAGTCCATCCCCATGCGTGACATCGCTCCCCCGATGCCGAGGCGTTCGGCGATCACGGTGCGCAGCGCGGCCCCGTTGCACGCCGCGTGCGCCAGACCGACGCCGATCCCGTAGATGATGCCCACGGGGAGCCACAGCCCGGCCACATTGGCGTCTTCGGTGACGTTGAGCGAGAACACCAGGCCCGCGATCGCGATGATGATCGAGCCCGGGATGATCACCCAGCGCGGCCCGCGCCGGTCGGCGATGCGGCCGGCGACGAACGACAGCGGTCCGCCGATCAACGGAACGACCGCGACCGCGACGCCGGCTTCGAACGTGGAGAGACCCCACCCGTCGGTGAGCAGGCGGATGAACGCGAAGAACGTCCCGGCGAACGATCCGGCGACGAGCAGATTGAGGATCACGCCGCGTCGGTAGGAAGCATCCTTGAAGAGCGGAAGGTACAGCACCGGGTCGGGGTGGTGACGCGAGCGCAGGACCACGGTGACGAGCAATGCGACGCCGATGGCGACTACGCCGATCGTGCGCGCGTCGATCCCCCAGTCGTGCACCTCCGTGATGGCCAGGACGACTGCGCCCGTGCCGAGCGCCAGCGCGCCCACTCCGAGCAGGTCGGGCGGCGTGGAGCGGGCCCGGGGAGGACGCAGCGGCAGGCGCCAGATCACGATGGCGCACAGGACGATACCGATCGGGACGTTCAGGGCGAAGGTGGCTCTCCACCCGATGGACTCGACGAGCGCGCCGCCGATCACGGGCCCCAACGCTGCCGCCACTCCGCCGGTGGCACCGAGACCGCCGACCACGGTCGCGCGTTGGGAGAGTGGAAACGCATCGAGCAGGATCGGGAGGGCCGCGCTCGACTCCGCGACCAAGCCGACGGCCTGCACGACCCGGCCGGCGAGCAGGATCCCCACCGACGGCGACCACGCGACGATCCCCGAGCCGATCGTGAACGCGGCGATCCCGCCGATGAACACGCGTTCACGCCCGAATCGATCAGCCATCCACCCCGCCGGTACCAAGAGCGCGGCCGCGGTGATCGAGAAACCCGTGAGGGCCCATGACACCGTCGTCGCATCGGCTTGGAAGGTCGCGGCGATGTCGCCGTAGGCGATGAACATCAACGAGAAATTGATCGACGTCAGCAGCGTCGCCCCGCCGACGAGCGCAAACAGCCGAATCGGTCGGTCGAGAATGGAGCCGGAGGGAATGTCCGGTACGAGTTCGGTCATTGGCCGGATGAACGGAGCAACGTCACACTGCGTGACGGTCGGCGACGTCGAGCGCCTCGTCGATCACGGCCATGCCGGTCTCCAAGTCGGCGAGCGACGTGGTGAGCGGGGGCGTGACGTGCAGTCGGTTGAAATGAGTGAAGGGCCAGACGCCCTTGGCCTTGCACGCGGCGGCCAGCTCGACCATGGGTGCGGCATCCGTGCCACTCGCGTTGTACGGCACCAGCATCTCCCGGGTGGTCTGGTCGCGCACGAGTTCGATCGCCCAGAACGCGCCCAACCCGCGAACCTCGCCGACCGACGGATGCTTCGCCGCGATCTTGGCCAATGCTGGGCCGATGGCGTCGCCGAGCCGACGGGCCTGACCGATGACGTCCTCGTCATGGAAGATGTTGATCGAGGCCACGACCGACGCACAGGCGAGGGGATGGCCAGAGTAGGTGAGCCCGCCGGGGTAGACGCGATCAGCAAACGTTGCGGCGATCGGGTCCGAGATGATGACGCCACCCAGTGGCACGTAGCCCGAGTTCACACCCTTCGCGAAGCAGATCAGATCCGGCGTCACGCCCCATCGCTGGATAGAGAACCATTCGCCGCAGCGACCGAAGCCGGCCATCACCTCGTCGGCGATGAGCATGATGCCGTGGCGATCGCACAACTCGCGAACTCCGGCGAGATATCCCTCGGGGGGCACGAGGATCCCGTTCGTGCCAACGACCGGTTCGAGGATGATGGCCGCGATGTTCTGCGGGCCCTCGAACATCATCAGTTCGTCGAGATGGGCGAGGGCCCGTTCGCACTCTTCGGCTTCGGTCGTCGCATGGAACGACGACCGGTAGAGGTACGGTCCGAAGTAGTGCACGACGCCGGGTACCGCGGGTTCCGACGGCCACCGCCGCGGGTCGCCCGTCATCGTGATCGAAGCCGCCGTCGAACCGTGGTAGCTGCGATACGCCGCCAAGATCTTGTGGCGGCCGGTGTGCAGACGCGCCATGCGCATCGCGTTCTCGGTCGCCTCGGCCCCGCCGTTGGTGAAGAACACCTTGTTCATCCCGTCGGGCGCAACCTTGGTGATGAGTCGCGCGGCCTCGCTGCGGTCCGCGTTGGCGTGGATCGGCGCAATCGTGCACAACCGCCCCGCTGCGTCCTGAATCGCCGAGACGAGTTTCGGGTGTTGATGGCCGAGATTGACGTTCATCAGTTGGGAGCTGAAGTCGAGGTATCGGCGCCCGTCGTAGTCCCACATCCATGACCCCTCGGCCCCCGCGATAGCCACGGGCTGAATCTGGCTCTGGGCCGACCACGAATGGAAGACGTGGGCGCGGTCGTTGGCGTAGGTGGCGTCGTCGGTGTGGTGATCGGTCATCGGGGCATGCTCGCAGGTCTGATGTTCCCTCGATGGAACACGAACATCTGTTCGTCTAGGGTACGGACATGGAGCGGGAATCAGCGGCCATCCTGCACGCCGATCTCGATGCGTTCTACGCATCGGTCGAGCAGCTCCTGGATCCGATGCTCCGGGGACTCCCGGTGGCAGTCGGTGGAGGCGTGGTGCTCGCGGCGTCGTACGAAGCGCGCGCGTTCGGGGTTCGGGGCGGCATGGCCGGGTGGCGGGCGCGGGAGCTGTGCCCACAGCTGAGGTTCGCAGGCGGTCACTTCCGTGAGTACCAACGCCTCGGCAACGCGGTGATGAAGATCCTCGAGAGCTTCACGCCCCTGGTGGAGCGGATTTCGATCGACGAGGCATTTCTGGACGTGCGCGGTTCGGTGCATCTCTTCGGCAGTCCCGCGACCATCGCGACCACGATCCGCCGCCGGGTGCGCGACGAAGTCGGCCTCCCGATTTCAGTGGGGGTCGCGACCACGAAGCACCTCGCCAAGGTTGCCTCCCAGGTCGCCAAACCGGACGGACTCGTCGTGGTGGACGCGGGAACGGAATCGTCGTTCTTGGAGCCATTGCCGGTCGGCTTGCTGTGGGGCGTCGGCCCCGTGACCAAGCACCGCCTCGCCGAGAAGGGAATCCACACGATCGGCGCGTTGGCCCGAACCCAACCGGGCGCGCTTCGGGGCCTGCTGGGCCACGCGGTCGGCACGAAGCTCGCGGAACGCGCCGCGAATGCCGATCCCCGTCGGATCGAGACCAGCCGCCGGGCCCACTCTGTCGGCGCGCAGTCGGCCCTGGGTCGCCGCGCGGCGACCGACGAGCTCTATGCCTCGGTGCTCGCCCACCTCGCCGACCGCGTTGCGCGACGGCTCCGCGCCAAGGAACGGGCCGGGCGCACCGTGACGATCCGGGTGCGGTTTCCGGGCATGGCATCGGTGACCCGATCCATCACCGTGCGCACGCCGGTGAGTGCGACCCGCACCCTCGTGGAACTCGGCGTGCCGCTGGCCCGAGCCGCGGTCGCCGATCACCCCGAGCATTCCGAGATCACGCTGTTGGCGATCTCGGTCGGCAACCTCGTCCCGGAGATGCCGCTCCAGCTCGAACTGCCCCTCGCCGGTGCCGAGACGGACGACGCCCGGCGCGCCGGCTCCGCGTCAGGCGCCGCACGCCGCGAACTGGATCGGGCGATGGATGCCGCCCGCGCAAGATTCGGCTCTGACGCCGTGGGCTACGCGCCGATGATGCTGCGCGATCGGTCCGGGGTCGCCGACGAGTTCCGCGAGTTGGCCGAACGCAGGTGAGGATGCGGAATCTCCTGTAACGAAATCACGTTCTTCCCGACTGCACCACCACCGTTCCCCTCCGATCAGATCACTGGAGACTGTGATGCACCGCCGCCACCCTGCCCCGCCGCCCCCCGCCGAGCAGTGCCTGCCGGGCCGTCCTCAGGCGATGCCCGTGCCGGAGGCCCACTTTGTCAACGGTCGACCGCTCGTCGGACCGTGGCCCGAGGGTCTGGACACGCTCATCGTCGCGATGGGGTGCTTCTGGGGAGCCGAACGCCTCTACTGGAATCTCGACGGCGTGTACAGCACGGCGGTGGGCTACGCGGGAGGCACGACGCCCAACCCCACGTATGAAGAGACGTGCACCTCGATGACCGGGCACACCGAAGCGGTGCTGGTCGTGTTCGACCCGGCAGTCGTCTCGGTGGACGAGCTGATGGCGGTGTTCTGGGAGAACCACGATCCCACCCAGTACATGGGTCAAGGGAACGACATCGGTAGCCAGTACCGCTCGGCGGTGTACACCAACTCGCCCGCCCAGCACGGCGCGGTCGTGGCGAGTCGCGACCGGTACCAGGCCAAGTTGACGGCCTCCGGGTTCGGTGAGATCACGACCGAGATCGCCGACGCGGGTGCGTTCTTCTACGGCGAGGACTACCACCAGCAGTACCTCGCCAAGCACCCGGGCGGGTACTGCAACCACGGGTTCTGTCAGGTCGCCTACGCCTGAGCGGCGCGCTTGACGGCCCCGGCCTCGGCTGGGGAGACTCTCGGTATGCCGCTCCTCGCCCGCCGTTCGCGCCGCCCGGAACTGAACCCGGCGCAGGAGATTCGCGATCGCTACATCGCGTTCCTCCCCTACGTGCTGCCCAAGATCACCGTCATTCAGCCGAGCCTCGTCCCCGACGGCTACAACGCCGGGGTGGTCGCCGCCCACTCCGAAACCCTGCGAGCTGCACTCGACATTCCCTCTGATCAGGGACGGATCCGGTCGGCCTGGCTCGCGTTGGCCCCGGGCCGGCGCGAGGCGCTGTCCCGGGAGCTCTTCGGCGCGTGCATCGAGCGCGCCCGCAAGCAGGGCTATCCCATCCACAACGCGGCCAAGTTGGCAGAGAGCGAATCGGTACGCCTCGCACCGGTGCGGCTCGCTGAACCGGTCGACGCAACGAGGTAGGACCTCGTCACCGTCGGGTTCAGACCAGGCCGGCGAGAAACGGGTCGACGGCGATCAGGAACCGGTCGAACTGATCGAAACGGATCGCGTGGCCGGCGTCGGGAACCTGCACCCACTCGAGGCGCGCATTCGTCTCGGCGGCGGCCGCGGCCAATGGTGGTGACACGATGCCGCCGAGCGAGTTCTCGCCGATGACGAGCAGCGCGGAACAGTCCAATCCCGCGACCGCGTCGCGCCATCGATCACCGCGGAGGCGTAGGTGGTCGAAGACACCGAGATCCATCTCCAACCGGGCCGCGACCGAGAGGTCGATGTCTTGATCGGACCACCGGGGCGAGTCTTGGCGCCGCCATGCGATCCGCTCGAGCGGAGTCATGTCGTGCAACGCCGCGAGCGAATCGCGCCACGCGGCGTTCTCCGTGCTCAGCCGGGCACCGGTCGCGACCGACTCCGAGCCGGTGGAAGTCCCGGGTCCGTCCCACCAGGCCGGATCTTCCAGCACGATCCCGCGGCTGATGCCCGGGTGAGATGCCACCGCGAACCCGATCGCAGCCGCGCCCATGGAGTGGCCGACGAGCGCGGGTCGGTCGAGGCGGAGCGTGGTGATGACCGTCACGAGATCGTCGACTCGTTCGGCATCGGAGAAGCGTCCGCCGTCCCAGTGGCTCTCTCCGTGGGCGCGGCAGTCGTAGGCCACGACGTCCCAGGCGGAGGCGAGATGATCCGCGACGCGCGTGAAGTACAACGCGTTGTCAGTGAATCCATGGACGAGTACGAGTGGCGGCTTGTCCCCGCCGGAGCGGAAATATCGGAGCGCGAGCCCCGCGCTCTCCACGTGTCCCTGTTGCCAGTCCCTCATGGATCCATCCTGGGTCGGTCGAACTCCGGGCCGCGTCGGCGTGTCCCGGGAGTCATCGGAGACTGGTCAGTCCGCCATCGACGGCCAGCGTCTGGCCGGTGACGTACGCGGACTCGTCGGAGAGCAGGAACAACGTGGCGTAGGCGGTCTCCCAACCGGTCCCTTGTCGACCCAGTGGTACCGGCGTGCTGGCTCGGCCGGGCCTTCCCTGAGTTGCGGCCCGCCCGAGGGACGTATCCATCAAGCCCGGCGCCACGAGGTTGACGCGAATACCGCGCCGCTCCCCTTCCACGCCGGCGTGGCGCATCAACCCGGCGAGCCCGGCCTTGGACGCGTCGTAGGCCGGGAGTCGGCTCCCCGGTTTCAGGGACGCAATCGACGAGATCATCACGACGGCCGATCGGTCGGCCAAAACGGGCAACGCGGCCTGGAGCGTGAGCATTGCCCCGCGCAGGTTGACGGCGAAGACGCGGTCCCAGTCGTCGGCAGTCGCGCCGGCGAGCCACGGCTTCCCGACGCCGATACCGACGTTGTAGACAAGACCGTCGAGGCCGCCGAGGACGTCGGTCGCGCGAGCCATCATCGCCGTGACCGCATCGGGGTCGGCAACGTCGGCCTCGATCGCAACCGCTGCGGATCCCGCGGCCGCGACGGTCGCATCGGCGCGCGCTCGCACTCGATCCGCCACCGCGACGCGCGCGCCCTCACGGGCGAAGAGCACCGACATCGCTCGACCGTTGCCCACGGGCGGATCGTCGAGGCTCTGTTCGTCCTGACCGCCACCGACGACGAGGATCCGGCGCCCGACGAGACGGTCACGGCCCGGGGCCCGACCTTCGGATTCCGGTGCGAGCGGAGACTCATCACGATCGGTCATGCGCCATCCTCTCGCATTGTCGGCGCGCCGGTCGAGGTCGGTGAGATGGGCGGTTTCGTGTCCTAGGGTTGGGCGTGTCTTCTTCTGCGCCGTCACCGACGGCTGGCGACGTCGGTGCGGTGCTGCGCCCGCACGCCGCGCTCGGCGATTGCGAGCAGGTGCGTCCGGGGTTCTTCGGGCAGCCGGTCAATTCGGCCACCAGCCTCGCGTACGTCGTCGCCGGTGCCTATGTCGCTCGGCGGGGCGAATCCCGGCCGCGACTCTGGTCAGCGCTGCTCGTCGCGCTCGGCATTGGCAGTATCGGCTATCACGGTCCCGGGACCCGGTCCGGGAAGTGGCTCCACGATGGTTCGGTGGTTGCCGCGGGAGGTGTCCTCGCGACCGCAGCCGTCCATCGCAATCGCAATGGCCTGCTCGCCACCGGTATCGGCACGGTGGCCGTCAGCATCCACGCGAGCACGCGTACGGGGTGTCGGGCCTGCACTCCCGAGTCGGTCTGGCAGGGTCACGGCCTCTGGCACGTGATGTCGGCCGCGGCGTTGACCGCGGTGGCACTCGGAGAGCGACCGCACCGATGAGAGGCATCATCGATCGGCTCATCGGGCAGTTGGCGCGCCTCATCACGCGCGGGTTCCATACCCACGTCGAGTACAGCGGCATCAAGGACTTGCGCCGGCGGGGGCCGCGGGTCGTGGTCGTGAGCCACTTCAACGGGTTCATGGACGTGATCGTCGTCATCGCTGCACTGGGCCGACTCCCCCGGTTTGTCGGCAAGGCCACGCTGCACAACGTCGTGATCGCTCGTCCGTTCCTGAAACTGGCGGGCGTCGTGCTCGTGCAGCGGCGGATCGACGGTGAAGGGACCGGCGCGAACCAGTCGGCCTTCACGGCGTGCTCCGAACGCCTCGCCCGGGGTGACTGTGTCGTGATCTTCCCCGAAGGCACGACCCACGATCGCGAGGCGCTCGCTCCCATCCGCACCGGCGCGGCTCGGATCGCCCTCGGCGCGGCGGCGGCCGGCGTGTCCGACGTGCGGTTGGTCCCGGTAGGGGTGACCTTCGGTGACAAGACCCGACTTCGAAACGACGTGCTCGTAGTCGCGGCGCCGGCGATCGTCCTTCCCGCGGCTGATCCCGAGGACCACGAAGCAGTGCGCGCCGTCACGGAGCAGATCACGGTCGGTCTCGGCAGTGTGATCCCCGGCGTCGACGACCCGATCGATGCCTGGGCCCACGAACGCGCCGCGGCGGTCGCGATGCGCCGGGACGGACACGAACCGTCGTTGGCCCAACGCCGCGGAGTTGCCCGGCGAACGATCGCCGCGCCCGGCCCGGAGCGCCAGGCAGTGGCGACCGCGATCGCCGACTACACGCTCGCCCTCGATGTCGCCGACGTCGATGATGCCGCGGTCTCCGGTGGGTTGCGGGCCGGATACGTCTCCCTGGTGGCGCGCGGCGCGGCGACGTGGTTGCTGCTCCCGGTCATCGTGTGGATGGCGATCGTGAACGGACCGGCGATTCTGGTGCTCAGCGCGGTCGATGGATTCGTGAGCGTGCCAGTCACCAAGGGAACGGTCCGGGTGTTGATCGCCGCGGTGCTGTTCCCCACGTCCTGGATCGTGGCCGCGGTGGTGACCTCCGACGGCTTCTGGCCGGGGTTCGGACTCGTTCTCGCCCAAGCCGTAGCGCTCCCGATCCTGCTCTGGCTCCTGGAAGGCGACGTCGCGGCACTCCGTCGGTTGGTGCTGACCCGCCGAGCCCGGATCGCCCGGGCGCGACTCCCCGAACTCGCCGAGCGCCGCACGCGGGTCGTCGCGGCCGTCGGCGCGATCGTGCCGGACAACTGAACACTGTTCACCTACGATCATGGCATGACCGTCACGCTGCTGGATGAACTCGCCGCGACCCGTCCCGACGACCTGGCCCTCGCCGACGACCGCATCACCATGACCTTCGCGACCTTCGGCGAGCGCGTGACCCGACTCACCAATGCGCTGCTGGATCAGGGTCTTGCCACGGGCGACACCATCGCCATCGTCATGGGGAACCAGCACGAGGCGTTCGAAGTGATGATGGCCTGCTCCCATATCGGCGTGGTGTACGTCCCCGTCAACTGGCGGTGGGTCGCTGATGAGATCGCCTACGTGTTCGACGACGCGCAGGTCCGCCTGGTGGTGACCGATGCTCGCTTCGCTGACACGGTGGCCCGCGCCCTGGCCGATCCTCGGGGTGCCGGCGTGCGCACCGCGGTCGTCGCCCGGGCCGAGACGGTCGCTCTCACCGGGCACGACCTTTTGTCTGTAGGGGTGGGCGGCGACCCACGCGCCGACCAAAAGTCCACGGCGCGCTTCGTTGACTACGAAGCGTTCGTCGCGTCGGGTGCGAACGAAGTCCCCGCCGCGCAGTGCCTCGGCGGGCCGATGTTCTACACGTCGGGCACCACCGGGCGACCGAAGGGCGTACGCGGCGCGCTGACCGGCGGCGCCGAGGTGCCACCCGAAGTGCTGACTCTGATCGCGTCGAGCATGAGCCAGTACGTGCCCGAGGCCGGAATCACCTTGCTCTGTGGTCCGCTCTACCACTCCGCGCAGTGGGCGTTCTCGATGCTGCCGCTTGTGAATGGATCGGCCGTCGTCATGCAGGATCATTTCGACGCCGCGGGGGTCTGTGCGTTGGTCGACGAGTTTGCCGTGACCAACCTGCACCTCGTTCCGACCCAGATGAAGCGCCTGCTCGACGTGGCCGGATCCGTCCGTGAAACGTTCCGCGGCTCGAGTCTCGTCCGGGTGTGGCACGGTGCTGCCCCCTGCCCGCCGAGCGTGAAGCGCGCCATGATCGAATGGTGGGGACCGGTGGTCTCCGAGTACTACGGCTCGACCGAGGGTTCGTTCATCTCAACGATCTCGGCGGAGGAATGGCTCGTCAAGGGCGGCAGTGTCGGGAAGCCCATTCCCCAGATCGAGGTCATCGTCGTCGCCGACGACGGCACCCGACTTCCCTCGACGGACGAGGGCACGTTGTATTTCCGCAACGCTATGGGCCTCGACTTCGAGTACCACAACGACCCCGACAAGACCGCGTCCGCGCATCTCGAAGCCGGTGTCTTCACCACGGGCGACGTCGGCTACCTCGACGATGAGGGCTACCTGTGGCTGTCGGATCGACGAATCGACATGATCATCTCCGGCGGCGTGAACATCTACCCGGCCGAGATCGAAGGCGTGTTGGCATCGCACCCGTCGGTCGCCGACGTGGCCGTGATCGGGATCCCCGATGAGGAATGGGGCGAGGCCGTGGCCGCGGTGGTCCAGGTAGCCGACGGGTTCGCAGCCGACGATGCGTTGTCGGCGGATCTGATCGCACACTGCCGAGAGCATCTCGCCGGGTACAAGACGCCCCGCACGATCACCTACATCGACGAAGTCCCGCGCACGACCACCGGCAAGATCCAGAAGCGCATCCTGCGTGACCCCTACTGGGCCGAGGTCGACCGCACGATCTGAAGCGGCGGGGATCCCGGTCGCGGTCCGTGCGAAGAACGCGCGCACCTGGCGTCGCGCGTCGCCCTACGGTGGCATTCGTGGAAGTGCGATGGATCACCGCGTTCATTGATCGCCACCCCGATGGGTTCGACCCCGCCATCGAGTTCTGGCAATCGGTCAGCGGATCACACGTGTCGCCGTGGCGCGGTGACAACGCCGAGTTCGCGACCTTGCTGCCCGCCGACGGGGCCGACGCCCACCTGCGCGTGCAACGCACCGAATCGGGCGAACCCGGTTCGCACATCGATCTCCACGTCGCCGATGTGCGCACGAGTGCCGACCAAGGCGTCGCCGGGGGTGCCACCGTCATCGCCGACTACGGGAGCTACGTCACCCTGGCCTCGCCGAGTGGCGTGGTGTTCTGCATCGTGCCCCATCACGGTGAACCGCTACGACAACAACCGGTGGCGCTCGTGCCCGGCGGCCCGACCACGCTCGTGGATCAAGTCACGATCGACATCGACCCGGAATGCTTCGCCGAGGAAATCCGCTTCTGGTCGTCGGTGACGGGGTGGTCGCCTCAGCCGGCGCGAGGGTCGGAATTCGCACCGCTCGAACGTCCATTGAACATGCCATTGCGGGTCATGGTCCAGCGGCGTGGAGGCTCCTCGGGGCCGAGCGGCTGCCATCTGGACCTCGCGTGCGACGACGTGCCGATCGCTATGGGCCAGCACGAGGACCTCGGTGCGACGTGCATCGCCGTCCATCCGTTCTGGACGGTGATGGCCGACCCGGCCGGCGTGCCGTACTGCCTCACCCGGCGGGGACCAGGCACCGGACTGCTGGCTCCGGTCACTGCGACTCCGTGCGCATGACGACGAGGAACTGACCGCCACCCGACTCGACGGCGGTGGCCAACGCGAGATCCGGTGAGAGTCGGCTCACGCGGTCGGCCAGCCAGGTGGCAGCCTGCTGCGCATCCGCGTCGGTCGGACACCGAGCCATGATTTCTCGTCCACCTTTGCGTGCCAGCCGTTCGAGGGTCGAAAGGATCGGCGCGGGATCGACGACGAACAAGTCCGCGGACCACGGGA
This sequence comes from Acidimicrobiia bacterium, assembly GCA_031362155.1. Lineage (GTDB taxonomy): Bacteria > Actinomycetota > Acidimicrobiia > IMCC26256 > JAENVU01 > JAENVU01. Next base: position 3,935 of record JANLRZ010000124.1, on the reverse strand, counting down.
CGACCGGGGTGACCGCGCCCTTCTTGGTATTGCACGCGCGATGCGCGAGCCGCTGGGTGCCGGCGACCGATCCGCCGCCCTTGGCCTTGGCCTTCGTGGTCACGCTGTCGATGCTCGGTCCCCGGGCGTCGTTGACCGACATCTCGGGGTTCACCGGCTCGTCGCACAACCAACAGCGCCAAGAATCTGCGAGTCCGACCTCTTCCAACCGGCTCACCGAAGCCCCGCGAAGTGGTTCCCGATGCGCATCCGACACGGTACCCGAGTCCTGGCATCGTCACCCAAGGCTCGACCGGGGAACTGGTGTGAGAAGCTGAGTCTCATGCCTTTCACGAGTGGTTTCAATCACGCGGCGGTCCTGACTGCCGACCTCGACCGGTACGTCGCGTTCTACCGCGAGGTCTTCGGTGCCGAGGTGCTGTTCGAGATGGCCGCCGAAGAGGGCCACCCGCGAATGATCATCCTCCACATTGGAGGCGGGTCCGAGCTGAACGTGTTCGAGGTCCCGGCCGACACGATCATCGGCGAGCAGCGAGCGCTCGGCGGCCGGGGTCGGATCGACCACTTCGGACTCGCCGTCGCTTCCCTCGCCGACCTCGAACAGGTCCGCGACCGTCTGGTGGTGGCCGGAGCAGACATCGGGGAAATCCAACAACTCGGCGGGTCGACGTGGTCGCTGTTCTTCCGCGACGTCGATGGCACCGAACTCGAGGTCTGCACCCCGGTCGAGGGTTCCCCGGCGCCGGATCACACCCGTCGTGGTTGATCCGTGGCAAGAACCGGTGCGCGGCGAACGGTTCCCCGTCGAACTGCGCGGTCTCTCCGGGATCGAACAGCTCCGGTTGATGGTGAGCGGTCAGGTCGCCGGTCCCCCGATCGGGGAGCTGACCGGAATGCATCCGACCGAGGTGGGCGTCGGTACGGCGACGTTCACGATGCCAATCACCGGTTGGCTCCAGGTACCTCAAGGCACGATCACCGGCGGCATCGTTGCGATCCTGGCTGACGGCCCGCTGGGCTGCGCGATCCACACCGCACTTCCGCCCGCGACCGGATACACGACCACCGAGTTGTCGATCAATATGGTTCGGACGGTGCCCTCGGACGGGCAGTTGGTCGCACGGGGCCGCTTGGTGCACGCGTCCCGGCAGCTTGGCCTCACCGAAGTGTTCGTGACCGATCACGACGGGCGCTTGATCGCCCATGGGACCTCTCGGTGCGCGATCTTTCCGCCCGATCCGAGCATCGGTCCCCCGCCGGCCGAGGTTCCGATGCGCACGGTGCCCACGGATGGCTGGATACCCCCATATCAACGACCACCCGTCGGTGACATCCTCGACGAAGAGATCTGGCAAACCCGATCCGGGCTCGAGGTCATGGAACAGCTCATCGCGGGCGAGCTTCCGTTGCCGCCTTCGTATCACCTGTTCGGCCAGGTGCCCACCGCGGCCGCCGAAGGTACTTGTGAGTTCACGATGCCGGCCCACGGGTGGCTCGGGTCGCCGACCGGCTTCGTGGAAGGCGGCGTCACCGCGTTCCTGGCCGATGCCACCTTGGGCGCGGCAGTACAGACCACGGTTCCCGCCGGCACCGCGATCGCCCCGACGGATCTGCGCGTGCAGTTCCTCCGGCCGGTACCGACTGACGGCAGCCTGCTGACGGCACGTGCAACGGTGGTCCATCGTGGGCGTGGGTTTGCCGCCGCACGAGCCGAGGTGACCAACGAGGCCGGGAAGTTGGTCGCGCTGGCCGGTGCCTCCGCGCTCATCCAGCCGGGTCGCACGGCCCTGCTCCGCGAGGCATGAGCCATCGCGTTCGAGCTGCACGTCGCCTGACCCGGTCGGCCAGCGTGCCTCGGTCCGTTGCCAGTGACGAACCGGTGCGGCGGCAATAATCCCGGGAGCCGTTCGGTGCCGATCCCGGTCGGTCGCCGCATTCCTCAGGAGCCAACCATGACCCGCCCCGATCCGTCGACCATCGCCGCGGTGAGGGCTCGCTACGAGGCCGAACGGACCAAACGGCTGCGCGAGGAAGGGCTCGGGCAGTACCACTCGCTCGGCGAATACCACCTCGATCGGGACCCGTGGGCCGACCCGGACTTCACCCGTGACCCGGTGACCGAGGAGGTCCAAGTCGTCGTGCTCGGCGGCGGCTGGGCGGGAATGCTGGCGGCGATCAACCTCACCAAGCTTGGCATCGACAACTTCCGCATCGTCGAGAAGGCCGCCGACTTCGGGGGGACCTGGTACTGGAATCGCTATCCGGGTTGCATGTGCGACGTCGATGCCACGATCTACCTCCCGCTGCTCGAAGAGACGGGCTACATGCCCACCGAGAAATACGCGAGCGCCGCCGAGATCTTCGGGTACGCGCAACTCCTCGGTCGTCACTTCGGTCTGTACGAACATGTGTTGTTCCAGACCGAAGTCGAGTCGCTCACCTGGGACGACGACGCGCACCGCTGGGACCTCGTGACCCAGCGCGGCGACCACCTCCGCACCCAGTTCTTCATCTCGGCCGGCGGGCTCATGCACAAGGCCAAGCTGCCCGGCATCGACGGCATCGAGCGATTCGGCGGTAAGGCATTCCACACCACCCGCTGGGATTACGAGTTCACCGGCGGGAGCCCGACCGAACCGATGGATCACCTCCACGACAAGGTGGTCGGCATCGTCGGTACCGGCGCGACCTCGGTACAGATCGTCCCGCAACTCGCCCGGGCGGCCAAGGAGGTCTACGTCTTCCAGCGCACGCCCTCGGCGATCGGCGTGCGCGGCCAGCAACCGATCGACGACAACTGGTTCCGCTCCCTCCCCTCGGGTTGGCAGGCCGACCGCACCCGCAACTTCACCGAGGTCGTGACCGGGAGCCTGCCCGATCGCGACATGGTCGACGACGGGTGGACCGCGGCGATGCGCGTCGACACACAACGGATCCCGGCGACCGAAAACGAACGCGCCGACCTTGAAGCCATCGACTTCGAGATCATGGAGGGCTTCCGTCGGCGCGTCGACGAGGTCATCGAGGATCCCGAGACCGCCGAGAAGCTGAAGCCTTGGTACGGGAAACACTGCAAGCGGTTGTGCTTCCACGACGAATACCTGCAGTCGTTCAACCAGCCGAACGTGCACCTCGTCGACACCGACGGTCGGGGCGTGCGCGAGATGTCGGCCACGGGGCCGGTCGTCGCCGGAACGGAGTACCCGCTCGACCTGCTCATCTTCGCGTCGGGGTTCGAGATCACGACCGGGCTCGTCCATCGGCTCGGCTTTGACCCCGTGGGCCGCGGCGGTCAGCGGCTCAGCGAGCGGTGGCACGACGGCACGCACTCGCTGCACGGCATCCTCACCGCGGAGTTCCCCAACTTCTTCGTGGTGAGCTTCATCCAGGCCGGCTTCGGTCTGAACTTCGTGCACTTCCTCTCGGAGTCGACGGCCCATATCACGGGCCTGATCGACCAGTGCCTCACCGATGGCATCGAGTCAATCGAGGCGACGGTCGAGGCCGAGGATGCGTGGTTGCAGACCTTGTGGGAGCGCTCGGGCGCGATCGCCGGATACAACAAGACCTGCACGCCGAGCTATGGCAACAGCGAGGGTGCCCGCACCATGCTCGCGGCCCGGGGCGCGGTCTTCCCCGGATCGCTCATGGACTACGCCGAGCACCTCCGGCAATGGCGCGCCGAGGGCAGCCTCGCGGGCACCCGGGTCGTGCGTGGTGGTGCACCGAACGCCTGAGGCTCAGGACTGCGACCGACCGGGAGTTCCCTCGGGCTGCCCATCAGGGGCCTCGGCTTCCTCCTCGTGCGGTGCGGACTCCCGCCAATGGTCGATGCCGGCCTTCACGGCGAAGCCCGCGACCAGCAGCGCTGCGGCACCGTCGGTCCACCACCAACCGAGCCACGCGTTGAGCACTAGCGCGGTGAGGATCCCCGT
>JANLRZ010000122.1:0-2631 GCA_031362155.1 Acidimicrobiia bacterium | reverse complement strand
GCGGGGATCGCGCTGCTTCTCTGGTTCGCTACCGGTCTACGGCGGGTACTCGACCGGCTGTCCGGCGGCGACCCGCTGGCACACGCGATCGTGCCGGCGGCGGCGCTGTTCGGCGGGCTGATGATCACCGGGGTGTCGCTCGACGTGGCTACCGCATACGCGGCATTGTCTGCGGAGTTCACCCCCGACCCGGACACCGCCCGGGCGCTCGGCATGGCGGGGAACGTTGTTGCGCTTACCGGGCTGGTCGGCGGCGGCGTCCTGGTCGCCGTGACCACGCGGATCGCCCATCGGGCACGCGCCATGCCAACGTGGACAGTCTGGGCGTCCTACGCCGTCGCCGTCCTGTCCCTGACCGGCTTCTGGAGCGGGGGCATCGCGTCTGTGGCGTTCGCGCTGTGGCTACTCGGCGCCGCCATCGGGATCTTGCGCGCGGCGCGACGGACATCGCCTGCGTCCGCCGTCCCGGCGTAGGGAGCACCTGCTCCGGAGGCCGTCCGAGCAGACGCCTGGAAAGCGAACGGCCGCCCGAAGCGGCCGTGGCGGCCGTTCTGTTCATCACATAGCGGGGGCAGGATTCGAACGTGCGACCTCCGGGTCATGAGCCGCCACTCGAGGGCCATGCGCAGCTAGCTGTTAGCACCAGCTCGACAAGCTGGGGGTCACTGGTTCGAGCCCAGTATCGCCCATCAAGAAACCCCCGCAAAAGCGGGGTTTTCTGTTTTTTCCAAGTGTGTTTGAGTGGGTCTGGGGCATGTAGGGGCCGAAATCTGGTTGCAACTGGGGAGATGTGCTCGGACGCGCTCTGGCCGATTTGAGGTCCGTCGCAGCTGGTCGCGGGTGCGGTTCGGGGGGTCTCTGGTGACGGCGAACCGGTAGGTCACCTACGAGTCCTCGGTGCCCAGCGAGATCGGGGTAGGCAAGATCAGGTCGGCCTTTCCGAGTCGGTCCGCAACGTGGGCATCGCCCGTCTACGCCGGTGGCGCGGGCGTATGAACGCCAACCGGAACCTGCCGGCTGATCGCGCTCGACTCATCCGTCCTCGAAGATACTGGGTTCGACGTGCTTGGATCGCGCGGACCTCCCGGTGGTGCGCGCGACCAACGGTCAAGGTAAGTCCACGGATGAGGATGGGACACGACGCAAACCGGGAACACCTACCCGCTGGGGACAGTGTCCTGGCTGCGTGCTGCGTCTGGCCGGAAGCCAGGGGACGCGTCTATATATCGAGGCTGGTTCGGTATATACTGCGGTCATGGGCAAGCATTTGATCGACGTTGACGAGGAGCGGCTCCAGCGTGCTCGCGTCGAGTTGGGGACCACGACGATTCGAGATACCGTCAACGAGGCGTTGCGGTTGGCTTCGAGTGAGCGGGCGAAGCGGGTTGGGGCGGCGCTGGACGTGCTGGCGGATGGTCCGCGGGAGGACCGCGCCGACGCATGGCGGTGACGTTCCTGGTTGACACGAGTGTCGTCAAGCGTCTTCACCGGCCGGAGATTCGGGACGTCGTAGAGCCTCTCGCAGTTGACGGTCTGCTCGGGCGGGCATCCATCAGCGATCTTGAGATCGGCTATTCCGCGCGCAGCGCTGACGAGTGGGATCGTCTCGTCGGTGCGGTCGGGACCTTTGAGAGGGTCGAGACCTCGGCCGGTCACGTCCGTCGCGCGCTGCAGGTACAGCGGCTTCTCGCGAAGGGAAGTCAGCGTGGCCGGAAAGTTCCCGATCTGCTGATCGCTGCGGCCGCGGAGGAGATCGGGGCAACTGTGCTGCACTACGACGCTGACTTTGACCTGATCGCCGCGGTGACCGGCCAATCCTGCCAATGGGTCGTTCCTGGCGGAGCCGTCGAGTAGCGGTGGGCTCGAAGCCCACTACGTGTTCCAGAGGGACAGAGGCCGCGACGCTTTGACGCCCGCCGACATAGGGGTCGGAACATGCAGACCACGCGCGCCGGACCAAATGATGGACTTGAAGAAGACCTGAGGTGGCTCGGCGCGAGGTGGCTTTCGCCGATTGCTCCGTCGTCCCTTATCCCCGTGATCCCGCCAGTAGCGACCAACCTCATCGCGGGCTGGGAGGAGCGCTGGTGGCTCGATGGACCCAACTACATCACCAGCCTCAAAGAGCACGGCAGCGGGGAACAGGGCAGTCGTTTACGAATCTGGTCCGGACGGGCGGGGCATCGTCGGGGTGTTCGACTTCTGCGCGGACGCAGTCCCGGACAAGAGCTGGGGATGGGCCGCCTTTGGCATCTTCCAACCCTTGACACGCCCAGTCGCTCGTGTCGAGATCCGGGGAGTCCCGGTGCTCCGTTCGACCTTCCTTCATCCTCAGGGTCGGCGTGGGCTGACGCCTGAACAGGGCGAACCGGTCGCAGGGCTGATCGCCCCGCTGCCGAGGTTCTTGCAAGTCCCGGCACTGATCCAGACCGAAGGTCTGGATTTTGAGTGGGACGCTTCTGATCCTGGTCGAGTTTGGGGGACTGAGAAGGAACTGCAGGAGGCCATTGCAGTGGACGGGCGCTCGAGGCGCGTACTTGGCCTGGTCGGACCGTTGCAGCTTGAGCCGAGATCGGAAGACGGCAAGGATCGCTATGACATCGTCTCGGACGGCGTCGTCGTCGAGTGCAA
>JANLRZ010000089.1:0-28045 GCA_031362155.1 Acidimicrobiia bacterium | reverse complement strand
GTACCCCGAACCCTGGTCGCCGTGGGCGACCAGCACTCCCTCGTCGGCCGCACGATGATCGAGATCCACGGTCACGGTGAATCCGCGAAACCAGATCAGCTGTACCGATCGCCAGCGTTCGAGCGTCGGTGTGCCGCGGGGAATGCGGACGGGCAACGAGTAGACGAGATCGCGATCCGGCCGCGTGACGTACTTGACGCTGGCCCCTTCGTCGAGTGGGTAGATGCGGTTCTCCCACGCGGCGGCCTCCCACGCGTTGGTGAGTTCGGCGAGTTTCTCGGGCTGCGTGGCGGCGAGGTCGTGCAGCTCGGTCGGGTCCTCGTCGAGGTGGTACAGCTCCCACTCCTCGTCGGCGAAGGACGTCATGGCGTGGTGCAGCGTGACCGCGTGCCACCCATCGCGGTAGTAGCCGCGGTGACCGTTCATCTCCACGACGTGCTCGCGGTGGGTGCTCGGCGCATCGGCGTGGTTGAGGACGTCGGTGAAGCTCCAACCCTGAAGATCGACGAGCGGAACCCCATGGCGATGCGCAGGGCGATCGACCCCGACCACCTCGAGGAACGTCGGCAGCAGGTCGGTCACATGTTGGTACTGGCGGCGATACTCCCCGCGCGCCGAGATGCCGGCGGGCCACGACACGATGAACGGCACCGAGTGCCCGCCTTGATGCGTGTTGATCTTGTACAGCCGGAAAGGGGTGTTCCCCGCCATCGACCAACCGCGGGGGTAGTGCGGCGTCGTGGTCGGACCACCGATCTCGTCGATGCGCGCCAAGTCGGCGTCGATGTCGTCGCCCTGGAGCAAATGCACGTAGTAGGCGGTCGTCCCGGACACCTCCCCTTCGCGCGACGCGCCATTGTCGGAGGTGAAGACGAAGATTGTGTTGTCGAGTTCGCCGAGGTCGTCGAGCGCGGTCACCATGCGACCGATGTTCTGGTCGATGTTGTCGACCATGCCCGCGTAGACCTCCATGTGCCGAGCGAACAACCGTTGCTCGTCGGCGGAGAGGTCATCCCACGGGCGCACATCGTGCTCGGTCTCGGTATTGCGGGGCGCAAGCTCGACGCCGGGCGCCACGGTTCCCATCTCCTGCTGGCGGGCGAACCGCTCGGCCCGGAGGGCATCCCAGCCCGCGTCGTAGCGGCCACGGTACTTCTCGATGTCCTCCGGCTTGGCGTGCAATGGCGCGTGGACCGCACCGTGCGCGAGGTAGAGGAAGAACGGACGCTCGGGATTCGCGGTCTTCTGCGACCGCACCATCGAGATCGCGTGGTCGGTGATGTCGTCGGTGAAGTAGTAGTCGTCGGGATACTGATCGGTCTCGACCTGGTGGTTGTCCTGCACCAGGCGGTGCGGATGGTGCAGGTTCGTGAACGCGTCGATGACGCCGTAGTACTGATCGAAGCCGCGCTGGCACGGCCACGAGTGCCGAGGCCCCTCGGCGCCGTCGGAGTCCTTGGCGAGGTGCCACTTCCCCACCATCATCGTGGCGTAGCCGGCTTCGTCGCGCAGGATCTCGGCCATCGTCATCACGTCGGGTGCGAGTTCCGACGCGTAGCCGGGAAAGCCCGGGTCGACGTGCGCCACCGTTCCGAGGCCAGCCCGATGCGGCTCGACGCCGGTCAGCAACGCGGCCCGGGTGGGCGAGCACATCGGCGTGACGTGGAAGTTCGTGCCCCGGAACCCGCGCTGGGCGAGCGCGTCGAGGTTGGGGGTGTCGATCTCGCTGCCGTAACAACCAAGGTCGGCGTATCCGAGGTCGTCCGCCAGCACGATCACGATGTTCGGCGCACCTTCCCGTGCCCGGGGGCGGTCGGGCCACGCTCCCTGCGACCCGGCGAACGTCCGCGTGACCGTGCCGTCGAATCCTGGATACGTCGGTGATGCCGTCATGGGTCGGATCGTGTCACTCCCACGGGGGCCCAGTCGACCTTCCACCGTGAACCAACGCGCGGAGCGCACCCTCTGGGGTGCAGTACCGGCGCGGGTTCGGGCAATCGGGTTAGACGCGGGGTGGGTCGACGGCGGTGCGGAAGCGGCCGGCGGCGCGGCCGAGGGGTTGGGCGACGGCCAGGGCATCGGCGAGCGCATCGGGCGTCGGGGCGAAGACGAGCGCACTCGATCCGGTGCCCTGCTCGGATGGGCCGAACACCCGGAAGTCCCGTCGGAGCGCCATGACGGATTGCTCGACGGCCGGTGTCTCACCCGACAACTCGGCCACGGCTCCGGCCGGTGGAAACCCGAGCAACTCACGTCGCCCCCGTTCCGCGGTCATGAGCGCGGTCGGGTCACCGGTCAGCGCCCACTGCACCACATCGTGGTGCGGCGAACGAGTTTGGAGCAGCAGCCGCCCGCCGCGTTCTCGATTCCCGACGCCGCGCGCCGCCCGCGCGACGAGCCCGGCCGCCTGTTGGGCGGCTCGGACCCGCGGCGCGAACAGTTCCTGGTCCAGGTCGAGGAACGCGACGAACCGGGCATCGACCCGGTGGAGTGCAGCTTCGGTGCCCACCACGACCGGCGCGTCACCGGGTTCGTCGACCGAGGCATCGAGCCACGCGATCTCGGTGCGGGGCAACAACGCGGCTAACGCGTCCCGCAGCCGCTGCACACCGAGACGAGACGCCCGCAGCTTGGTCCCCAGACACGCCGTACAGATCACCGGCCGTTCGGTCCCACACTGTGGGCACTGCAACGTCGACGGATCTGACTCGACGACCGCAGCGTGACACCGCTCGCATTCGGCCACGGTCGAACAGGTCGAACACGTCAACAACTTCGCCCGACCCTTGCGGTTGAGAAGACACACGGCCCGATCACCGGCATCGACCACCTGATGCAGTGACCGCGCCAGCCCCTCGCTCAGCAGGCCGCTTCCCGGCGGCTCCTCTCTCAGGTCGACCATCTCGACCCGGGGCCAGCCCGTCCGTTCGACCGCCCTCGGCGGACGGACCACCGGAGCCCCGATCGCGGCCTGAGCTTCGGGGGTCGGCACCGGCGCGATCAGATGGAGCGCAGCACCGCACCGCCGAGCCCGCTCGATGCCGACATCGCGCGCGTGCCAGGTCGGTGCCCGCTCCTCCTGCAGCGCTTCGTCGCCGTCGTCCAGGACGATGACCGACGCGAGGTCCGGCACCGGCGCCCACACTGCGGTCCGTCCTCCGACCACGACGGCCTCACCCTGACGGGTGTCGGCCCAGGCCCGGGTCCGGAACGCGTCGGCCACGTCGGACCGCAGCACCACCACGCGGTGATCGCGCCGCTCGAGGTCACGCACCAGTCCACCGATCCGCGCCTCGCTGGTCAGCACCAACGTCGACCCACTCGGAGCGATCAGATCGGCGACCAGCGCTCTCCGGTCCGCCGCGGGCGGCCACGCCGTCACCGATCGGGCGCCGGAGCCGGTCACTCGAGGCGGAGCGGACGGCCACGGTTCCCGCACCGCGTTCGGCGCCGAGGCCGCCCGATACATCGCCACGGGCCGACCGGCCCAGCGATGCGCGGCCCAGCGACACAGGTCCAGCACCTCCGCGGGTGGACCGGCACCGACGATTTTTGCGACGGGTAGCAGCCGACTGATCTCGGTCTCGGGCGTCACACCGTCGGCGACGACCCACCCCCGTAGCCGCCGACCGTGCAACGGCACGCGCACGAGTGTGCCGACGCGTAGCGACGCGCCGAACTCCGCCGGCACCAGATAGTCGAACTCCCGCTCCACTGCGGTCAGGTCGACCGCAACCCGAACGACGTGCTGGTCGGGTATGAGGAACGCCTAGAGGTTCGCGGCAGCAGCACGCAGCGCGTCGGCGCTGGTCGTGTGCTCCCAGGTGAAGTCCCGCTCGTTGCGGCCGAAGTGGCCGTACGCGGCGGTGCGGCGGTAGATCGGTCGGCGCAGGTCGAGCCGTTCGATGATCGCCGCCGGCCGGAGGTCGAAGTGCTCCTGCACCAACGCCGGAAGCTTCTCCGGGTCGATCTCGGACGTGCCGAAGGTCTCGACCATCAGCGAAACCGGGCGGGCGATACCGATCGCGTATGCGACCTGCACTTCACACCGCCTCGCAATACCGGCGGCAACGATGTTCTTCGCCGCGTGCCGGGCCGCGTAGGCGGCGGAGCGGTCGACCTTCGTGGGGTCCTTGCCGCTGAAGGCTCCGCCACCGTGACGGGCCATGCCACCGTAGGTGTCGACGATGATCTTGCGCCCGGTGAGCCCACAGTCGGCGTGTGGGCCACCCAACTCGAAGTTGCCCGTCGGGTTGACATGCACTTCGAAGTCGTCGTCGGCGAACTGCTCGGGAATGAGCGGCCGAATGACATGTTCGATGAGGTCGGGCTTGATCATGGTGTCGCGATCGATGCCGGGACCGTGCTGGGTGGAGATCAGCACTGTCGAGAGCCGCTTGGGAACGCCGTTCTCGTAATCGATCGTGACCTGGGTCTTGCCGTCGGGCCGCAGATACGGCAGCACGCCGGACTTGCGAACCTCGGCGAGGCGGAACGCGAGCTTGTGCGCCAGCCAGATCGGCATCGGCATGAGGTCCGCGGTTTCGTCGCAGGCGTAGCCGAACATCATGCCCTGGTCGCCGGCCCCGGTCTCCAGGAGTCGGTCGGTGTCGCCGGCGCGCTGCTCCTCGGCCTTGTCGACCCCCATTGCGATATCGGGACTCTGCTCGTCGATCGAGGTGATGACACCACACGTGTTGCCGTCAAAGCCGTAGGACTCACGGTCGTACCCGATACCGCGGACGGTGTCGCGCACGACCCGGGGGATGTCGACGTAGGCCTGGGTGCTGATCTCACCGGCAACGATGACGAGCCCGGTGGTGCACATGGTCTCGCAGGCGACGCGACTGTTCGGGTCCTCCTCGAAGATCGCATCGAGGACGGCATCGGAAATCTGGTCGCTCATCTTGTCGGGGTGACCTTCGGTCACCGATTCCGACGTGAAAGTGAAAGCGCTCAACGCTGCTCCTGGTCTGGGTGGGCGGACCCGCGTCCGATCAGTACGGCGACGCGGTCAAGGATCACATCAGCCAGCGCAACCTTGGTGAGCAACGGTGTGTGCTCGGAAGCGCCAGACGAGTCAAGCAGGATTGCCTGGTTGGTGTCGACTTCAAAGCCCGCATTTGGTGCGGAGACGTCGTTGGCGACGAGGAGATCGAGGTTCTTGCGCACTCGCTTCTCGCCGCCGTTGGCCTCGACGTTCTCGGTCTCGGCCGCGAACCCGACGAGCACCTGGCCCCGTTTCGCCGCGCCGAGTTCGCCGAGGATGTCCGGGGTCGGTTCCAGCATGATCTCGGGTGGACCCTCGGTTTTCTTGATCTTGGCCTCGGCCACCACTTTGGGCCGGAAATCGGCGACCGCGGCGGCCATCACCACCACATCGGTCGCGTCGAATCGGGCAACGATTGCGTCATGCATGTCCTGGGCGGAGACCACCGGAACCACCTCGAGGTGGTGATCGCCGTGCACCTCCGCAGTGGTCACCAAGGTCACGTGAGCCCCCCGGGCCGCGGCCTGGCGGGCGACGGCATGGCCCATCTTGCCGGAGGACCGGTTCCCGATGAACCGCACCGGGTCGATCGCTTCCCGGGTGCCGCCGGCGCTCACCAGGACTCGGACTCCGGCCAGATCGCCGTGACGAGTCAGCACTGCGGCCGCCGCGTCGAGGATCCGTTCCGGCGCCGCGAGCCGACCTTCGCCGACATCGCCACCCGCCAACCGGCCGGCTTCGGGATCGACGATGTGCACGCCGCGTCGGCGCAGCGTGGCCAGGTTCTCCTGCACGGCCGGGTGTTCCCACATCTCGGTATGCATGGCCGGAGCAAGTACGACCGGGGCGCGGGTCGCGAGCAGCGTTGCGCTCAACAGGTCGTCGGAAATCCCCGCGGCGTACTTGCCGATCGTGCGAGCCGTGGCCGGCGCGATCAGGATCACATCCGCGGTCTGGCCGAGATGGGTGTGCGGGATCGGCGTGCCCTCGGTGGTGAACAGGCTGGTCCGGGCCCGTTCCGATGCGAGCGCCGAGAAGGTGAGTTCACCCACGAACCGGAGCGAGTCCTCGGTGAGGACCGGCATGACGTGCGCGCCCGCGTCGACGAGCCGCCGACACAGTTCGATCGCCTTGTATGCCGCGATCCCTCCGGAGACGCCAAGGACGACGCGTCGACCGCGCCACACCTCGGGTCGACCCGACACGACTACCCGGCGTCGGGAGTGGCGTCGGGCGCTTCGGTCGCCGCACCATCGGCGGCGGCTTCGGCCTCGGGGTCGACCTCGGGCAGTTCGGCCTTGATGATCTTGCCGACTTCTATTTCTTCGAGGGCGATCGACAAAGGCTTGCGCGACACCGACGTCACCTGCGGTGGGACGATCTTGCCGAGGCCGTCACCGAGGTGGTTGTAGTAGTCGTTGATCTCACGAGCGCGGCGAGACGCGAGCGTCACGAGCGTGAACTTGGAGTTCTCCCGTTCGAGCAGGCGCTCGATCCGAGGCTCGGTGAGGGACGCGCGGCGGTCGGCCATGGTGAAGGGCTCCAGAAAAGCTAGGAAGGTCCGTGCGGCGAAGTTCGCCGACGGCGCTCGGCAAGGATAGCAGCGACCTCCCCCACGGCTCGCTCCACGTCGTCGTTGATCACGACGGCGTCGAATCGGTCGGCGAGCGCCTCCTCCTCGGCCGCCGTCGCCAACCGCCGTCGAATCTGGGCCGGATCGTCGGTCCCTCGCTCCCGCAATCGGGCTTCTTGCACCTCGGGGCCGGGCGCCTTCAGAAAGACGAGGAGCGCATCCGGATACTGCTCCTTGACCGCCAGGGCACCCTGGACGTCGATTTCGAGGAGGACGTCATCACCGGCGGCCAATCGGGCCTCGACCGGCGCCCGGGGCGTGCCCTTGAGCTGGCCGTACACCTCGAACCATTCGAGAAAGCCCCCGGCATCGCGCTGGGCTTCGAAGTCCTCCCGGGCGATGAACAGGTAGTCGAGGCCCTCGACCTCGCCGGGTCGGGCCTCGCGCGTCGTGGCCGAGACCGACCAGGCCAGCGCCGGTTCGCGGGCCAACAGGAGCCGACCGACCGTGCCCTTCCCGACTCCGGACGGGCCCGCGAGAACGAGCAGGACCGCCAGCGGGGTGCCTACTGCCCGGCGAACGCGGCCAACAGCGCGGCGCGTTGCTTCGAACCGAGGCCACGAAGTCGACGGCTCTCGCTGATCTCGAGGTCGGCCATGATGCGCCGGGCTCGGACCTTCCCGACGCCGGGCAGCGACTCGAGCACACTCACGACTTTGAGCTTCGCAACGATGTCATCGGTGTCGCTTTGAGCGAAAAGTTCCTTGAGGGAGAGCCGGTTCAGTTTCAACCGGGTCTTGATCTCAGCGCGCACGCGACGTGCGACCGCGGCCTTCTCGAGCGCAGCAGTGCGCTGCTCCGGGGTGAGCGCGGGCGGGAGCGGCATCGACAGGACCTCCGAGAGCGATGTGGGCAGCACACCGCGTGGCAGCTTCGGGCGGCGCTGAGTATAGGCAGGACTCCGGCTGAGTCTCCGGGTCGTCGTCAGGGACGCCTCAGCTCGGCCTCGACCTCCGCAGCAATCGCGGCCGCCGCGCCGGCCGGATCGGGGGCCGCGGTCACGGGTCGGCCGATGACCAACCAATCCGCGCCGCGGGCGATCGCGTCGCCCGGTGTGACAACTCGCGCCTGATCGTCCCGGTTCGCACCGGCCGGTCGGATTCCCGGCACCATCGAAGCCAACCCGGCGGCGGCCACCGCCTCGACTTCACGCCCGCTGCACACCACGCCGTCACATCCGGTTTCCGCCGCCAGGGCCAACCGGGCGGGAAAGGCCGACGCGTCCGGATCCGACGTCAGGACCGTGACCGCGAGCGTGACCGGAGGCGCGAGCCCGGCGGCGGCGGCGCCCGCCTGGGCTCCGTGCACAAAGGCGCGCAGCATGTCGGTGCCCCCGGCGGCGTGGGCGTTGAGGTACTCGACTCCATGGCGCGCCAGTGCGGCTGCGCCCCGCTCGACCGTGGTCGGGATGTCGTGGAGTTTGAGATCACAGAACACCGAGAGGCCGAGGTCGTGCAGGCGATCGAACGCGTCCGGACCGGCCTCGGCGTAGAGCTCGTATCCAACTTTCGCGACCCCGAACCAGGGCGCGACCTTCCGCGCCATTGCGACCGCGGCCTCGAGGTCGCCCACGTCGAGTGGGAGTACCAGCCGATCGCGGACTTCTGGCGGGGCAGCAACAGTCGGGCTCACGGAACGCTCCTCAGTTCGATGGGACGTGCAGGGTGGCGGTGAGGGCGTCGACTCGGGTGACGTCGTGGTGCTCGCACCAACGCACGACCTCGTCGTGAATCCGATTCACCGCACGGGGTTCTTGGAAACTCACGGTCCCGACGCCGACCGCACTCGCTCCCGCCATCAGCATGTCGATGGCGTCGAGACCGCATCCGGTGCCACCGGTACCGATGATCGGCGTGCCGGGCAACGCTCGGGCCACCTCATAGACGACCCGCAACGCCACCGGCTTGATCGGCGTCCCCGAGTATCCGCCGGTCACGCCCCCAAGCCGGGGGGTCCGGGTGTCGGCATCGATCGCGAGACCCAGCAACGTGTTGACCAGGGTCAATCCCGTCGCGCCGGACGCCACCGCCGCGCGCGCGACCTCGACCACTTCGAACGTGTTCGGCGAGAGTTTGGCGAAGATCGGCAGCCCGAGTTCGAGATCGGCGACGGCGCCGACCACGGCACTCGTCGCCGTCGCCGAGTGCGCGAACATGCGGGCCGCGTCCTCGACGTTGGGACAACTCACGTTGAGTTCCACCGCTGCCAGCGCGCCGACGTGCGGGCGCAGCTGCGCGGCCGCGGCGGCGAAGTCATCGACCGACCGACCCCAGAGCGACACGATCACGGGAACCCCCGACGCGGCCAGAGCGGGAAGTTCGTCGCGGGCCCACGCTTCGACGCCCGGGCCTTGCAAGCCGACCGAGTTCAACATCCCGCCGACGCCGGCCGCGTGCACTCGTGGCGCCGGATTCCCGGCCCACGCGAAGGCCGCGAGCGACTTGACGGTGATGGCACCCAACCGAGTGGGGTCGACGAGCCGGAGCACTTCGTCGCCGTGCCCGAACGTCCCCGATGCCGCGATGATCGGGCTCCGGAGCCGCAGCGGCCCCACGGTCACCTCGGTGGTGACCGGCGCCGGCGAGGCGGAACGTCGGCGCATCAGACTCCGAGTCGCATCTGACCGTCGGTGTGGTACTCCTGCAGTGAGCGCACCGTGACGTCCGTGGTCTGACTCTCGGCGAGCCCGGCCGCGGCGGCGCGCGCCGCGGCCACGGTCGTGAGACACGGGATGTTGTGCAGGACCGCGGCCCGGCGGATGTGGGCACCGTCGGCCCGGGGTCCGCGGCCGCGCGGCGTGTTCACCACGAGATCGACCCGGCCCGATGCGATGAGTTCGACGGCGTCCATCCCGGTCTCCTGGCCCACTTTGGCGACCACGGTCTCGACCGGGATCCCGCGCGCCTCACACGCCGCGGCGGTGCCGGTCGTCGCAATGATCGAGAACCCGAGTTCGACGAACCGCTGGGCGGCGGTCAGGCCCTGCTCCTTGTCGCGTTTCGCGAGCGAGAGGAAGACCGTGCCCGACTCGGGAAGCCTCGCACCGGCGGCGGCTTGGCTCTTCACGAAGGCGAGACCGAAGGAACGGTCGATGCCCATGACCTCGCCCGTCGAGCGCATCTCGGGTCCGAGCAGCGTGTCGACGGTCGGGAACCGATTGAACGGCAGCACTGCCTCCTTCACCGAGACGTGACCGCCTTCGGCCGGAGGTCGCAGGAGGCCCTCGGTCCGCAGCTCGGCGAGCGAGGATCCGAGCATCACCCGGGCCGCAACTTTGGCCAGCGGCACACCCGTGGCCTTGCTGACGAACGGGACGGTGCGGCTCGCGCGGGGATTCGCTTCGATCACTAACACGTCGCCGTCTTTGACCGCGTACTGCACGTTGAGGAGCCCGGACACGTCGAGCGCGGCGGCGAGCCGCTCGGTGTACTCGGTGATCGTCGCGATGGTCGCCGGCGCGAGCGTCGATGGCGGCAGCACGCACGCACTGTCGCCGGAATGCACGCCGGCCTCCTCGATGTGTTCCATGATCCCGCCGATGAGCACCTCACCGGTGTGGTCACGCAGCGCGTCGACGTCGACCTCGATCGCGTCTTCGAGGAATCGGTCGATCAGCGCCGGTCGAGTCGCTGACAGGCCGCCTTCTTTGCCGAGCGAACCGGCAGTCGTGAGCTCCGCCATCGCGGCGTCGAGCCCTTCTTCGTCGAACACGATCTGCATGGCCCGACCACCGAGCACGTACGACGGGCGGACGAGCACGGGATACCCGATCGCGGCGGCAATGGTACGAGCGCCGTCGAGGGTGGTCGCGGTACCACCGGCCGGTTGGGGGATCTCCAGCACATTGCACAGGGCATTGAAGCGATCGCGGTCCTCGGCCAGATCGATCGATTCCGGGCTGGTCCCGACGACGGGGATCGCGGCGTCTTGCAAGGTGCGGGCCAGCTTCAGCGGCGTCTGACCGCCGAGCGCGACCACCACTCCCCGCAACTCACCGCGAGCCTGCAAGGCCTCACACACGTTGAGGACCCCTTCGACCGACAGCGGTTCGAAGAACAGCCGATCGCTCGTGTCGTAGTCGGTCGAGACCGTCTCGGGATTGCAGTTCACCATCACCGTCTCGAACCCGGCGTCTGACAGCGCGAAAGCGGCATGCACACAGCAGTAGTCGAACTCGACGCCCTGGCCGATGCGGTTCGGACCACTCCCGAGAATCACCACCGCCGGGCGGGTGAGCGGCGTGACTTCGCAGTCATCCTCGTAGGTGCCGTAGTGGTACGGCGTGGTCGCCTCGAACTCGGCCGCGCAGGTGTCGACGGTCTTGTAGGTGACGTCGACCCCCGCCGCTTGGCGTGCGGCCCGCACGGCTTCCGGGGTCGCGCCCCAGAGCGCGGCCATCTGCGCATCGCCGAATCCGAGCCGCTTGGCACCTCGCCACGCGGTCCGATCGAGATCCTCCGGGCCGACGTAGGTGGCGAGGTCGTCGGCGGCCTCGACGATCTGGGCCATCTGGTCGAGGAACCACGGGTCGATGCCCGTGATCTCGTGAAGTCGCTCGATCGAGATGCCCCGACCCAACGCGGCGGCGACGGCGAAGAGGCGATCCGGCGTCGGGCGGCGACACGCACGTTCGAGATCGTCGACGGAAAGGTCGACGAACACCGGGTCGTGGTGGTCGAACCCCAGGCGTCCCGATTCGAGCGATCGCAGGCCTTTCTGCAGCGACTCCGGAAAGGTTCGGCCAATGGCCATGACTTCGCCGACCGACTGCATCATCGTGCCGAGGAGCGGTTCGGCCCCCGGCAGCTTCTCGAACGCCCAGCGGGGAATCTTGGTGACCACGTAGTCGATGGTCGGCTCGAAACTGGCCGGGGTGACACGGGTGATGTCGTTGGTGACCTCATCAAGGCGGTAGCCCACGGCGAGCTTGGCCGCGATCTTGGCAATCGGAAAGCCGGTGGCCTTACTCGCGAGTGCACTCGACCGAGACACCCGCGGGTTCATCTCGATGACCACCATCTGACCATTCGTCGGGTCGAGACCGAACTGCACGTTCGATCCGCCGGTCTCCACCCCGATCCGTCGGATGCACGCGAACGCGGCATCGCGCATCTTCTGGTACTCGACATCGGTCAACGTCTGCGCGGGCGCGACGGTGATCGAGTCGCCGGTGTGAACGCCCATCGCGTCGACGTTCTCGATCGCGCAGATGACCACCACATTGTCGGCGTGGTCACGCATCACCTCGAGTTCGTATTCCTTCCACCCGAGCACCGACTGCTCCAGGAGGATCTCCTCCACGGGACTGGCGGAGAAGCCCCGCCAGGCGACCTGACGGAGTTCATCCTCGTCGTAGGCAAACCCGGTGCCACCACCGCCGAGAATGAAGCTCGGTCGACAGATCAGCGGGAACCCGACCTCTTTCCCGGCGATGACCGCGCGGTCGACGGCGTCGGCCATTCGGGCATGGTCGTCGGCGATGTCGCGATCGGCCAACACGATGGCCGAAATCGGGACGGCGAGACCGATCTCCTGCATGGCGACCTTGAACCGGCTGCGATCCTCCGCGGTGTGGATCGCCTCGATGCTCGCACCGATGAGTTCGACGTCGAACTCCTCGAGCACACCGGCCTCGTCGAGCGCAATCGCCAGGTTCAGCGCAGTCTGACCGCCGAGGGTCGGCAACAACGCGTCGGGCCGCTCTCGCTCGATCACTCGCCGCAGGCTCTCGACGTCGAGCGGCTCGACGTAGGTCGCGTCGGCGAAGTCGGGGTCGGTCATGATCGTGGCCGGGTTCGAGTTGACGAGGATGACGCGGTATCCCTCCTCGCGCAGCACGCGACACGCTTGGGTGCCCGAGTAGTCGAACTCACACGCCTGACCGATCACGATCGGCCCGCTGCCGACAATGAGGATGGATTCGATGTCGGTGCGCTTGGGCACGTCAGCTCCCTGCCATCACGGCGGTGAAATCGGAGAACAGATAGGCCGCGTCGTGCGGACCAGGTCCGGCCTCCGGATGATGTTGGACACTGAAGATCGGCTCACCCGTCACCGTCAGCCCTTCGCAGACACCGTCGTTCAGGTTGACGTGGGTGATGTCGACGGCCCGGTCGAGCGAATCGGGGTCGACGGCGTAGTTGTGGTTCTGGCTCGTGATCTCCACCGAGCCGGACGCGACGTGCTGTACCGGGTGGTTGCCGCCGTGGTGACCGAACGGCAGTTTGAACGTCGACCCACCGAGCGCGTGGCCGAGGATCTGATGACCGAGACAGATGCCGAAGATCGGCACGCCATTCCCCACCAGACCGCGCACCGCGTCGGCCGCGCCGACGACGGCTGCGGGGTCACCGGGCCCGTTGGACAAGAAGATGCCGTCGGGGGTTCGGGCGAGCACGTCGGCCGTGCTCGTGGCGGCCGGGACGACGTCGACGAAACAACCGGCGCTGGCCAGGTGACGCAGGATCGTGCGCTTGATCCCGAAGTCGTACGCGACCACATGGAACGGTGCGTCGGGATCGCCGAAGGTATAGGGCTCCGCGGTCGTGACCGTCGCCGCGAGATCGGTGCCGTCGGTCGACGTGCTCGCGGCGGCCGCGGCGCGCACCGCCTCCTCGTCGGCGCCGAACGCGCCGGGCACCGCTCCGTGATCCCGGAGATGGCGGGTGAGTCGCCGGGTGTCGATGCCGGTGATCACGGGGACCTGGTGGCGAGCGAGAAACTCGTTCAGCGACTCGGTCGAGCGCCAGTTGCTCGCCCGGCGGGCGAGGTCTCGCACGATCACGCCCCGGCAGGCAGGCGCGGTGGCCTCGTCGTCCTCGGGGTTGGTCCCGTAGTTCCCGATATGCGGGTAGGTGAACGCGATCATCTGGCCCGCGTAGCTCGGGTCGGTCACGATCTCCTGGTACCCCGAGAGCGAGGTGTTGAAGACGACTTCACCGGTTGCAACCGTGTCGGGCGAGCCGAACATCTCGCCTTCGAAACTCGTGCCGTCGCGGAGGACGAGCACAGCCGGTTCGGGTCGGGCGACGGGACTCACGCTTGGGCCTCTCGGTTGATGACGACGGGTTGACCACGCAACACGGTGTGACGTACTCGGCCGGTGAGTTTCCAGCCCGCCCACGGCGTGTTCCGTGACTTGCTGGCGGACCGTTCGGCCTCGACCACCCAGGTCTCGGCCGGGTCGATCACGCAGAGGTTGGCCGGATTCCCCGGCGCGACGGGCAGACCGTGCCCGAGCGCATCGAGCCCGGCGATACGGGCCGGCTGCCACGAGAGCCGGGCCAACACCTGGGCCAACGTGAGGGAGCCGGAATCGCGGAGTCGGGTGATCGCGACTGCCAGCGCCGTCTCGACGCCGAGCATGCCCGGTGGCGCCTCTTCGAACGGCAGTTCCTTCGTGGCCGGAGCGTGCGGAGCATGGTCGGTCGCAATCGCGTCGATCGTGCCGTCCACCAGGCCCGCGACGATGGCCTCGACGTCGGCGCCGGACCGCAGCGGCGGGTTCATCTTGAACACCGGATCGAAACTCGCGCATTCGGCGTCGGTCAACGTGAAGTGCTGGGGGGAGGCCTCCGCCGTCACCCGAATGCCGTCGGCCTTGGCTGTTCGTACCAGCGCAGTCGCGCCCGCCGTCGACATGTGCAGGACGTGGTAGCGGCCACCGGTCACCCGAGCGAGTTCCAGATCTCGGGCCACGATCGTGACTTCCGCCGCGCCCGGACGGCCGGGGATGCCGAGTCGGGCCGACCACTCCCCTTCGTGCATGTGTCCACCCGCGACCATCGCCGGATCCTCGGCGTGTTGCGCGATGACCGCGCCGGGTAACGCGCTCGAATACTCGAGGGCCCGCCGCATGACGTTGCCATCGGCGACACAGTCACCGTCGTCGGTGAAGATTCGCACGCCGAGGTCGTACAGCTCGCCGAGCGGCGCCAACTCCTTGCCCGCTCGAGCCCGAGTGATGCACCCGGCCACCGTGACGAGACACGCCGTGCGGCGTCCCTTGTCCAGCACCGACGCCACCACCTGAGCGTCGTCGAGTGGCGGTGTCGTGTTCGGCATCGCCACCACCGCAGTGAACCCACCGAGCGCCGCGGCGCGAGCACCGGTTTCGAGCGTCTCGGAATCCTCCCGACCGGGCTCCCGGAAGTGGACCTGGATGTCGACCAACCCGGGCGCGACCACCGCACCCTCGGCGTCGAGCACGGTCGCACCCGCCGCGTCGAGGTGGGGACCGACCTCGACGATGATGCCCTCGCGTATCAGCACGTCGGCATCTCGCTCGCCGGTCTCGTCGATCACCCGACCACCACGAATCAGCACGTCCGCCTCGCTCACGCCATCGCTCACGCCATGCCGCCCGAGCCGATGAGATCCCAGAGCACTGCCATTCGTACCGCGACTCCATTCGCCACTTGTTCCCGCACCAGTGAGCGCGGGCCATCGACCACTTCGGTCGCGATCTCCGAACCGCGAATCATTGGACCCGGGTGCATCACCAACGCGTCGGGCTTCAACCGCTCGGCCCGCTCGACACTCAACCCCCAACGGGCGTAGTACTCGCGCAGACTCGGCAGGAGCGCTCGACCGATGCGCTCCTGTTGCACCCGCAACACGTAGACCACGTCGAGTTCGCTGAGGATGTCGTCGAGGTCGCTCGTGACGTCGACCGGCCACCCGTCGAGCCGTTCGGGCATGAGCGTGGGCGGACCGATCAAGCTCACCTGCGCACCCAGGCGCGACCAGCAGCGAATGCCGCTGCGGGCCACTCGGGAGTTGCGCACGTCGCCGACGATTCCGATCCGGGCACCGGTCAGATCGCCCCGGTGCCGACGCAAGGTGAACGCGTCGAGCAGCGCCTGGGTCGGGTGCTCGTGCCGGCCATCCCCCGCGTTCACCACCGCCGCATCGATCCACCCGGCCACCCGGTGCGGCGCACCCGCGGCCGAGTGGCGCACGACCATGGCATCGATCCCCATGGACTCGATGGTCCGCACCGTGTCGAGCAGACTCTCGCCCTTCTTCACCGAGGACGACCCTGCCGTGAACGTCATCGTGTCGGCACCGAGCCGCTTCGCCGCGGTTTCGAACGACAGGCGCGTGCGGGTGGAGTCTTCGTAGAAGAGACTCACGATCGTCTTGCCCCGGAGGGCCGGCACCTTGGGGATCTCCCGGCCAAGCACGTCGGACATGTATTCGGAGCCGTCGAGCAACTCGACAATGCGGTCGCGGTCGAGGTCCTCGATCGAGAGCAGATGCTTCACGACTCCCCCACTCCGCTCACGACTCCCCCACTTCGCTCATGACTCCCCCTCGGGTCCCCAGAGTTCGATGGTGTCTTCGGCCACGTCGTCGATTTCTCGCAGCCGCACTCGGACGTCTTCGCGCTCGGCGGTCGGCAGGTTCTTGCCCACGAAATCGGCCCGGATCGGCAACTCACGGTGACCGCGGTCGACCAACACCGCCAACTGGATCGAGCGCGGGCGACCCAGCTCGGTCACGGCGTCGAGCGCGGCGCGAATCGTGCGGCCCGTGAAGAGCACATCGTCGACGAGTACGACGACCCGACCCGTGATGTCGACCGGGACTTCGGTCGGACCCAGCGGCTGGACCGGCCGCAGCCCGATGTCGTCGCGGTAGAAGGCGACGTCGAGCGCGCCGACCGGCGGACGCACCCGTTCGAACGATTCGATGGCCTCGGCCAGACGCTGGGCGATCTGGGGGCCTCGATGATGGAGCCCGACGAGGACCACCTCGTGCGGACCGTGGTTGCGCTCGACGATCTCGTGGGCGATACGGGTCTGGGCCCGGCGCAGGTCGTCGGCGGTGAAGACCCGCGTGCGAAACACTGAGTCCGGGGTCGAGAACCCGGGCAAAGAAAAGCCGCCCTCTGGGGCGGCTGTCTTCTGTTTGTCGGCGGCACTCGGCGTGCCGTTGGGGCTCTCGGCCATCATCATCCTCGTTCCGTGGGGACCTCACAGGATCCCGGTGACGGAGTGCCCCGACCGTACCACGCGCGCGCCGCGCGACTTCACCTCCGGCCCGAGACGCCAGTGCGGAACCGCCGTCCTCCCCGAACTCACGCGCGCTCCGCACCCCAGGGGGTGCGATACGGGCGCGGGTTCATTCCGTGTCCTTCATCATCACCTCGAGCAGTTCGGATTGGAGATAGCCCAGCCAATCGAGCACGGCGAACCCCGCCGCGCGCGGGTCGTCGGTGTCGGGATCCTCGTACGGATCACGATCTTCGGTGATGCCCATCGCGGCACCCAGCGCCAGCCGAACGTCGTTGAGCGCGCCGAGCCACTGCTCCAGTCCCGCCGCATCGAGGGTGATCTCGACGCCGCCCCGCTTGGCCGTACCGCCATGAAGACCGTCGACCAGCGCGGAGATCGCGGCCGACTTCGCCATCACGAGGTCGTCGTGGACGACCGACTGGAAATCCCGCTCGGCGCGATCCTCGGTCGGATCCACATACGCCCGGGGAAACAGCCGATCACGCACGGGGTCGGAACCGTGCTCGGGCACCCCGCCGGCGAGCGCCTCCCGCACCTGGCCGATGAGGTTCTCCAACACCGCCACCTCGGCCGCCTCGAAGCTCAGGACGACACCCCGCTTGGTCACCTTGACGCGGCTCACGCCCGGTCACGTTCCATCGTGGCCCACAACCCGTGCGCGTGGAGACGACCGACGTCACTCTCGGCCTTCTCCCGGGTGCCGTGGGACACCACCGACTTCCCGTCGTGGTGCACTTCCAGCATCAACCGGGTCGCCTTCTCCCGTGAATACCCGAACAGCTTCTGAAAGACGAAGACCACGTAGTTCTGGAGGTTGACCGGGTCGTTCCACACGATGACCAGCCACGGCGTGTCGGTGCCGACGTTCAGATCCTCGATGGTCTCGACTGCCGGGGCCTCCATGGTGCCCGGTCCGCCCGCGGCCACGAACGCGCCCATCAGCTCGCGGTGCGCACCTGCTCGGCAATACGCGCGAGCAGTCCGTTCACGAAGCGGCCGCTGTTCTCGGTGGAATACTGCTTGGCCAGCTCGACGGCTTCGCTGATCACGACGGCCGTCGGCACGTCAGGTTCGTGCGCGAGTTCGAAACAGCCGAGCCGGAGCACGGCGCGGTCGAGGGCGGGCATGCGATCGACCGCCCAGTGCTCCGAGTACTCCGTGAGGAGCCGGTCGAGTTCCAAGGAGTGGACCTCGACCCCCCGCACCAGTTCGACGGCATAGGCGTCGGGCGCGGCCGGGAGCCCGTCGAGGAGTTCATCGGCGCTGATCGAGCGCACTTCACGTTCGTAACAGAGACCTAATGCGCGTTCACGGGATTCACGACGGGGAGCCACGAGTGTCGAGCCGCTAGGCGCGGGTGAGGTACTCGCCCGTGCGAGTGTCGATCTTGAGCTTCTCGCCCGTCTCGATGAAGAGGGGAACCTGGACCACCAACCCGGTCTCCATCGTCGCGGGCTTGCGCGCACCCGAGACGCGATCTCCCTGGATGCCGGGCTCGGTCTCGGTCACGAGCAACTCGACTGCGGCGGGCAGGTCACAACCCAGCACTTCATCGTTCCAGCTCGGCAGCACGGCGACATCGCCCTCTTTGAGGTAGTTCACCGCGTCGCCGAGGATCTTGGTCGAGACGTTCATCTGGTCGTAGGACTGGTTGTCCATGAAGACGTAGTCGTCGCCCTCGCGGTAGAGATACTGCATCTCGCGCTTGTCGATGGTGGCGTGTCCGACCTTCTCGTCAGCCCGGAAGGTCTTCTCGACCACGGCCCCGGTCCGGACGTTCTTGAGCTTGGTGCGCACGAAGGCGCCGCCCTTGCCCGGCTTCACGTGCTGGAACTCCACGACGGTCATCAGTCCGTCGGGCAGGTTCAACGCCATGCCGTTCTTCAGGTCATTCGTCGAGATCGACATGTCCTCGTGCTCCGATTGAATGTGTGGGTCGGATCGTTCGGGTGGTCAGACGACCAGGTGCTTGGGAAACTCGGTGAGCGCCACTGGTCCAGCGGCGGTGACGACGAGTGTGTCTTCGATCCGCACACCACCGAGGCCTGGGAGATACACGCCCGGTTCGACCGTCACCACGTGGCCGGCCGCGAGGGTACCAGTCGAGGTCGACGCGACCCGAGGCGACTCGTGGATCTCCAGGCCCACCCCGTGACCAGTGCCATGGATGAACGCATCGGCCCATCCCGCGTCGGCGATCACGTCTCGCGAGGCCCGGTCGACCGCCGCGCATTCGGCTCCGACGGCCACCGCGTCACAACCCCGACGCTGCGCCTCGTCCACCGTCTCCCAGAGGTGACGGGCGTCGGCTCCGGGATCACCAACGCTGACCGTCCGGGTCATGTCCGAGCAGTACCCGTCGACCATGCAACCGAAGTCGATCACGACGAGTTCGCCCGGTTCGATCACGCGATCGCTGGGGCGGGCGTGCGGCTTGGCCCCATTCGGGCCCGAGGCGACGATCGGATCGAAGCTCACGCCGGTCGCACCGCGTTCCCGCATCGCGAACTCGAGCCGGAGGGCGAAGGACCGCTCGGTCGGAGCGTCGTGCAGGCTCGGGAGCACTTCGGTGAGCGCGTCGTCCGCGATCGCACAGGCCGCGCGGATGCGCTCGACTTCTCCGGCTTCCTTCACCATGCGCAGGTCGTCGACCAACGCGGCGGTCGCCACCAGTTCGGCCTCGGGGAACCAATCGAGGTAGCCCCGCTGTTGGGACCACGTCACCCCGTCGGCTTCCAGGCCCAGCCGCTCCACGCCGGCGGCGGTCGCGGCCTCGTGGAGCGCGCCGCGTTGGTCGACCTGGGTCAGCCCGACCACGATGTCCGCGGTCACGCCCGCGTCGCGAAGCTGATCGGCCGCCTGATCCCGATACCGACCGTCGGTCACGAAGGTCGCACCGGCGCGGGTCACGAGCAGCAGCGCAGCCGACCCGGTGAAACCCGTCAGGTAGCGCACATTGACGAGTCGGGTCACGAGCAGGGCGTCGATCCCGTCGAAGCAGGCGCGGACCCGGTCCAGGCGCGGTCCGAGGTCCATGGCGGTCAGGGAGTTCATCCGAGGCGACCGATCGCAGCCTCGACGGCCATTCGGTATCCCGCCCGACCGAACCCGGCGATCGTGCCGGTGACCACCGGAGCCACCACCGAGAGTCGGCGCCACTCTTCGCGGGCGCTCGGGTTCGAGAGGTGGAGTTCGACCTTCACCCCGTCGTAGGCGGCCAACGCATCAGCGATCGCGTAGGACGAGTGGGTGAACGCGCCCGGGTTGATCACAATGGCGCCAGTCGTGGCGCGGGCCGCGTGGATGGCCTCGATGATCTCGCCTTCATGGTTGGATTGGAGATGATCGAAGTCGAAGCCGTGCGCCGACGCGGCCGCGGCGGCGTCCGCGACGCAGTCGGCCAAGGTGTCGGTCCCGTAGATCTCCGGTTCTCGGGTGCCGAGCAGATTCAGATTCGGTCCGTTCAGCAGCAAGATCTTCACGTGATCGCGTCCTCTCCGGTGATCCCGACGGATTCGAATGCGTACCGCAGCGCAGTCGCGGGTGGGTCGTCGACCAGTTCGAGCCCGCTCGGACCGGGCAGCACGAACGTCAATCCGCCGCTGGCCTTCTTGTCCCGCGCCATGAGTTCGAGCAGTGCCGGCGCCGATGTCGATTCGGGATCGGGCACCTCGATCGGGAGCCCGAGCGATGCGGGAATCGCCTGGAAACGATCGACGACATCGATCCCGACCCGTTCACACCCGCCCGCCAGTGCACCCGCGAACACCAACCCGATCGCAACGGCTTCGCCGTGGGTGAGCCGGTGCTCGAAGGCAATCTCCAACGCATGGGCCAGGGTGTGGCCCAGATTCAGTTGAGCCCGGAGCCCCGTCCGCTCGAAGGGGTCGCCGGCGACCACCTCGGCCTTGATACGCGCACACCGCTCGACGACTTCACCGAGCACCACCGGATCGCGGTCCAGGATCGCGGTCGTGCCGGTGCGGAGGATGTCGACCAACCCCGTGGGATCGGCCACGACGTCGTACATCAGCGCATACTTCGCCACCTCGCCGAGCCCGCTGCGGTACTCGCGGCTCGGGAGCGTGGACAACGTGTCGGTGTCGGCCACCACGCCGATCGGCTGGTGAAATGCGCCGACCAGGTTCTTGCCCTCCGGGAGGTTGACCGCCGTCTTCCCGCCGATGGCGGCATCAACCATCGCGAGGAGCGTCGTCGGAGCCTGCACCACGCCGATTCCCCGGTGATAGGTCGCCGCGGCAAATCCCGCCGTGTCACCGACCACTCCACCACCGAGCGCAACCACCACGTCGCCGCGCAAGAGACCCCAACTGGCGAAGCCCCGACACAGCGTCTCGATGGTCGTCAACGACTTCGCGTGTTCGCCGTCGTCCATCAGGAACAGTTCGGTCGGCGCGGCGACTGCGTCCCGCACGATCTCGGCGTACCGATCGGCAATGGCGGCCTGGCTCACGATCGCAACCCGTCGGCGACCGGCGACGAGCGCACCGATGTCGGCCAGCACGCCGGGTCCGACCAGGACGTCGTACGCGGGTTCCAGCCCAACGGTCACGACACTCATGGCTCGCCCGCCATCCCCGCCAACACCTCGACGACCACCGTATCGACGGTCTTCGCGTCGGTGGCGACCACGGCATCGGCCGCCGCCGCGTAGGCCTCACGACGGGCGTCGGCGAGCCGCGTCAACGTGGCCGTCGTCGGGCCCCCGGCGAGGAGCGGGCGCGCGTCGACCCCATCGCCTTCGACCCGATCCGCCAGTACTTCCGGGGCCGCATCGAGCCACACGACCCGGCACGACCGGACGGCGCGCCGGTTTTCGGGGTCGACCATCGCGCCTCCACCGCAGGCGATCACGAGCGGCTCGGGCCCGGCCACGGCCTCGGTGAGCGCCACCCGCTCACGCGCCCGAAAGCCGGCCTCGCCTTCGGTCGCGAAGATGTCCGGCACCGTCATGCCCGCATTGGCGATCACGAGATCGTCGGTGTCGACAAAGCCTCGATGCAACCGACTCGCACACTCCCGGCCGACCGTGGTCTTGCCCGCGCCCATGAGACCGATCAGCACCAGATGGCGCGGCGCACTCACAGCGAGGCGACGAACTCGCGGTGGTTGCGCGTGAACTCCGTGACCGAGTCGCCGCCGAACTTGCGCAGCGCTTCGTCGGCCAACACCAACGCGACCATCGTCTCGGCCACGACACCGGCCGCGGGCACGGCCGTCACGTCGGTCCGTTCCTTGAACGACACCGTGGCCTCCTTGGTCGCGACATCCACGGTCCGCAACGTCGGACGATTGAGCGTGGCGAGCGGCTTCATCGATGCCCGGGCCACCAGCAAGGAACCGGTCGTCATCCCGCCCTCGATCCCACCCGCGCGATCCGATGCGCGTGTATACCCATCGGTCTCGTTCCACAAGATCTCGTCGTGCGCAGCACTGCCCCGCTCCGCCGCGACCGCGCCGCCCTCGCCGATCTCGACGGCCTTCATCGCCTGAATGCTCATCAGCGCCTGCGCCAGGCGGCCATCGATCCGACGATCCCAATGCACATGGGAGCCGAGCGCCACCGGCACTCCGAATCCGAGGACCTCGACGACACCACCCAACGAATCGCCGTCCTTGGCCGCGGCTTCGATCGCCCGCACCATTGCTGCCTCGGCGCCCGCGTCGAAACACCGGACCGACGACTCGTCGATTCGCGCCAGATCGTCGGCCCCCGGACGGGCCGCGCCCTCGGGGACCGCGGCGTCGCCCATGCGCACGACGTGGGACAACACCGACGTCCCGAGTTCGCCGAGGAGGGCCTTCGCGAGCGCGCCGGCCGCGACTCGGGCTGCGGTCTCACGCGCGCTGGCGCGTTCGAGCACGTTGCGGGCATCGTCGAAACCGTATTTCTGCATGCCGACGAGATCGGCGTGGCCCGGTCGCGGCTGGGTCAGGGGCTTCTCGGTGATCCCCGGCGCCGGCGACATCTCTTCCTGCCACTTCGGCCACTCGGTGTTGTGGATCACGATCGACACCGGCGAGCCGAGGGTTGCGCCGTGGCGGATTCCTCCGAGCAGCTCGACGTCGTCGCGCTCGAAGCGCATCCGGGGTCCGCGACCGAAGCCGAGTCGGCGGCGAGCGAGTTCGTCACCGATCTGATCGACAGTGATGGCGAGGCCGGCAGGAAGACCTTCGACGACGACCACCAGGGCCGGGCCGTGCGATTCCCCGGCAGTGAGGTAGCGCAGCATGATCCGCTCAGGTTAGAGGGCTACGGGACCGAACCCGGGACCCAAACGCCGAGGGCTACTTGATGACTTGTTCGCCGACGCAGAGCGAGAAGGGCGAGTCTGCGTACTGCAGGTTCACGCACTTGTCGCTGGCAAAGGAGATCAGCTTGTAGTTGGTGGCGAAGGTTCCGCCGGCCACGACCGGGTACTCGGCCCCTCCGACCTTGATCCGGGCCGTCTGGACGCCGTTGGCATCGATGTACACGTCGATCAGCGCGACGTCGGTGCTCCCGCCCGGATTCTGCTGCGGCGAGGTCGTCGGCGTGGTCGAGATGGTGCCGGGACTGGCCGAAGTTGTCGGCGTCGTGTTCACCGTGGTCGGCGTCGTGTTCGTGGGTGTGACCTGCCCGATCGGCTCGAACGGGTCCCGCAAGCTGAGTTCGGCGAAGCTGCCGTTGGGCACGCTGGGCTCGAGCGGTGCGGTGGTCGTGGTCGAACCCGCGATCTGACTCGACCCGTCTTTCGTCGGACCAATCGCCTGCGGGATGCTGTCGTCGCGCAGGAACACCTGGTAGACGATCAACGCGGCCAAGATGGCACCCACCACGCCGACGGCAACACCCATCGAGCGCTGTTGGCGCTCTCGTCGCTCACGTCGTGTCGTAGCCATCAGGTCCCTCCCGTGGTCGATGAGGACGGCGCCGTGGACGACGACGTCGCTCCACCCGGAGCCGTCGTGGTGCTCCCACCGACGCCGGTGGTCGGTGCGCCCGGTGCCGGCACGGTACCCGGGGCGGCGGTCGGAACGGCACGCGTGAACATGCGGGCGGTGAGGGTGACCGTGAGGTTGGTCCCTGCACTCGAACTCGCGGTGTCGGATCCGCCGCCGGCCGAGATGTTGATCGCGTCGATGATCACCAGCCGGTCGAGGCTTTCCAACTGCGTGAGGTAGTTCTTGATTTGGAAGAAGCTGCCTTGCACGCTGATCGCCAACGCGATGGTGCTCGTCGATCCGGCCGCCACGGGTGGGCTCGGCGAAATCGATTGGAAGACGATCCCGGCGTCGTCAGCGATCTGGGCCGCCTGGACGATGAACTCGGCCTCGTCCGGGAGCTTCGGAATCGCTTGGTCGAACTTGTTGAGGAGCGCCTGCTGCTTCGAGGCGTTCTTCGCGACCGATTCGAGCTGCGCGAGCGTGCTCTCGAGCCCGGGGGTCTTTGCCTCCTCGGTGCTGACCTCGCCTTGGGCCTTGGTGAGATCGTCCGACTTCGGGCTGTAGATCGCGAAATACCACAGGACGATGACGGCCACGAACGCGGCGCCGATTCCGATCATGACGTTGCGCTTCATGGCTGCACCTTGAAGTCTTCGGCCCTGGTGGACTTCGCCTTATCGGTGATATTCGCCGTCGAGCTGAACGTGACGTTCGTACCGGCACTCGTGGTGCCGCTCGTATCCGCCGCAGCCGACGCCCGCGCCGCCGTCGGCACCCAGAGGTCGGCAAAGGATGGGATGTCCTGGCCGATCCGCTGGATCCAGGCCGCCACCGAGTCGTAGTCGCGGCCCTGGCCGGAGAAGTTCGCGGTGCCGATGAGCGCACCCGACGCGCCCGTCGTGCCCGTCACCCCTGGGGTCGCGGGAGCCGCTCCCGGCGCTGCGGCGCCGGTCGAAGTCACGGTCCCTTGCATCGAGGTCAACCAGACGTCGGTCGGGATCGTGCGCGAGATGGCCTGGAGCATCGAGGACCAGGACACGTCGTTCGCGAGGAGGGTCTGGGTTTCGGTCGACAGCGTTTCGATGTCGGTCTGGCGCTGTTTGACGTCGGCGAGCTTGTCGATCTTCTGTTGCAGCGCCGCGTTCTTCTGCGCCGCGGCCGCCAACTTCGATTTCTCGTCGTCGACCTGCTGGGACTTCAGATACGTCAACCCGGCGAGCGCGGCGAGCAACACCGCGCCCGCGACCGCGCCGATCTTGATGAGTTGGTTCCTGTCGACCGGCTCCTTGTGGTCACCACCGAGCAGGTCGATGCGCTTGCCGGTCATGAGGCCGCCCAGGGCGAGCCCGACCGGCACCGGCAGGAACGGATCGAGGAGCGGCAGTTGCTCTTCGGGGAATCCGATGTCGCCCACGCCGATGTGCTCGCGCGGTCGGGCGAGATCGACCGGGACGCCGACGGTGTCGACGAGTTGATCGGCGAGACCGGGGGTCAGCGAGCCGCCGCCGGTCAGGGTGACTCGGAGGAGTCGGATCGCGTCGGACTGGGTGCGGTAGTAGTCGAGCGAACCGCGAATCTGTTCGACGAGGTCGTTGATCGGTCGCACCATTGCGGTGCGCGCCCGAGCCACCAGGTCCGCAGGAGCAGACTCGCCGTTACGCTTGATCGCTTCGGCCTGTTCGGTCGTGAGTTCGAGGTCGCGGGCGATCGCGTCGGTCACCGAGCGACCACCGGATCCGAGGATGCGCACGAAGCGCGGGATCCCGAGTTCGTGCACGACCACGACGGTCACGCCGCCGCCGACGCTGACCACCGCTTCGACGCCGCCACCGTTGTCCGAGACTCGGCGACCGACCGAGCGGACCAGTGCCAGCGGCACCAGGTCGACCGACGCGACCGAGAGGCCGGCCGCGCGGACAGCGCCCGTGAGATTCCGGATCAGATCCTTGTGCGCGGCAGCCAGGAGCACCCGGCTCATCGGCTGGGGCGGCGGTCCCTCGCCGACCGAGTCGGGGATGGGGAGCGCTTCGAGGATCTGGAAGTCGAGGACGGCGTCCTCGAGCGGGATCGGGATCAACTCCTGCGCCTGGAACTGCAACGCGCCGGCGAGTTCGTCGTCCGACATCGTCGGCAGATCGACCGTGCGTACCAGCACCCGAGGCGTGGCGACCCCGATCCGAACCGGCGCCTTCTTCAGGCTCAGTTCACTCCACAACCGCGAGATGGCCGCGGTGACGGCGGCCGGATCGACGACTTCGCCGTCGCGCATCGCACCCGGGGGCAGCGCAACCTGGCCGAAGCTGACCAACCGCGGTGGCTCTCCTGGTTCGAGCTCGGCAACCCGCACCGCATTGGTGCCGATGTCCAGACCGATCAGGCGACGGGCCATTGATCCGGACCTCCTTCCAGGGTGGTGACCACGCGCTCGTCGAGGTACTTGGCGACATCGCGTTCGCGAATTCTCAGGTGTTTTCCGACCCGGATCGCCGGGAGTTCGCCCGCCTTGATCAAGCGGTAGACGGTCATGGTGGAAACCCTCATGACGTCGGCGACCTCGCGTGCGGTCAGTAGGTCGTGCGGTATCGGCGACGCCACGTTCGTTGCCCCTCGTTGACTTCGAGCACAGTAAGTCTCAGTTCAAACAATCGTCAACACGGGCCACGTGAGTTGAGCCCGTGGGCCATCAATGAACCGAAGGACCTACCGGTTGAGGATGGAACGTGATGCGCGCGGCCCATCTTCGCGGGTCCGCGGGACCGAAATGAAGTCGGGCGAGGCACGACCTGCTCGCCCGAACGATCATTGGCGCGTGTAGAGATCGAGGAGTTGGGTGCCCGCGAAGATCGCGATGAGGGCACCGGAGGCCATGAACGGTCCGAACGGGACCGGCTCTTTGCGCGTGCGCAGTTTGGTGATGATCAGGAACCCACCGACGATCGCGCCGAGCAGGAACCCGAGGAAGAGCCCGAGGAAGATATGGCCCCAGGAGAGCCAGCCCAGCGCAATACCGAGCACGAAACTCAGGCGAACGTCACCGAAGCCCATCCCGCGCGGCGAGATAATGTGGATCACGAAGAAGACCGCAAAGGCAGCCAGGCCACCAAGACCGGCGCGTCCGAGGTCGTCCCAGCGGGTGTCGATCGCGGCCGGCAGCACCAATAACCCGCTGACGATGACCCCGGTCGGGTACAGCACCCGGTTGGGCAACAGGAAGTGATCGAGGTCGATCAGCGAGAGGGCAAGCAGACCCGACGCCAGCGCGCAATAGGCCGGGAGTTCCCAGGATCGGCCGAAATGAACTGCGAGACCGATCCAGAGGGCCGCGTTGGCCAGTTCGACGAGTGGGTAGCGGACCGAGATGGGGCTGGCGCAGTGGCGACACTTCCCGCGCAAGACCACCCAGGACAGCACCGGGATGTTCTCGAACGCGGAGAGCTCGGCGTCACAGCTCGGGCAGTGTGAACCCGGCCTCACGACCGATTCGTGACGCGGGACTCGCCACACCACCACGTTCAGGAACGAACCGATGAGCAGGCCGAACAGACCGGCGGAGAGGAGGATCATGGCGGGGCGAGGTTAGGAGTCTCGGGAACGACCGACGTGGATCACGGCCACGCGTCCGACCAGCCGATCGCCGGGTCGAACTGGTCGGCCTGGCAGGTCGCGGCGTTGTCGACGCGTTGGAACAGCGGTGCCGCATCGGTCTGCTCGCGGAGCGCGAAGCACCGGCCCGACGACGAGTGGGACGCGAGAATCGTGTACGTCAACCCACCGGACACGGTGGTCGCCACCGACACGCTCTTGCGGTTGGCCGGCGCCGGCATCGATCCCGGAACGAAGACCAGCGACGGCTCCTCGGCCGCGAGCAGGGTGGCGTCGGCGGTCAGGTTCGGGGTGGTCTCGATCGCTTTCGCCGCGGCCAAGGTCGTACGAAGGAGCGACTGCGCTTGGCGGTCTCGCGCTGGTGTTCGCGCCTGGAGGAAGCTCGGGATGATCACCGCGACCAGGATCCCGATAATCAGCACGACGACCATGAGTTCGATGAGCGTAAAACCACGCTCGCTGTCGTCTACCCGTCGATGTCCCATCTCGCTGGAGAGCTGGCCGGTACTCATCGTCCCACCTCCTTCGTGGCAAAGAGCCGAGCAACAAGGTTGGGGGGCTCGAAAGCCCCCCAACCTCACTGCGGTGTGGAGCGTTGCTCCGGGACTACCAGGCCTGGGACCAGGTGTCATTGGCCGAGGCGGTGGCGGGAGCACCGGTCGGACCGTTGGTGGCGGTCGTTCCCGTGATCGCGCTCGCCGTGGTGGCATCGCAGGTGCCGCTCACCTTGGCGAAGAAGGTTCCACCAGTGGCAAAGTCGGCAATCGCGTAACACGTGTTCGAAGACGACTTCGTCACCAACACGACGTACGTCGCCTGGGGGTTCACCGAAACGTTCTTCGCACCCGTCGA